>JAEYPY010000093.1 GCA_023410295.1 Pseudomonadota bacterium | reverse complement strand
GCTCCAGCCCCTGATCCGCCGCGAATGAATCCATCCGGGGAAACCAGCTCTCGACGCCGTCGAAGTAAGAAGGCTCGGCCCCATGCTGGCGCAGCTTCTCGCGGGTCACGGCTTTGCCGAGCTTGCGCGAGCGCTCGATCATCTGCTGCATGTAGACGAGGATTTCGTCGGCGTCGGAGGTGCGCGCCAGGCGCTTTACGTCCTTCCAGAACACGTCGTGGTCGATCCCGAGATCGGGGATGAACGAGTGCTCCTGCAGATTGCCGCGCGCGAGCGTGCCGTCGAAATCGTAGATGATGGCGGCGCGCATCGGCCTCGGCGCGCGGTGGGCGGTATCCGGCATTCTACCCGGCTGCTGGGAGTCGGGACGCCGGTCAAATGTTTCGATGGCGCCCTAGGCGGCGCGGATCCGTTCGCCAAACGCAACGAGCGCTGCTTGCGCCGCTGCACCGAGCGCAAGGTCGTCCGGACAGATCACATGCAGCGCGCCGGCGTAGGACATGTCCATGTAGTCCGCCGTCAGACGGAATGGCTCTTCAAAACCGGGCGGCAGTTCGGGATCGGGGCTCGTGGCCAGCACCCAGAGGCGCTTTCCCGCCAGCGCGCGACCGAGATCCTTGTGGATGGTGATGAGATCACTCCAGCGGTCGAGGAAGAGCTTCAACTGCGCCGACATCGCGTACCAATAAACCGGCGTCGCCATGACGATGTCGCTGCGCCGGATCATCCGCTCAGCCAGCGTGAGGAAATCGTCATCCTCGGGATAGCGATGCTCATAGTCATAAGCCGTAATCGCATGATCGTTGAGATCGACAATCTCAGTCGTCGGAAAAGCGATGCGCGCCGCACGCGCGGTATTGCCGTCACGCCGCGAGGTGCCGAGTACGACGAACGCTTCGCTCACGCAGCCGCCGCGCCCAGCTTTGCGGGCAGCGCGTTGGCGTACACCGTGATGTCTCCAGCGCCGAGGCAAACCAGGACATCACCGGGCTTTGCTTCCGCGCGGACAAAATCCGGCAGCGAGTCGAGGCTCGCGATGCGGCGCGCGTCGCGGTGGCCGTGGCTCTTCAAGCTGATTACCAGCGCATCGGAATTGACGTCATCGATCGGCGCTTCGCCGGCGCTGTAGACATCGCCGACCAACACGACATCGGCGTCGTTGAAGCAGGTGGAGAATTCTTTGAACAGATCGCGCAGGCGCGTGTAACGGTGCGGCTGCACCACGGCGAGCACGCGGCCCGACGTCGTCTCTCGCGCCGCGGCCAGCACCGCGGCGATTTCCACCGGATGGTGGCCGTAATCGTCGACAATGCGCACATCGTTCCAATAGCCCGTGGTGGTGAAGCGCCGCTTCACGCCGGAGAATTTCTTCAAACCATTGCGAATGCCGGCGTCGGTGACGCCCAATTCGCGCGCCACAGCGATCGCCGCGACTGCGTTCTGCACGTTGTGACGGCCCGCCACTGGCAGGAAGAGATCGTGCAGCGTCACCCCCGGCCCCTCGCCCTTGCGGCGCGCCACCACATCGAAGGTCGAGCCGTCGCGCGAGGGGCGCACATTCACCGCGCACACATCGGCCTGCGGGTTGAAGCCGTAAGAGATGACGCGCCGGTCGCGCACTTGCGCCGCGAGCGCCTGCACTTGGGGATGATCCAGGCACATGACGGCAAAGCCGTAGAACGGAATGTTCTCCACGAATTGGCAGTAGGCGTCGTTCATCGCCTCGACCGAGCCGTAATGATCGAGGTGCTCGGGATCCATGTTGGTGACGACGACAGCGGTTGCACGCAAGCGCGTGAACGTGCCGTCGCTTTCGTCGGCCTCGACCACCATCCATTCGCCTTCGCCCATGTGCGCATTGGCGCCATAGGCGTTGATGATGCCGCCATTGATGACGGTCGGGTCCTTGGCGCCAGCGTCCAGGAGCGCGGCGATCATGGAGGTCGTCGTCGTCTTCCCATGCGTGCCGCCGACGGCGACTGTCCATTTGAGGCGCATGATCTCGGCCAGCATCTCGGCGCGCTTCACGATGGGCACGCCCCGCGCCCGCGCCGCATCGACTTCCGCATTGCCGTTCTTGATCGCCGACGAGATCACGACGACCCCAGACTGCGCCACGTTCTCCGCCTTATGGCCGATGCTGACGGGGATGCCGCACTCGCGGAGGCGCTCGATATTGGCGCCTTCCTTGGCGTCCGAGCCGGTGACCTCATAGCCGAGGTTCTTCATCACTGCGGCGATGCCGGACATGCCGATGCCGCCGATGCCGACGAAATGAATGGGCCCGGTGTCGAAAGGAATGGCGCGACGGATCATTTAGTCCCCGATCTGGAAGCCGGGACTATAAAGCGCCTTCGCGGCGCATCAAAGGCGCAAGCGCAATCGCGTAAACACCCGCGCCAGCGGCGAACGCCGGCCGCGCCCGACCTCCAGCATCAGGAAGTAAGCCGAGCCGACCACCGCTGCGGCATAGAAGAGCGGCTGCATCCGCTCGATGGTGAAACCCGCCGCCTGCGCCAGCGCAAAGAAAGCGCCCACTGCCGTGGAGACAAGCACGATCGTCAGCGCCCGCCGCCGGGCGGCTCGGCGCTGCGCCGCGTAAGCCACGCGCGTGAATACGTCGAGCCGGAAGGCCAGATCCGGCGTCGCCGGCTTTTCGCCGAGCAGATTGGCGAGATCATCGTCGGTCATGGGTTGCTCTCCGCGCCGACGCCCAGCGCCGCTTGCAGACGCGCGCGCCCGCGCGTCACGTGTGATTTAACCGTGCCGAGCGGCAGGCCAAGAATCTCGGCGGCCTCGGCGTGGCTGAAATCTTGGCCGAGGCAGAGCGCGAGCGCGGCGCGCTGGTCTTCCGGCAGCGCCTCCATAGCGCGCCGCAGCGCCAACGCCTGCGCCTGGCGCGCAGGTGGTTCGCTCTCAGTCTCGCTCAGCTCCATATATGCGTCCTCGCGCTTCTGCCGCCGCATCGCCGCCCGCCGCGCGCGTCGCCAATACTGAAACGCGACGCCGCAAATGAAGGTGCGCAAACTCGAGGCGCCATCGAAGCGGTGCAGCACCTCCCAGGTGCGCGCGAACGCTTCCTGCGCAAGATCGTCTGCGTCCGCGGCATTGCCGGCGAGACGGCGCAGAAACGCGCGCACCGGCGCCTGATGCGCATCGACGAGCCGTCCAAACGCGCGCAGGTCGCCCACGCGCGCCAGGCCGATCAGCCGCGCCTCTTCGGCCGCGTCCACCGAACCTACTTGCGGCCGAACAGCAGGATCATCAGCGCGCCCAGCGCCATCACGCTCATCGCCAGCGCAACGCTGAGGAACACCCACTCAAAGCCTTCGCCCTGATTGAGATACCAGCCGGCGCCGAAGCCCGCGGCCAGCGCCAGAAAGAGAAAGAAGCTCCAAGCGGTGCCGTTCTTGCCGCCGCCGCTCTCGTCCGACTGCGCGTCCAGTCCCTTGGAGACGGTTTGCAGGAGCTCGGCCGGCGGCTCCTTGCCTTGGTCCGTATATGTCTTCAGCAACGCGATTGCGTCGCGAGTGCGCCGCTCCTGTGAATTCGTCCCCTGGACTGCCATGTACATCCCGAAGATCGGGAAAATGAGCCACCAATAATTGCTCAAAAAATCGGCGAACGTCATTGCTCTCTCCTCGGCTGGCGCATCAGTTCAAAGGCGGCCGTGACGACGCCCGCCAACGGGAAAGCCAGCCACCAATAATCCTGGACGAAATGATCCAAACTTTCGCTCCTCGCTTAGCGTTCAGAGCTCAATCGCCGCCGCGCCCCGCTTTGGATGCGGGGGCTTCTGGGAAAATCTATAGCGCGACGCTTTCGGCCAGATCGGCCAGGGATTTAGCCGCATCGGGCCGGGCGGCAGCGCGGGCAGCGGCGGCGCGGACAGCGAGCCCATGCGGGTCGGCTAGGCGCCGCTCGAGGAGAGCCGCCAGTGGCGCTGGCTGAAATTCCGCCTCGGTGAAGAGATCAGCAGCGCCGACCGCGGTGAGACCTTCGGCGTTGGCGGTCTGGTGATCGTCGGCCGCGGCGGCGAATGGAACGAGCACCGCGGGGCGCCCTGCAACCTGCAGCTCGGTCACCGTCGAAGCGCCGGCGCGACCGATTACCAAGTGCGCCGCGCCGAGACGCTGGCCCATGTCCTTGAAGAACGCGGCGACCTCGGCGTTTACCTTGGCCTTCTGATAAATCTTCGTCACCGCCGCGATTTGCTCTTCGCGCACTTGATGCACCACATCGAGCCGCGCGCGCAGCTCTTGCGGCAACAGCGCGAACGCCGCGGGAATGACCTCGCCAAAGATGCGAGCACCTTGGCTGCCGCCGATGATGAGAATGTTGAGCCGCCCGCCTGCAGGCGCTTCCGGATAAGGCCGATCGCGCACCGCCAAAATCGGCAGCCGCACGGGATTGCCGACCACGTGCTTGCGGTCCGCCGCTTTCGCCGGCAGTCGGTCGAGCCGTTCAAACCCGCAGGCGACGATCGCCGCGCTCGTCGCCATCGCACGATTGACGCGGCCGAGCACCGAATTCTGTTCGTGGATCAGGATCGGCACTTTATGCGCGCGCGCCGCCATCAACGCAGGGAATGACGGATAGCCGCCAAAGCCGGCCACCAGTTGCGGCGGCAGCGCATTGAAGCGCTTCTTGGCTTCATTGATGCCGCGCATGATCTTCAGCGCATTCGGGATCGCGGTGATCGGATTGGCCGAAAGGCTCGCCGCCGGCACGTCCTCGATGCGCTCCGCCGGAAACCCTTCCGCATAGCGCCGCCCGCGCGCGTCGGTCATCAGGATGACGCGCCAGCCGCGGCGGAACATTTCTTCGGCAAAGGCCGCCGCCGGGAAGAGGTGCCCACCCGTGCCGCCTGCTGCAATGACTACGACCTTCTTGGACATGAAGCCCTACGTGCGTGCGCGCCCGGCGAAGAGAAAGGCGCCGGGCCGATTGCGAAGCAGTGACAGACAGAACCCCAGCGCCAGCGCCGAACCGATCATCGAAGAGCCGCCGAACGAGATGAAGGGCAGCGTCATGCCCTTCGCCGGCAGCAAACTCAAGTTGACGGCTATGTGAATGGAGGCTTGCGCAACGAGAAGCGTGACGAGCCCAGCGGCCGCAAGCTGTTCGAATGGATCGTTGAGCCGGCGTGCGCGCGACAGACCGCGAAAAGCTAAAGCTCCGAACACGGCGATCAGGCCGAGCGAAGCGAGCAGCCCGAACTCTTCGGCGGCGACCGCAAACACGAAGTCAGCGTGCGCATCGGGCAGTGACCGTTTTATGACGCCCTCGCCCGGCCCGCGGCCGAACACGCCGCCCGCGGCGATCGCATCGAGCGCACGGTTGACCTGATAGGCGGCGTCGCCTTCGGGATTGAGGAACGTATCCACGCGTTCGCGTGCGTGCGGATAAAAGCTGTAGATCGCCCACGCGCTCAACACGGCGAGCACCGTCCCGCCGAGAACCCACCGCAACGCAAGGCCGGAGAGAATCAACATCGGTCCGAGGCAGAGCGCGAGCAGCGCCGTCTGGCCGATGTCCGGCTGCGCTAGCAGCGCGGCGGCCGTCACGAAATAAAGCGCTATGCAGACGAGACGGCCCGGAAAGTGCGGCGTGCGCATGCTTTCGCCGAGCATCCAAGCCCACACAACGACAAGCGACGGCTTCAGAATTTCCGACGGCTGCAGCGAGAAAAAGCCAAAATCGAACCAGCGCTGCGCGCCCTTCACCTCCGGCCCGAACCATGCCGCCAAAGCGCAGAGCGGCAGGAAGAGCGCGACCAGGATCGTCGCCGCACGCCGCACTTGGCGGGGCTCGAGCGCAGCGGCCGCGAAAATGACGATAACGCCCAACGCAGCGTACGCAGCTTGCCGGCCGGCGAAGTAGAACGCTTCCTCGATGCGGATGCGCGCGGTGGCGGCTGGCGACGCGGCCATGGAGAAAAGGATGCCGACCGCCAACAAGATGCCGGCGATGACCAGCAGCACGCGATCATAGGTGCGCAATCGCTCGAGCGCGCCGGAGACTCGCTCGGCGACCGCCGCCGTCACGCCGCGCCTCCGGCCTTTGCGCCGTTGGGCAGGGATGCGCTGAGCGCGGCGACGTATTTCTTGAACTCATCGCCGCGGTGTTCGTAGCTCTTGAACTGATCGAACGACGCGCACGCGGGCGATAACAGCACCACCGGATGCGGCTCGCCCGAAACACGCGCATCGTTGAAGGCAAGCTTCACCGCCGCTTCGAGGTTTCCGGCCATGGTCACAGGGACCTTGCCGCGCAACGTATCGGAGAAATCACCCGCGCTCTGGCCGATCAGATACGCCTTGGCGATGCGGGGGAAGAATTGCTCCAGCTCCTCGATGCCGCCTTCCTTCGCCACGCCGCCGGCGATCCAATAGAGCCGCGGATAAACCGCCAGCGCCTGCGCCGCTGCGTTGGCGTTGGTGGCCTTGCTGTCATTGACGAAACGCACGCCCTCGATGGTGGCGACACGTTCGAGCCGATGCGGGAGCCCAGCGAAGCTCGCGAACGCGCTGGCGATCACGCGCGGATCGACGCCGAGCGCGCGCGTCGCCGCATACGCAGCCGCTGCGTTCTGTGCATTGTGTTTGCCGGCGAGCGCAGGCGCCTGCGTCAGTTCCGCAGCGATCTCGGCGCGGCCGGACAGCCCATCGACGATCTTGCCGCCGATCGCGGAGACACCGCGGCCAAGCGATTGACCGGACGAGATCGGCGCCACGTGCTGAACCGCGCTGCGCGTTAGCTCTGTGCAGATTTGCGCGCAATACGCATCATCGACACCGATCACCGCCCAATCAGCCGCGCCTTGGTTCAAGAAGATGCGCTTCTTGGCGGCGACGTAGGACGTCATATCGCCGTGGCGATCCAAATGATCCGGCGTCGTGTTGAGCCAGACCGCAACGTCGAGACGCAGGCTGGACGTGATATCCAGCTGATACGAGCTGAGCTCGATCACATAATAGGCGCCGGCGTGCAGCGGCGGCTGCTCCAGCATCGCCGCGCCGATATTGCCGCCGAGCCGCACGTCCTTGCCGGCTTCCTTCAGGATGTGCGCGATCAACGCCGATGTGGTCGACTTGCCGTTCGTGCCGGTGACGCCGACCAGCTTCGGCCGCTGCGTCGCCGGCAGCGCGTTCACGGCGCGGGCGAAGAGCTCGATGTCGCTCATGATCGGCACGCCGACCGCTTGCGCCAGCGTCACCACGCGGTGTGGTTCTGGAAATGTCAGCGGCACGCCGGGCGAGAGGATGAGCGCGGCGAAGCTGCGCCAGTCGCGGCTGTTAATGTCGGAGACTGGCACGCCCTGCGCTTCGGCGTTGGCGCGGCTGACGTCGCTATCGTCCCAGGCATGCACGCGCGCGCCGCCGGCCGCCAGCGCGCGCGCAGCGGCAAGCCCCGTGCGGGCAAGCCCGAACACGGCGACATCGCGGCCTTTGAATTCCGTGATCGGAATCATCCGATCGCCTCCAACACGTGAGCGTGCGGGTGTGCGCTGCTTCGGCCCGTTAACGCAACTTCAGCGTCGCCAAGCCAGCGAGTGCGAAAATAACCGAAATGATCCAGAAGCGGATGACGATTGTCGGTTCCTGCCAGCCGAGTTTCTCGAAATGGTGGTGTACCGGCGCCATCAGGAAGACGCGCTTGCCGGTGCGCTTATACACAGCCACCTGCACCATCACCGACAGCGTTTCGAGCACGAACAGACCGCCAACGATGGCGAGCACGATCTCGTGCTTGCTCGCCACCGCAATCGCGCCCAGCAAACCACCCAGCGCCAGCGAGCCGGTGTCGCCCATGAAGACGCGCGCGGGCGGCGCGTTGTACCAGAGAAAACCCAGCGAGGCGCCGAGGAGCGCACCCAGAATGGTCGCCAGCTCCGAAACGCCGGCGACGTGGGGAATGCCGAGATAATCCGAATAGTCGACGCGGCCGACCAGGTAGCAAATCATGCCGAACGTCGCCGCCGCCACCATCACCGGCACAATGGCGAGGCCATCGAGCCCGTCGGTCAAATTCACCGCGTTGCCGAAGCCAACCACCACGATCATCGCGAAGAGTATATAAAATCCCAAAAGCTGGATGCCCCAGCCATTGACGAAGGGCAGCGCAATCGCCGTCAGGGGATCGCCCGCGAAGAGCGCGTTGATGAAGCCCATCACGTCATGCGTTTGGCCCGGCGTGGTGTTCACCCACTCCGCCGCCAGCATCGCCAGCGCAGCAACGAGAGCGATGGAAAACTCGAAGAACAACCGCAGCTTGGCGGAGAGACCGCCGTGATGCTGCTTTGTCACCTTAGCGTAATCGTCGACGAACCCGATCGCGCCGAAGCCCAGCGTCACCAGCAGCACGGCCCAAACGTAGACGTTCTCAAGATCAGCCCACAGCAGCGACGACACTGTGAGGGGAATGAGAATGATGAGCCCGCCCATGGTCGGCGTGCCCTTCTTGGTCAACAGATGGCCTTCGGGACCATCGGTGCGGATCGGTTGGCCCTTGCCCTGCTTTTTGCGCAGCCAGTGAATGAACGGCGCGCCAAAGGCGAAGGCGAAAATCATCGCCGTGAACATCGCCCCGCCGGTGCGGAAGGTGATGTAGTTGAAGAGGTTGAAGAATTGCGAGCGCTCTTCGAATTGTCCCAAGAGCTCAAGCATTCGCATCCCCTTTGAGCGCGGTGAGCGCTGCAACCACTTTGCTCATTTTCGAGCCGTTCGATCCTTTCACCAGCACGACGTCGCCAGGACGTAGCGCGCCCGCAATGACCGGAATCAACGCCTCAGAATTTTCGGCATAGCCGCCACGGCGCGAGGGCGGAAGCGCTTCCATGAGCGCCGACATGCGCGGACCTGCGGCAAACACCAGATCGATGCCCGCGTCTTCGAGCGGCTGCGCGAGGCCGGCGTGGTAGGCGCGCTCATCGGGACCGAGTTCCAACATATCCCCAAGCGCCGCGATGCGCCGCCCGCCCGCGGCGGGCTTGCGCGCGCTGAGCGTGGCGAACGCCGCCGCCATCGAGGTCGGGTTGGCGTTGTAGGAATCATCCACAAGCATGAAGGCGCCGAACGGCGCTTCGATCCGCGTTGCGACACCGCGGCCATCGAAGGCGCGCAGATGCTCAAGCGCATGCGCAGCCGCATCGAGGTCGGCGCCGACTACATCCGCCGCCGCCAGCGCCGCGACTGAATTCAGCGCCCAATGCGCGCCCTCGACGCCGACACGATAGCGAATAACGCGGCCTAGAATTTCCGCTTCTGCGGTTGAGCCGCTCTCATCCATCTCGAAACTCAGGAGCCGCGCTTCGCATTCCGCGCCGCGTCCGAAGCGGACGAGGTTCGCGCCATTGCGCTCCGCCGCCGCGATCAGCCGCTCGGCGTGCGGGGCATCGGCGGGGATGATTGCCGAACCGCCAGGCTCAAGCCCCGCGTAAATATCGCCCTTCTCGTCCGCTACCGCCTCGAGCGAGCCCAGATTTTCCACGTGCGCCGGCGCAATCGTGGTGACGAGTGCGGCGTGCGGCTTCACCAATTGCGTCAGCGGCAGGATTTCGCCGCGATGATTCATGCCGATCTCGAACACGGCGAATTGGCTCTCGCGCGGCATGCGCGACAACGTCAGCGGCACGCCCCAATGGTTGTTGTAGCTTTTCACGCTGCGATGCGTGGCGCCGCTGGCGGCGAGGCACACCGCAAGCGCTTCCTTGGTCGATGTCTTGCCGACGGAGCCCGTCACCGCGATGCGCTTGGCGGCGCAGCGATCCCGCGCCGCTTCGCCAAGTTTACGCAAGCCTTCGAGCACATCGCCCACAACCAGCGCCGGCCCCAAGCCATCCGCCTTGCTCGCATCGGAGATCAGCGCCGCGCCCGCGCCCGAGACGAATGCTTGCGCCAGGAAGTCATGTCCATCGCGCACGTCTTTCAGCGCCACGAACAGATCGCCAGGCTCCAGCGTGCGCGTGTCGATGGACACGCCGCCGACGCTCCACGCCTCGCCATTGATCAACCGCCCGCCCGTCGCGGCGGCTGCTTCGCGTGCCGACCAGAGTTCACTCATTACGCGCTCCGAACTGAGGTTGAACGCTCAAGCTTTTTAATCCAACGCCGCCCGCGCGACGTCCTGATCCGAGAACGGATGCACCACGCCTTTAACGATCTGTCCCGTCTCGTGACCCTTGCCGGCGATCAACACCGCATCGCCAGGCTTCATCATCGCGATCGCTTCGCGGATCGCTTGCGCCCGGTCGCCGATCTCAATCGCTTCGGGCGCCGCCGCCTTGATCTGCGCGCGGATCGCGCCCGGCTCTTCGCTGCGGGGATTGTCATCCGTGACGATCACCACATCCGCATGCCGTGCGGCGATGGCGCCCATCTTCGGGCGCTTGTCGGTATCGCGATCGCCGCCGCAGCCAAACACGGCGATGATCCGCCCCGGCGCATGCGGCCGCGCGGCGCGCAACAGCACGTCTAAGCCGTCGGGCGTGTGCGCGTAATCGACAAACACATGCCCGCCGCTCCGCGATTGGCCGACATGCTCCATGCGGCCTTTCACCGGCTTCAGCTCAGCCATGCCTGCCCACACGGCTTCGGCATCCTCGCCGAGCGCCAATGCCAACGCGGCGGCGGTGACAGCATTGATTGCCTGAAACTCACCGATCAGCGGCAGCTCGACCTTGTGCTCCTTACCTTGCCAAAGAAGGTTCATCGTCTGCGCGTTCGGACGCGGCAGAATTTCCACGATCTTCAGCGCATGCTCGCGCGGCGCGCGCCAGCCGCAAAGCACGACATCGAGCCCGCGCGCCCTCGCGCCCTCTTCAAACGCCGGCCCCTCCCCCGCATCGGCGTTGATCACCGCGACGCCGCCATCGCGCACCAGCGCCCAAAGCTTCAGCTTCGCGGCGCGATAGCTCGCCATATCCTTGTGATAGTCGAGATGGTCTTGAGTCAGGTTCGTGAACGCGCCCGCAGTGAAGCTGACGCCATCGACGCGATGCTGCTCAAGCCCATGGCTCGAGGCTTCCATCGCCAGATGCGTGACGCCGCTTTGCTTAAGTCCGCTCAGCGCCGCATGCATCGCTGCAGGATCGGGCGTCGTGTGGCCAAGATCGATCACGCCGTTCGGCCCGATCGCACCGAGCGTACCAAGGCTCGCCGCGCGCTTTCCCGCGTGCGTCCAGATCTGACGCAGGAAGTCGACCGTAGAGCTTTTGCCGTTGGTGCCGGTAACAGCGACGATGGTCTCCGGACGCGCCGGATAAAACGCTGAAGCCGCCTCAGCGAACGCCTGGCGCGCATTGGCGGCGACCACATGCGCAACGCCTGGTTCTTCGCCCAAATCGCCCGCGCTCAGCACCGCGACCGCGCCATTGGCTTTGGCCTGCGCCACGAAATCGCGTCCGTGCGCGGCGACGCCTTGCAACGCCGCGAATAAATAGCCCGGGTTCACTTTCCGCGAATCCGCGGTGAGGCCGGCGATCTCGATGTGTGCAGCGCCGGCCGGGACGCCGCTGTGGAAAAGTTCGCCGAGCTTCATGCTCTCTCCCTAGCGCGCGGGCGCGCCGGCCTCCACTCGCAATCCGAGCATGGGCGCAATGCGCCGCAGGATGCGGGCAACCGCGGGCGCCGCCACCATGCCGCCAGCCGCGCCCTCGCCCGTCTCGTCGAGCGACAGCGCGATCACGTAGCGCGGATCGTTGGCCGGGAAGATGCCGGCGAAGGAGGAGAAATTGCGGCTTTCGTCGTAGCCGGCGCCGCCGGTGAAGATTTCCGCGGTTCCGGTCTTGCCCGCCACGGCCAGCCCCGGCACGTCCGCCGCCCGTCCGGTGCCGCTGGTGACGGTCGCGCGCATGTAGGCGACGAGTTGGCGCGTTGTTTCCGGCGAGAACACCGGCGTGCGTTCCACACGCTCGGGCGCGCGGCGCAGCAGGGTCGGCTGAACGCGCGCGCCTTGGTTAGCGAACACGGTGTAGGCGCCGGCGAGCGAAGCTTGCGTCGCCGCGAGGCCATAGCCAAAGCCTAACCCCGCCACATCGCGCCGCGACGAGGCGCGCGACGCAAGCGGCGCTTGATTGCGCGCAAGCTCCAAGCTCGGCGCAGCGGTGAGGCCGAGCCGATCGAGATAGGTCCGCTGTCGCGCCCCGCCAATTCGCAACGCCAATTGCGCCGCGCCGATGTTGGAGGAGTGCGTGAGAATATCGCGCAGCGTCGCCAGCGCGGGCGGCCGCGGCTCGTGATCTTCGATGACGCTGCCATCGATGGCGAACGGCGCGCCGATGTTGAAGAGTTCGCCGCTGGTCGTCAGCTCTTCTTCCAGCGCCATCGCCACCGTGAACGGCTTCATGGTCGAGCCAAGCTCATGCACGTCGCCGGCGACGCGGTCGCGACGCGTGTTCTCGCTCGCGGCGCCAGGATCGTTGGCGTCGTAGCGCGGCCATGACGCCAGCGCGAACACTTCGCCGGTGCGTCCATCGAGCAGGATCGCCGCGCCGCCCGATGCGCCCGCCGCCCGCGCCGCCGCCGCCAGCTCTTCCTCCAGCGCATATTGCATGCGCACGTCGAGCGAGAGCGTCACCCGCCCGCCGGCCGCGCCCGCTTCGCGAATTTGCGCATCGAGCCCCCGCTCCACGCCGGCGAGCGGATTGAGATCGACATCGGTGAAACCCAGCGTGTGCGCCGCCAGCGCGCCCTGCGGATAGACGCGCCGGTCTTCCGTTTCAAAGCCGATGCCCGCGAGTCCCAGCGCCATCACTTGATCGCGCTGCGCCGGGGTCAAACTGCGGCGCAGATAGACAAGCTGGCGCGAACGATCTTCAAGCCGGCGAATAATTGTCGCGCGCTCGAGATCGGGAAAGAGCCGCCGCAACGCATCCGCGGTTTCGCCGGCATCCCAGACGCGGCGCGGTTCGGCCGTCAGCGCAAATGCACGCACGGTGGTTGCGAGCAGCACTCCGTTGCGGTCGACGATGTCCGCGCGCGGCACTGCCGCCACGCCAGCAGCGCCGCGCGGCTCGGCCAACGGATCGCCAGCGAACGCAAGCTGGATCGCCCGCCCCGCCAGCAGCATGAGCAACGCCAGCGTCGCCAGCGCCAGCATGCGCACGCGATTGCGCGCTGGCGCCGCTTCACCGATCGGCGCCATCGCCAGCGTCGGCGAATACGCCGCATTGCGTGCGAACGGCTTCACTCGCGCGCCTTGCTTTGTCGCGCCGGCGGCAGCCGCTCCGCCAGAGCCCGCTCAGGCAGCGCCGCGCTTTCGCTGCCGACGGACGCATCGAGATGACGCTCCGCCAGCCCCTCGATGCGCGCCGGGCTTTCCAGATGCGCGATCTCGGCGCGCAGCGCGCGCAAGCTCGCTTCGCTTTCCTCGATCTGATCCTGCAATTGGCGCACATGCGCTTCGGTGCGCGCCGCGTCGGTCTTGGCTTTGTAAAGCCCGATCGCGAGCACGACGATGAGCATCGCCGCGACGATGTGCAGGGCGCGTCTCAATTGAGCTTTCGCCATTCCGCCTCCGCTTTCGGCGCCAAAGCCGGCGGCTCAAGTTCTTCCCAGGCCGGCGCGTCGGTCCGCGTCGCCCAACGCAAGCTGGCCGAACGCGCGCGCGGGTTCACCGCCGTTTCGTCGTCCGTAGCAACCGTTGAACGGCGCCGTTCAATCGCAAAGCTCGGCGCCCGCTCCGGCGGCAAATCCGGCGCATAGCGCGAGCCCCGTCCCTGCGCAGCCGCCCGCTCCGTGATGAAGTGCTTCACCATGCGATCTTCGAGCGAATGGAACGAGACCACGACCAGCCGCCCGCCCGGCTTCAGCACGCGCTCGGCCGCCGAAAGCCCGCGCGCCAGTTCGCCAAGCTCATCGTTCACCAGCATGCGCAGCGCTTGAAAGGTCTTCGTCGCTGGATGGATGCGCGCGCCCTTGCGACCGCCGACGGAGTCTTCAACGACCTTCGCCAGCGTCAGCGTACGCGTGATCGGCCCCGCCGCGCGCGCCTGCACGATGCCGCGGGCGATGCGGCGGCTGTCGTCGTCTTCGCCATAGCGGTAGATGAGGTCGGCGAGCGCGGTTTCGCTGAGCCGGTTCACGGCGTCCGCGGCGCTCGGGCCCTCCTTCTCCATCCGCATGTCCAATTCCGCGTCCGCCTGGAACGAGAAACCGCGATCGGCCTCGTCGAGTTGGAACGAGGAGACGCCGAGATCGAACACGACCCCGTCCACCGGCTCCTCGGCGAAGAGATCGCCAAAGCGGCCTTGATGAAGCGTGAATTTACCATTGGCTGACGCACTCAATTCAGCGCCCAGAACTTGTCCTCTGGCGATCGCGTCCGGATCGCGGTCGAACGCAATGACGCGGCAGTCGGCCCGCGCCAGCATCTCCCGGCTATACCCGCCCCCGCCAAAGGTCGCGTCGATGTAGAGCCCGCCATCGGTAAGGGCGAGCGCTTCCATCGCTTCTGCGAGCAGCACCGGGGCGTGGGACATAGGCCAGACTCCCACGATTCACGATCGTTGCGGAGCCTAAATACCAGCGACTGATGTCAGTTATTGGCCCTTTCGGGTCGTTGGCGATGTAGCGACGTGTAGGGTCAGTTCCTGCAAACTGACCCGGTGGGATATGAAGATGATCTGAACCTTTATCTCTACGTGCGTAATGACCCTCTTAATCTGGTCGATCCACTGGGCTTGGATCCTGGCGATGATTGTGTGGATGATCCCGAAAGATGCGATGAGGAAATTGTGGTTGTCGCCGCGAAGGACGAGGAGGTTAGCCCTTTTCAGCTGGGGTTTGAATATTTTACTGGCACCGGTCCTGCGGTGAGGATCTTCGATGAGAATGATCAGGTCACCCAAGATCTCGCCACCGCGCCCGGGATCGAGCGAGCGCGACGCCAACTTTGTGAGAATCTCGCTGACGATGAGGATACGCTGACCAACTTCGGTGATGCGTTTGGGGTTGATGACTTGCTGACGGCAAATACGCTGATCGAGCAGTATGTTGGCTCTTACAGCGTTTCTGCCGCTGTCACTAACGGACGGGTCTATTTTACAGCATCCAACACTTCCAGTTTCACGTCGCTTGCGTACGGGTCGCTGTTCCCAGCTGGGTTCAAACCACCGAACTGGAATAGGGGGCAGTTCGGGCCAATGGGAAATACGCAACAGTTCTTTACGTGGTCGGAGCCTTTAGAATGCGAATAAGAGCGGTTCCGTTTCTCGCAGGCCTATTCTTATTTGGCTGCAGCGCGCCATACGTTCCCAGGGAAGTTGCAGGAACGTATTCCATCACATATGCCGGCGTAACTGAAAGCCTGACGCTCCGAGCTGATGGGACTTATGTACATGAGTGGGATGCACATGGAGGCTCAGGAGTTGAACACGGCGGATGGCAAATCGAGCACATCGAGGGCGATTGCACCAGGGTTGTGTTGAGCGAATATCGTCATCGAATACCCATTCCTCTTGGAGAGGCGCGCGGCGAATGGCGGCCCTGTTTAACTAGAGACGTACGCGGCCGCCCGGCGATCTCAGTATCCGACGATCTTGGTATTGCTTTTCGGCGAAGATAATTCCTTACAAGAGTTCAGCATACTCCTGTGATTAAGGTGGTGATCTCACCGTCGCGGATTGGCGTGTGATGGCCCAAGATGACCTCGCGCGGGCGCAGACGTATGATCCTCTTTGCGAACAACCTGCGATGGCACGATGACCACGATCTTCCTCTACTCTGGCGATCAGCGCGTGTCGGAGTACGGAGGTTCATCGCTGGTAGATTGCTGCCTTCGGCGCCGGCATGGACCGGAAAGGGTGACACACACGCATTGTGCTGCCTGCGGATGAACTCGGCAGCGTGATCGCCACGAGCAACGGCTCGGGCGCCGCCACCATCTACAGTTATGGGCCTTATGGCGAGCCCGACAGCACCAACGGCTGGGCCGGCCTGCGCTTCCGCTACACCGGCCAGATCATGCTCTTTGAGGCGCAGCTCTATCACTACAAGGCGCGCGCCTATCACCCGCTACTGGGTCGGTTCCTGCAAACTGACCCAAAGCAGTGCAGCCGTTGCGAACGACGACTATCGGCGAAAAGTGGACCATTCGAAATAAGACGCCAGTCGGCCTGTAAGCCGGGTTCTGTACCCCGAAGGGTGACGACCATTCCTCTGGACCATGCGTCGCCGCATGGTTCTCGCGACCAACCCGGATGCGATCCACGGACGGACCTGCAGCTTGCGCTGCGCGCATCCCTATTCGGTCTTGCTCCCGGCGGGGCTTGCCGTGCCGCCTTCCTTACGGTCGGCGCGGTGGGCTCTTACCCCACCGTTTCAGCCTTGCCTGTGCTCGCTTGCGCAAGCCATCGGCGGTCTAATCTCTGTGGCGCTATCCCTAGAATTACTTCCGGCGGGCGTTACCCGCCGCCGTATCCGTGTGGAGCCCGGACTTTCCTCGAACGCAGCCTTTCAGCGTTTGCGCCCGCGGCCGTCCGGCCGACTGGCGAGGCGAATATAGGGTGTTGCGCAAGATTGCGGTAGCCCGCCCGCAAGGCCGGCGTTAAAGCAGGCTCATGGGGGCTCTCCGTTTTGTTTTCCGCCTGCTGTCGCGCGCGCTTTTGGCCGTGCTGGCGCTGATCGTTGTCGCCATTGTCGGCTTCGGCATCTGGGACGTCTCGACTTATGACGCCCGCGCTTGGCGCGCCGATTACGAGCACCTGAAGCGCGAGATGGCGCAGAACTACGCCAACCTCGATTGGGTGGTCGAACATCGCGGCCTCGATCTCGCCGCGCTCGACACCGAAACCGGCGCGGCGATCGACAACGCCCACTCGCGCGTGCGCGCCATGTTCGCGCTGCACCGCTTCATCAAAGCCTTCAACGATCCGCACCTGCGCTTCAAGCGCCGCGAACCGGCTGCCGCGGCAGCGCCCGCCGAGGTTGAAAGCAGCGACGCCGGCGAAGCGGCAGAACCGATCGTCGCCTCCTGCGCGGCGGCTGGCTACGAAGCCGAAGACGTCGCCTTCGAACGTCCGTTCGAAACCTTGGACGGCTGGCGCGCGCTGCGCGCGGCGCCGTTCCCAACCGGCGTCGCCGGCGACCTCGGCGTGCTGCGCATCGCCGCGTTCGGCGAGGATAGATATCCGGAAGCTTGCGAAGCGGTCTTCCGCGCCGGCATGACCGCGCGCGAACTGCAGCTCGCCACGCGCGTGCGGCTGCAGGAAGAATTGCGCGCCGCGATCGGCGAGCTGAAGCAGAACGGCGCGGCGCGTTTGCTCGTCGATGTCAGCGGCAATGGCGGCGGCACCGAATGGGTCGGCGAAGTCATCCAGCTCATGACCGATAGAGAGATGCAGCGCGCTTCCGCCCGCATGGTCGCGCCCGCGTGCGACCGCTCCGGCATCTGGCGCGGCGAACGTGTCTGCCCGGTGCTCGCCCCGGCTGAAGAGCCCGCGCACCTCACCGGCACAGGCGAATGGACCGGACCTCTCTTCATTCTCGCCGACCGCGGCACTGGCTCAGCGTCGGAAGATTTCGTCGCCTGGCTGCAGCAAAACGGCGTCGCCACCATCATCGGCCAACGCACCGCCGGCGCGGGCTGCGGTTATGTCGGCGGCGGCGGACGCATTCGTCTCCGCGCCGTGCCGCTCGACGTCATGGCCCCGAATTGCGCGCGGCAGCTCAACAACGGCGTCAACGAAATCGAAGGCATCGCGCCCGACGTCGAACTGGCGATGGATACGCCGGCCGCGGAATGGGCGCCCGCGCTGACCCGCGCCTTAGCCGCGCGGGCGAACTAGAGCAGCGATCAGCGCCTGCGTTTCTTCATCGGCCGCGCCATCGATATTGGACGGCCGGAAGCGGCGCTGGAAAGCGACCAGCGCGGCGCGTGTTTGCGTGTCGATAAAGCCAGTTTGCTTCACGTCATAGCCGATCGCAGCCAGCTGCAGCTGCACGCGCGAAACCACATCGTCGCTGGACGCAGGCCGCTCGACGCGATCGGGCCAAATCGAAACGCCCGCATCCGCCAAGCGCTTCCACGGAAACTTCTCGCCAGGATCCGCCTTACGCTCCGGCGCCACATCGGAGTGCGCCACAACGCGCGAGGCATCGAGC
>JAEYPY010000057.1 GCA_023410295.1 Pseudomonadota bacterium | reverse complement strand
AAGTCCCTCTCCGAACGTGGCGCCCCAGCCCCCTCAGTCACGCTTCGCGTGACAGCTCCCCCGCATGCGGGGGAGCAGTTGAGGCGGCTCGATTATGACGACTGATCTTCAAGACCTCGAACGTGATCTCCTCGCGCGCGTCGAGCAAGCGAACGACGAAGCGTCGCTCGAAGCGCTGCGCGTGGAAGCGCTCGGCAAGCAAGGCTCGATCTCGGCGCTGATGCGCAATCTAGGGCAGATGAGCCCCGACGAGCGAAAGACGTTCGGCGCCGCGCTCAATGTGCTGAAGGACAAGGTCACGGAAGCGATCGTCACCAAGAAGGCGGCGATGGCGGAGGCGGCGCTCGATCGCCAGCTTCAGGCCGAAGCGGTGGACGTCACGCTCCCGCCGATGAAGCCGCGCTTGGGCACGATCCATCCGGTTTCACAGGTGATGGAAGAACTCGCCGCCATTTTTGGCGAAATGGGCTTCTCGGTCGAAGAAGGCCCCGACATCGAGACCGACTTCAACAACTTCACCGCGCTCAACTTCCCGCCGAACCACCCGGCACGCGAAACCCACGACACCTTCTTCCTCGATGCAAAGGGCGAGGACGGCGCGCGCAAAGTGCTGCGCACGCATACGAGCCCCGTGCAAGTCCGCACCATGCTGAAGCAGAAGCCGCCGATCCGCATGATCTGCATGGGGAGAACGTTTCGCAAAGATTCCGACGCGACGCACACGCCGATGTTCCACCAGATTGAAGGCCTCGTCATCGACGAGAGCACGAGCATGGCTGATCTCAAAAGCGTGCTGATCGCCGCGATCAAAGCCTTCTTCGAAGTCGACGACGTCAAGCTGCGCTTCCGCCCGCACCACTTCCCGTTCACTGAACCCAGCGCGGAAGTCGATGTCGGCTGCGATCGCTCCGGCGGCACGATCAAGATCGGCGCCGGCAACGATTGGCTCGAAATCCTGGGCAGCGGCATGGTCCACCCGAACGTGCTGCGCAACTGCGGTATCGATCCCGACAAATACCAAGGCTACGCCTTCGGCATGGGCATCGATCGCCTCGCCATGCTCAAATACGGCATGCCCGATCTCCGCGACTTCTTCGCCGCCGACACACGCTGGCTAAAACACTACGGCTTCAGCCCGTACTTGCTGCCGGGTTTGGCTCAAGGCGTGGGTTGATGCTTTCGCACCAAAACAAAACTCGTCATCCCGGGGCTCGCGAAGCGAGAACCCGGGACCCAGGGGCCAACACACAGCTGGTTGCCCCTGGGTTCCGGATCGCGTTCCGCGCGTCCGGAATGACGAAAGGGCTGGCGTTAGCGCTTGCGGCGTTCGCGCTTGGTGCGTGCGCAACCGATCCAGGTGATACGCCTCGCTCAGAGTACACGGTACAGATCACGGCAAATGCCGGGCAGCAGCGTTTCGATATTTCTTTGCAATCGCGTTCGGCAAGACCTCTGTGCGTTCACAACCATGATTGGCCGAACGTCCTTGGCGAAATGCACTACTCCGCTGGCCACGTGTTCGCCGACGTTGATGGCGAGCGGCATTCAATCCGCGACCAAAATTTCGGTTACTGCATCGGAAACCGCTGCTCTCACCGCGTTGCTCCCGGTGCAGTCCTGACAGGCTTCTTGTCGTACGCCGAGTTTCCTGGTGCGCCCCTTCGGGATGCTTCGTCGCCCAGTCTAATTCTTCCTCTTCTTGTTCGCTACTGCGCGCGCGGTGAAGGCATATGAAATTCACGCTCTCCTGGCTCAAAGAGCACCTCGCCACCGACGCGAGCATCGACGCCATCGTCGAAACCATGACCATGACTGGTCTCGAAGTAGAATCCGTCGAGAACGCCGGCGAAAAGCTTGGCGCCTTCACGGTCGCGCGCATCATCAGCGCCGCGAAGCACCCGAACGCGGACAAACTCCAAGTCTGCCAAGTCGAAACCGCGCTGGGCAATCTCGAGATCGTCTGCGGCGCCCCGAACGCACGCGCCGGCCTCGTCACCGCGTTCGCGCCGATCGGCACCTACATTCCAGGCAGCGGCATCACGCTCGAAGCGCGCCCGGTGCGCGGCGTCGTCTCCAACGGCATGCTCTGCTCTGGCGCCGAGCTTGAACTCGACACCGACGCCGACGGCATCCTCGAACTCGACGCAGACCTCAAAGTCGGCACGCCGCTCGCAGAAGCGCTCGGCCTCAACGATCCGGTGATCGACATCGAAGTCACGCCGAACCGTCCCGATTGGCTGGGCGTCGCCGGCATCGCCCGCGATCTCGCCGCCGCGGGAGTCGGCAAATACACCACCAAGCCGGTGCTGCCCGTGCCGGGCCGTTATACTTCGCCGCAGAAAGTCGCGACCGAAGCGCCGGACGCGTGCCCGATGTTCGCCGGCCGCTTCATCCGCGGCGTGAAGAACGGACCGTCGCCGGCGTGGCTGCAGCAACGCCTACGCGCCATCGGCCAAAAGCCGATCAGTACACTCGTCGATATTACCAATCTCATCACCCACGATCGCGCCCGCCCGCTGCACGTCTATGATGCGGCCAAGCTCAACGGAATCGTTCGCGCCCGCATGGGCCGCGAAGGCGAGAGCTTCAAAGCGCTCAACGGCAACGTCTACAACGTGACGCCAGCCATGTGCGTCATCGCCGACGATGAGCGCGTACTCGGCCTCGGCGGCGTCATCGGCGGCGAATATTCCGGCGTCAGCGAAACCACGACCGACATTCTCGTCGAATGCGCGCTGTTCGATCCGACCGTGACGCACCAGACCGGCCGCGCCCTCACGCTCACCACCGACGCGCAATATCGCTTCGCCCGCGGCGTCGATTCCAGTTTCGTCGTGCCCGGCATCGAACTCGCCACGCGCATGATCCTCGATCTCTGCGGCGGCGAGCCGAGCGAAATCGTGGTGGCGGGGCAGGAGCCGGCGCCGCCGAAGGCCATCATCTTCGATCCCGATCGCGTGCGTCAGCTTGCCGGCATCGATGTGAAGCCCACGCGCGTGCGCGCGATCCTCAAAGACCTGGGCTTTGAATCAAGCGCGGAGGGCGCTGGCTCCAAGCGCATCATCGTCGAGTCGCCGACGTGGCGGCGCGATGTCGAAGGCCCGGCCGATCTCGTCGAAGAGGTCGCGCGCATCGAGGGCTACGATAAGATGCCGCTGGTCGATCCCCCGCGCGCGCCCGGCTT
The DNA here is from genome assembly GCA_023410295.1 of Pseudomonadota bacterium. Taxonomy (GTDB): domain Bacteria; phylum Pseudomonadota; class Alphaproteobacteria; order Caulobacterales; family Aquidulcibacteraceae; genus Vitreimonas. Next base: position 31 of record JAEYPY010000057.1, on the reverse strand, counting down.
CCGTCCGCCGCCGGCCAGCGTCGGCGAAAGC
>JAEYPY010000043.1 GCA_023410295.1 Pseudomonadota bacterium | reverse complement strand
GGGCGGGTAAATAGGTGGAGTGGGCGCGGCCCCAAGGGCCGCGGTCCAGCGGAGAGCCGCTTTGCACGTAGGCGGCGACGTCGGCGATCGCGACCCAGACCCGCCAGCCGCCCTTGTTGTTGGCGTCATCGTCAGGGCGCGCATAGACGGCGTCGTCGTGATCGCGCGCGTCTTCCGGGTCGATGGTGATCAGCGGCACGTCGCGCAGATCGGTGCGGCCTTTGAGGGTGGGTTTCTGCGCGGCTTTGGCTTGCGCTTCTTCGTCTTCGGAGAAGCCGTCGCTGATGCCGTGGGTGTGCATAGCCAAGATCGAAGCCGCGCGCGGATCGCTCTCGCGTCCGACGACCTGCTTGATAGCGCCGAACTTCGGCCCATGCGCGCGGTCGCGGGCCGAGACGCGGACTTCGGCGAAGACGAGATCGCCGTCTTTCGCATCGCCAACATTGTTCGCTTCGATGATGAGGTCGTGGCGCGCTTTGCGGTCGGCGGGCTCGACGCGGCCGCCGCCGAACCTGGCGCGCGGATCTTTGTTGGCGCGATAGACGCCGAGGATGCGATGCGCGCTTTGGCCGAGGCGCTTGATGACTTTGGCGACGAATTCGCCGTCTTCATCGCGGCCGACGCGCGCGAGCACGCGATCGCCGACGCCGATCGCCGCTTCGCCGCGCATGCGCCGTGCTTCGCCGGGGGCGAGGCGGATAGCCGGGCCGAAATAGCCTTCGGGACCGCGCATGCGCGCGAGCAACTCGCCGTCCGGATCGCGGTCGATAATGTCCATCACGCCGGATTCTGGGAGGGCGTGCGCGTCGGCGTAGGACTTGCGCCCGGTGCGCCCGAGCGCGCCTTCTTCCTCCAGCGCGCGCAGGATGTGGCGCAGCTCTTTCTTCTGGTCGCTGCCAATGCCCAGTTCGCGCGCAATATCGCGCTTCTGCGCCTTGCCGGCTTTGCGGATCGCCGCCAGCACGCGCTCGCGGGTGAGGGGTTCGAAAGATGGTGGTGGGCGTTTAGGCATTCGGCCTATCGCTGCCAGAAAAAACAGCCCTCGGGAACGTCATTCGCGCGTCGACGAAGGAGCACGTAGCCCAGTCCAAACCCAAAGTTTGGGCCTTTTCCAATGTGTGTACGCCCTTCGAATTTCTCCGGATCGTCACTAATCCATGGCTGCGATTGAGCTGGAGGCGAATAGAAACTGTAGCTCGAATCTAGTTGCGCGACGAAATCCCAGCCTTGCGGTGCTTCTTCTGCGCTCTGCATCCAGTTGGGGAACCCACCCAGGCGCGATCCCCACTTCACTTGAGCGTGCACCTCTTCGGGCAGTCCAAGATGTTGCGCATCGTTCCGAAAGTAGTCAGTCAGGGTTGCCGGCAAGCCATCGTCCCGTTCGATCCAGTTGACGACACGTACTGAGTGCTCGATCGGCAAGCCACCAGCTGGAATGGCCGTTTCGCCGTGCTGCAGGTTCTCTGGCTCAACAACAAAACAGGCGTTGCCACCTGAGAATGGTTCCCAGTCATCGCACATGCCTGGGTCTTTCTCGCAATGGAACACGAAAAGCATTCGGCCTTCGCGACCCAAATCTAGTCGATCAGCATGGTGCTGAAATTGAGCGATAAGAGACTGATGGCCCCCACACTGTGAACACTTTGGCCATCTCTCTTTTGGAAGGCCCCACGGTACGCCTGAGAGGCGTTCGATGCATGTCGGTGCTTCTTCCGCTACTCGGATGTCAGGAACGAAATAGCGCATCAGTCGAACATCAACTCGCCGCCTTCTTGGCAGTTTTCTTCGGCACCTTCTTGGCGGCAGCCTTTGCTGGCACCTTCTTCGCAGCGGCTTTCTTTGGCGCAGCCTCTTTCTTCTCAGCAGCCTTCTTCGCCGGCGCTTTCTTTTTCTTTTTGCCGCCGCCGGCTTCCGCGCGCGCGGCGAGCAGCGAGAGCGCTTCGTCGAACGTCACGTCCTCCGGCTTCTTGTCCTTCGGCACATTGGCGTTGGTTTCGCCGTCATTGATGTAGGGGCCGTAGCGACCGTTGAGGACGCGCACTGGTTTGCCCGTGACAGGGCTCTCGCCGAGTTCTTTGATTGGCGCGGGGGCGGCGCGGCCGAAGCGGCCTTTGCCGCCGCCGGCTTTCTTTTCTTCGATCAGAGCGACGGCGCGGTTCATCTGGATTTCGTGCACGTCGTCGGCGCCGGGCAGGTTCACGTAGAGATTGCCCATTTTGATGTACGGCCCGAAGCGGCCGATATTCGCCACGATCATCTCGTTTTCGCTCGGATGCATGCCCACTTCGCGCGGCAGCGAGAGCAATTTGATCGCGGTTTCGAGATCGACATCAGTCGGCGCGCGGCCCTTCGGCACGCTGGCGCGTTTCGGCTTATCCGGATCGTCGGGGTTCGGCGTTTCGAAATAAGCGCCGAAGCGGCCGGTCTTCAAAAGGATCGGGCCATTCGGGCCGTCGCCGACGAGCAAACCGTCGGACGGAATTGCTTGCTCCGCATCTTCGCCGCCGGCGAGCGGACGCGTGAATTTGCAAGGCGGATCGCCGTTATAATTCGAGCAGCCGACGAAGGCGCCGTACTTGCCGAGCCGCAGCGAAAGCTGGCCAACGCCGCAAAGCGGGCAGGTGCGCGGGTCGGAGCCGTCTTCCTTGGGCGGGAAGATGTGCGGGCCCATCACTTCGTTCAAAGTGTCGAGCACTTCGGTGATGCGCAAATCCGAGATGTCGCCGAGGGCGCCGTTAAAGTCGCGCCAGAAATCGCGCATCAGCGCCTTCCAATTGAGTTCGCCGGCGCTGACTTCATCGAGTTTTTCTTCAAGGTCGGCGGTGAAATCGTATTCGACATATTTGCGGAAGAAGTTTTCCAGGAACGCAATGACGATGCGGCCGCGGTCATCGGGGATGAAGCGGTTCTTGTCCATCGTGACGTAATTGCGCTCGCGCAGCTTCTCCAGGATCGCGGCGTACGTGGAGGGCCGGCCGATGCCGAGTTCTTCCAGCTTTTTCACCAGCGAGGCTTCCGAATAGCGCGGCGGCGGTTCGGTGAAGTGCTGATCGGCTTTGACGTCGTGGACGTTCACCGTCTCGCCTTGCTTCAGCTGCGGCAGGCGGCGGTTTTCTTCGTCTTCGGGCTGAGCGCCTATGGCGCTTTCGGCGTCGTCACGGCCTTCTTGGTAGAGCTTTAGGAAGCCTTCAAAGAGGATTACCTGGCCGGTGGCGCGTAACTCGACCTTGCCGGTCGGCTCCGTAAGATCGACGCTGGTGCGCTCGATTGAAGCCGCCTCCATTTGGCTTGCAACGGCGCGTTTCCAAACGAGTTCGTACAAC
>JAEYPY010000013.1 GCA_023410295.1 Pseudomonadota bacterium | reverse complement strand
GCCTCGTGGCGCGCCTTGTCCTCGGCGCCCTTGGCGTCCTTGTCGCGGTCGACGAACTCGATCACCGCCACCGCCGCGCTGTCACCCTGCCGGAAGCCGGCCTTCAGCACGCGCGTGTAGCCGCCGGCGCGCTGGGCGTAGCGCGGCGCTAGCGTATCGAACAACTTCTTGGTTTGCGTCTCATCGCGCATGCGCGAGATGACCAGGCGGCGTGAACCCAGGTCGCCCTTCTTGGCCAGCGTCATCAGACGCTCCACGACGGGCCGCAGCGCCTTGGCCTTCGGCAGCGTCGTCACGATTTGCTCGTGCTTGATCAGCGAGGCCGCCATGTTGGCGAACATCGCCTGGCGGTGGCTGGCCGTGCGGCCGAGCTTCTTATGTCCTGAACCGTGACGCATGGTCTTTTCCCCGCCGGCTTACCACCGGCTCTCCGTTAGATTTGGTCTTCGTACTTCTTGGCGAGATCTTCGATGTTGTCCGGCGGCCAGTTCTCGACCGCCATGCCGAGGTGCAGACCCATCGAGGCGAGCACTTCCTTGATCTCGTTGAGCGACTTGCGGCCGAAGTTCGGGGTGCGAAGCATTTCGCCTTCCGACTTCTGAATGAGGTCGCCGATGTAAACGATGTTGTCGTTCTTCAGGCAGTTGGCCGAGCGCACCGAGAGCTCGAGCTCGTCGACCTTCTTCAGTAGCGCCGGATTGAACGGCAGGTCCGGCTTCTCGCCGCCTTCCTTCTTCTGCTTCGGCTCTTCGAAGGTGATGAAGGTCTGCAGCTGGTCCTGCAGGATGCGCGCGGCGTAGGCGATCGCATCTTCAGGACGCACCGCGCCGTTGGTTTCCACTTCGATAATGAGCTTGTCGTAGTCGAGCACCTGGCCTTCGCGGGTGTTCTCGACGCGATAGGCGACGCGGCGCACCGGCGAATAGATCGAGTCGATGGCGATGAGGCCGATCGGCGCGTCGTCGGGACGGTTCTGCTCGGCCGGGACGTAGCCCTTGCCGTTATTGATCGTCAGCTCCATGCGCAGCGAGGCGCCGTCATCGAGCGTGCAGATCACGAGCTCGGGGTTGAGGATCTCCATGTCGGAGACGGTCTGGATATCGCCGGCGGTGACCTCGCCAGGACCAGTCTTGGTCAGCATCACGCGCTTGGGGCCTTCGCCGCGCATGCGGATGGCGACCTGCTTCAGGTTCAGCACGATATCGGTAACGTCTTCACGCACGCCCTGGATCGAGCTGAACTCGTGCACGACGCCGTCGATCTGCACCGACGTAATGGCCGCGCCTTGCAGCGAGGAGAGCAGCACGCGACGGAGCGCGTTGCCGAGCGTCAGGCCGAAACCGCGCTCGAGCGGCTCGGCGACCAGCGTGCCGCGGCGCGCCGGATCGAAACCGTGCTCCACCGAAGGCTTCTTCGGACGGATCAGTTCAAGCCAGTTCTTTTCAATCGACATCATTGCCTATCCAATCGTCGGGGCGCCGCGTGGGAGGCCGGGCGCCCGTCATGAGATTTCGTTAGACGCGGCGGCGCTTCGGCGGGCGGCAGCCATTGTGGGGGATCGGCGTCACGTCGCGGATCGACGTCACCGTGAAACCCACAGCCTGCAGCGCCCGGAGCGCGCTCTCGCGGCCCGAACCCGGGCCCGACACGTTCACTTCGAGCGTGCGCATGCCGTGCTCCATCGCCTTGCGGCCCGCATCTTCAGCGGCGACCTGGGCGGCGTACGGCGTCGACTTGCGCGAGCCCTTGAAGCCCATCGTGCCGGCGCTTGACCACGAGATCGTGTTGCCTTGCGCGTCGGCGATCGTGATCATCGTGTTGTTGAACGAGGCGTTCACGTGCGCGACGCCCGTCACGATGTTCTTGCGCTCACGCTTCTTAACGCGCGTGGATTCCTTAGCCATTGCGGCGTGTCCTTACTTCTTGGTCGCTTGTTTCTTGCCGGCGATCGCTTTCGCCGGGCCTTTGCGCGTGCGCGCGTTGGTGTGCGTGCGCTGACCGCGAACCGGCAGACCGCGGCGGTGACGCAAGCCGCGATAGCTGCCCAGATCCATCAGACGCTTGATGTTGGTCGCCGTCTCACGGCGCAGGTCGCCCTCGACGGTGTAGTCGCGGTCGATCGCTTCGCGGATTTGGAGAACCTCCGCATCGGTCAGCTGATTGACGCGGCGATCGGCGGTGATGCCGACCTTGTCGCAGATTTCTTTGGCGTAGTGCTGGCCGATCCCATGGATGTATTGGAGCGCGATAACGACGCGCTTCTGGGTCGGAATGTTTACGCCGGCGATACGAGCCATGTTGGCGGTGCTCCAAACGCAATAGGCGCGACGCCGCCGGGGCCGTCAGGGTCCCGGGGAGCATCGCGGTGGGTGTTCGCGAAGTGGGCGGTTATAGCGGGGCGAAATGCCGCGTCAACCAGCCCGAACGCGCTCCAGATGCGGCGTTTCCGCCGTCTCGGCAGCATCAAATCGGGCGCGCGCCGCCTCGATACAAGGGGTGTGCTCGATGGCCCAGGCGCCTAGGCTGGATACCGGTACCAGCAGGTCACGGCCGAGGTCGGTAAGGGCGTAATCCACACGCGGCGGCACGGTGGGCGTAACGGTCCGGCTGACAAGGCCGTCGCGCTCCAGATTACGCAGCGTCAGCGTCAGCATCCGCTGCGAGATACCGCCAATCATACGTTTGATTTCATTGAACCTTCTGGGCCCCTCCCCGAGCCGGGTGATGATCAGCACGCTCCATTTGTCGCCGATGCGCTGGAGGATGCCGCTGACCGCCCGGCAGTCGTGCGACTGGATGTCGGAAACACGGGTGTGACCTGGTAAGGCCTGTGTGCGTTCTTGAGGGCCTTTCATAGGCACTCATATAGCCCTGGTTACGAAACATTACCAGGGGATCAAAAATGACCACCAAAGTCGCCGTGATCGTCGGCAGCCTGCGCAAAGACTCCGTCAACCGCCAGTTCGCCGAGGCGCTGGCCAAGCTCGCGCGGCCTAAGCTCGACTTGCAGATCGTCGAGATCGGTAACTTGCCGCTCTACGACCAGGACCTCGAAGGCGAGCTGCCGGCGCCGGTGCAGCGCTTCAAACGAGAGATCGAAGCGGCCGACGCCGTGCTCTTCGTGACGCCGGAGTTCAACCGCTCCTTCTCCGCCGCGATCAAGAACGCAATCGAATGGGGCTCGCGGCCGTGGGGCAAGAATTCGTGGGCCGGCAAACCGGGCGCGATCGCGGGCGCCACACTGGGCACAGTCGGCACCGCGGCGGGCCAATCGCAGCTCCGCAGCGTCGCGAGCGTGCTCGGCATTGGCCTCATGGCGCAGCCCGAAATCTATCTGAACTTCCGCGATGGCCAGATCGTCGATGGCCAGATTGCTGACGAGGGCCTGCGCAAACTGATGACCGATTGGACCAGCGCGTTCGCGGATTGGACGCAGCGCCTGAAAGCGCCGGCGCTCAGCTTTTAACGGCTTGAGCAAACGAACGGCCGCTTGCGAAGCGGCCGCTCATCGCGTCAATCCGGAATAATCGGCAGAACGATGCGCGATGGATATTGCTCGGAATGGTGGACGGTGTTCTCGGCCACTACCCAGGTCGTCTCCATCGCGTTGTCGCCGCCGGTGTTGAGGTTGCGCTCGTAAAGCGGAAAGCTGCTCGAGGTGACGCTGACGCGGATGCGGTGTCCCGCCGGGAAGCGCACGCCGGTGACCATGTTGGTCAGCCGGATCTCGTAGACCTCACCCTCCTCCATCAGCACTGGACGCTCGAAGCTTTCGCGATAGCGTACGCGGAACCCGTCATCGGCAAGATTGATTGCCGTGCCATCTGGATGGACATCGACCAGCTTGACAATGAAGTCAGTGTCGCGCGCCGACGATGAGACGTGCAGCACAACTTCAATCGGACCAGCGACGGTCACGTCCTCCGTCAGCGGCGGCGTTGTATAGGTGAGCACATCCCGCCGCGCTTCGAGCGGGCGCTGATCGAGCGCCAGGTTGCGGCCACAGCAGCCGCCGCCCAGCGAAGGCGCGGGGTTCGCCGGATCGTATGTGTAGGTGTCGCTGGCGGCGCTGCGCGGCGCGGCAGTCGAGAGCGTTCCGCTGCTGCCTAGATAGAAGGGCGTGAAGCGCGTGGTCTCGAGCGGCCAGCGATTACCTGCGATCCAGCCCCCGCCCATGATCTGCAATTGCACGCGCGGCATGCGGGTGACGTTGTTGCGCTCCCCTTTGAGGAAGTGGTCGAACCAATCCATGAACATGGCGTCGCGCGCACCGTCACGGCCGCGATAGCGCGAATCGCCCACGTCCAGGTCGCCGAAGCTGAGATCGCGCAGCTGATCGTCGCCCCACATGATCGCGCAGTGCGGGCCGGCGCCCATGATCAGATACTGGTTCGGCGTGTTCTGCTCCTGCAGATACTGGAACATGCGCGCCATCTCGCCGGCGCCAATGTCGTGCCAAGTCTGCATGTGCAGCGCCGGCGTCTGCGAGCGGATGCCCTCGCGCGCGAGTGGCACCTCGTCCCAACGCGGATCGCCCGGGCCGGCCCAGGTCATGAATTCATCGAACGGCGTGCGCGCGCTATTGTTGCGGCGCAGGATTTGGCTGCTCGGCAGCGTCATCAGCATCGCATCGATGTCGGCCTTCGGATTGGTGAGATCGATGTTGCCGGGATCGATGGTGTAGAAGAACGTCTCCGGCAGCAGCCGGTAGCTGTTGCGCAGGCGCTGACGCTGCTCTTGCGTCGAGTTCGGCGGCGGCATGAGGCGCTCGGTGATGGCCATGTCGCCATACCACCAGGCCCAGAGGCCGATCAGCGGAATGCCGCCGCGATAGATGGCGCCTTGCGTGTTGTTGCCGGGAATTTCGCCGATCGCCGCGCCCGACGAAGCCGGGATCATCGCACGCAGCGCTGGATGCAGGCTGCCGGCCATCGGCCATTGCGACTCACCGGTTGACGAGCAGCCGATCGAACCGACGCGTCCGTTCGACCAAGGCTGCGCGACAATCCAGTCGAGCGTGTCGTAGCCATCGGTGTCGGCGCCGGCGAGATAAGTCGAGTAGACGCCTTCGGAGAAGTTGCGTCCGCGCTCGCTCTGCAGAACCACGGCGTAGCCGTTTTCCAGGAAGTTCGCGTAGGACTCCACTGGGCCGAGATCGTCGAGATCATAAGGCGTGCGGACGAGGATGGTCGGCAGCGGCCCGCGCGCGTTGCGCGGCATGGCGATGTCGGTAGAGAGGCGCACGCCGTCTCGCATCGGAATGTAGACTTCGCGCTCGATGGTCCAGCGTTCGTCCGCGGCCTGACCGGTTTGCGCCGCCGATTGCGAGATCGACCCCGTTGGGCCGAAAACCAGAGCAAACGACGTAATGGCGCTGAGAACGAACCGTTTCATGCGAGCCCCCCAAACCTTGCCAGGCAAATTGGCCCCGATGGAGAGGAGTTCGTCAACCCACGCAGGGTCGAATGGGGGGCGGCGCTCCGGCCCTTAGGCGTCGAGCGCGCCGGCGATGGCCGTCGCTACGCTCTCGATGTCGGCCATACCGTCGACGCCGACGAGCTTGCCCTGCTTTTCATAGTACGGAATGAGCGGGGCGGTCTGCGCGAGGTAGGCGTCGAGGCGGACTTTGTAGGCCTCGGGATTATCGTCAGCCCTGCCCTCTTCGGCGAAGCGCTTGGCGATGCGATCCATCAACTGCTGAGGATCGACTTCCAGTCGAACGACGCGATCGATCTGCGTGCCGCGGCGCGCGAGCATATCGTCGAGCGCCTGCGCCTGCGCCACCGTGCGCGGGAATCCGTCGAAGATGAAACCAGGCGCGCTCTTGTTCTTATCAAGCGCGTCTTCGATCAGTTCGATGACGATGGCGTCGGACACAAGCTGGCCGGAATCCATGATCGCGGCGACGCGCTGGCCGAGTTCGGAACCGGACTTGCGCGCAGCGCGCAGCATGTCGCCGGTTGATAGCTGGACGTAACCCCGTTCGGCGGTCAGGCGCTTGGCTTGCGTGCCTTTGCCCGCGGCCGGTGGGCCGAACAGGATCAGGTTCATCGCTTGGTGATCCCGGGACTCGTGCTGCCGCGCAGCTTCGAGCGCTTGATCAGGCCCTCATATTGGTGCGCGACCAAATGCGACTGGATTTGCGCGACGGTGTCGAGCGTCACCGAGATGACGATCAGAATCGAGGTGCCGCCGAGATAGAACGGGACCTGATAGGCCGCGATCAGGATTTCCGGCAGCAAACAGACTGCCGTGATGTAAGCGGCGCCGATGACCGTGAGGCGCGTCAGCACGTAATCGAGATACTCGGCTGTTTTCTTGCCAGGGCGGATGCCAGGCAGGAAGCCACCGTACTTGCGCAGATTGTCGGCGGTCTCTTCCGGATTGAACACGATCGAAGTGTAGAAGAACGTGAAGAAGATGATGCCGACGCCATAGAGCGCCATGTGCCCGACTCGGCCGTAGCCGAAATACTGCTCGAACACCGTCATCCATTCGGGCGGGCTGTTCTGCATGCCCGCAAAGCTGATGATCGTCGTCGGCAAGAGCAGCAGCGAAGAGGCGAAGATCGGCGGGATGACGCCGGCAGTATTGATCTTCAAGGGCAGGAACGAACTCTCGCCCATGAACATGCGGTTGCCCTGCTGGCGCTTGGGATATTGCACCACCAGACGCCGCTGCGAGCGCTCCATGAACACGATGAAGACAACGACCGCGATCATTACGGCGACGAGCGCGAACACCGCGAAAACGTTGATGTCGCCGGTGCGCGCCAGCGCCAGCGTCTGCATGAACGTGCGCGGCATTTCCGCGACGATGCCGGCCATGATGATGAGCGAGATGCCGTTGCCGACACCGCGCGCCGTCACCTGCTCGCCGAGCCACATGAGGAACATGGCCCCGCCGGTCAGCGTGATGACCGTCGATGCGACGAAGAAGAGGCCCGGATTGAGCACGACGCCCTGGCTCGATTGCAAGCCGATGGCGATGCCGTAGGACTGAAACACCGCCAGCACGAGCGTCAAATAACGTGTGTACTGGTTGAGCTGCTTGCGGCCGACTTCGCCTTCCTTCTTCAGCCGCTCCAGCGACGGGATCGAAGTGGCCATCAGCTGAATGATGATTGAGGCGGAGATGTACGGCATCACGTTCAGCGCGAAGACGGCCATGCGCTCCACCGCGCCGCCTGAGAACGTGTTGAACATGCCGAGGATGCCGCCAGCCTGCTGCTGGAAGGCGTTGGCGAACGCAGCCGCGTCGATGCCCGGAATCGGGATGAAGGCGCCGATGCGATAAACGATCAGCGCAAAGATCGTGTACCAGATCCGTTTTTGCAGATCGGTCGCCTTCGCGAACGCGGCGAAGTTGATATTGGCGGCTAGTTGTTCTGCGGCTGAAGCCATTTGGGCGCGCTACTCCGAATGCAATCCCGGCGAGGCCGGAAAACTCCCCGTCCGGAGAGCGAACCTTAGGCCGCCGCTTCGTCCGCCGCAGGCGGGTTGAGCAGCGTCACCTTACCGCCCGCCTTCTCCACAGCGGCGATAGCCGCAGCGGAGGCGCCGGAAACGGTGATGTTCACTTTGGCTTTCAGCTCTCCGCGCGCAAGAAGGCGCACGCCGTCTTTCTTGCGACGCAGCACGCCGGCTTCGACCAGCGTGTCTTCGGTGATCTCGCTCTTCGCATCGATCTTCTTGTTATCGATGGCGTTTTGCAGCGTGGCGAGATTGATCCATTGCGTCTTCTTGCCGTTGAGCGGATTGAAGCCGCGCTTCGGCATGCGCATGTGGAGGGGCATTTGTCCGCCCTCGAAGCCGTTGATGGAGACGCCGCGACGGGACTTTTGCCCCTTCACGCCGCGCCCGCCGGTCTTGCCCTTGCCCGAGCCGACGCCGCGGCCAACGCGCATCAGCTTCTTGGTGGCGCCGGGATTATCGGCCAGTTCGTTCAGTTTCATCGTTCTGCTCCGACGGCGAGGCCGTCCTTATTCCACGACTTCGATCAGATGGTTCACTTTGCGGATCATGCCCTGCACGGAGGGCGTGTTGTCCAGTTCAACCACTTGGTTGGCGCGCTTGAGGCCAAGGCCCAGCAGCGTCGCGCGCTGGGATTCCTCGCGGCGGATCGGGCTGCCGATGCGGCGCACCTTGATCTTGCCGGCGGCGTCTTTCTTCTTCGCAGCCATCTATCAGCCCTCCGCCGCAACTTCGCCGAGGCTCGCGCCGTCTTTGCGACGCGCGACGATGTCGGACACTTTGAGACCGCGGCGGCTGGCGACCTGACGCGGCGAGCTTTGTTCTTTCAGCGCGTCGAACGTGGCGCGCACCATGTTGTACGGGTTCGACGAACCGGCCGACTTGGCGACAACGTCCGACACGCCGAGCACTTCGAGCACGGCGCGCATTGGACCGCCGGCGATGAGGCCGGTACCGGCAGGGGCGGCGCGCAGCATGACTTTGCCCGCGCCCCAACGGCCACGGCCGTCATGATGCAGCGTGCGGCCTTCGCGCAGCGGCACGCGGATCATCGACTTCTTGGCTTCTTCGGTCGCCTTGCGGATGGCTTCCGGCACTTCGCGCGCCTTGCCGTGACCGAAGCCGACGCGGCCCTTCTTGTCGCCGACGACGACGAGCGCGGCGAAGGCGAAGTTCTTACCGCCCATCACGACCTTGGCGACGCGGTTGATGGCGACGAGCTTATCGACGATCTCGCCATCGGCGCGTTCGTCCGTCGCCTGCTGATCACGCGGACCGCGACGGCCGCGATCACCGCCGCCCGGACCACGGCCAGCGCCGCCGCCAGGACCGCCGCGACGCGGCCCGCGCGGACCACGCCCGCGGGGTTGTTCTGCCGGAGCCTCAGCGCTCGGGGCGCCTGCGGTTTCGTCGGTCATCTCTTCTTCCTCAGAATTCGAGACCGCCCTCACGGGCGGCGTCGGCGAGGGCTTTCACCCGGCCGTGGAAAATGTAGCGGCCGCGATCGAACACGACCTTCTTCTGGCCGGCCTTGAGCGCGCGTTCGGCGATCAGTTTGCCGACAGCGGCTGCGCCATCCTTGTTGGAGCCCTTCGCGCCAACCGCTTCTTCGAGCGAAGAGGCCGAGGCGACGGTGACACCCTTGGTGTCGTCGATCAGTTGCGCCGAAATGTTCTTCGACGAGCGGAAGACCGACAGACGCAGGCGACCGTCGCCCGCGAACTTCTTCACGCGCGTGCGGTTGCGCTGGGTGCGCCGCTCGGTGGGATTGAGTTTGCGGACCATGGCTTACTTCTTCTTGCCTTCCTTGCGGCGGATGTACTCGCCGGCATAACGCACGCCCTTGCCCTTGTAGGGCTCCGGCGGACGGTAGGAGCGGATTTCCGACGCAGCTTGACCCACGGCTTGCGGATCGATGCCGCTGACCTTGATCTCGGTCGGCTTCGGCGTCGCCAGCGTGATGCCTTCCGGCGGCTGGTAGACGATCTCGTGGCTGTAACCGAGGTTGAGCTGCAGGTTCTTGCCCTGCATGGCCGCGCGATAACCGACGCCGGTCATTTCCAGGCTCTTCTCGAACCCTTCCGACACACCCTTGACGTTGTTGGCGAGCACGGCGCGCGTGGTGCCCCAGAGCGCGCGGGCGCGCTGGGTTTCATGGCGCGGCTTCACCGAGATGGCGCCGTCGCCATGCGCGATCTCGACATCGTCGTGCGCACGAAAGCTCAACGTGCCCTTCGGGCCTTTGACGCTGACTTCCTGACCCTTCACCGTAGCCGTGACGCCGTTCGGGATCGGGATCGGTTTCTTACCGAGGCGGGACATCTTAGTAGACCTCGCAGAGGATTTCGCCGCCGACGTTCTGGTCGCGCGCGGCGGCGTCGCTCATCACGCCCTTCGGCGTGGAGATGATCGAAATACCGAGGCCATTGCGCACCAGGCGCAGGTCCTTGATCGACGAATAGACCCGGCGGCCCGGCTTCGACACGCGCTGGATCTCGTGGATCGCCGGCGCGCCTTCGTAATACTTGAGCTCGATCTCGATTTCCTTGTGAGGACCGTTTTCGGTCTCACGGAAGTCGCGGATGTAGCCCTCGTCCTTGAGCACCTGGAGCACGCGCATGCGCAGTGTCGAAGCGGGAGAGTTGAGCTTCGAGCGGCCGCGCAGCTGGGCGTTGCGGATGCGAGTGATCAGATCGCCGATGGGATCGTTGATGTTCATCTTATCGACGCTCCCTTACCAGCTCGACTTGACCATGCCGGGGATCTGGCCCTTCGAGGCCAGCTCGCGCAGCGCGATACGGGAGAGCTTCAGCTTGCGATAGAACGCGCGCGGACGGCCGGTGAGCTCGCACCGGTTGCGGATCCGCGTCGGCGAGGAATTGCGCGGCAGCTGCGCGAGCTTGAGGCGCGCAGCGAAACGCTCTTCCAGTGGAAGATCTTCGTTCAACGCAGCAGCGTGCAACTTGGCGCGGCGCGCGGCGTACTGCTTCGCCAGGCGTTCACGCTTCTTGTTGCGTTCGATTGCACTCGTCTTTGCCATACTCTCACTCTCTCCCGGTGCGTTCTGGGGTGGATCGCGGGCGCGATCAGTTCCGGAACGGGAAATCGAACTCTTTCAAAAGGGCCTTGGCTTCTTCGTCGCTCTTTGCGGTGGTGCAGACGACAATGTCCATGCCCCAGATTTGATCAATCTGGTCGTAGTTGATCTCGGGGAACACGATGTGCTCCTTGATGCCCATAGCGTAGTTGCCGCGGCCATCGAAGCTCTTGCCATTGAGGCCGCGGAAATCCTTCACGCGCGGCAAGGCGATGGTGATCAGACGGTCGAGAAACTCGTACATCTGATCCTTGCGGAGCGTCACCTTCGCGCCGACGCTCATGCCTTCACGCAGCTTGAACGCCGCGATCGACTTGCGCGCCTTCGTCGCTACCGGCTTCTGACCCGCGATTGCCGTCAGCGCTTCGATCGCCGAAGTCAGCTTCTTGCCGTCCTGGGTGGCTTCGCCGACGCCCATGTTGATCACGATCTTGTCGAGACGCGGCACTTGCATCTCGTTCGTGTACTTGAACTGATCCTTCATGCGCTGACGGATCTCGGCCATGTAGCGCTGCTTGAGGCGCGGCGTGTAATCGGCCGGCTTCGGCGCGCGCGGGCGCGGCGCGGCGTCTTTCGCCGGCTTCTTCTCGCCTTTGGCCTTCTGCGCCTTCTGCGGTTGCGCGGCGTCAGACATCGATCTCAACTCCAGAACCCTTGGCGACGCGAACCTTGCGGCCCTTGTCATTCGTTTTGAAACCGACGCGCGTAGGCTTGCCGGTTTTCGGATCGCGCAGCGCCACGTTCGAGATGTGGAGCGGCGCTTCCTTAGCGATGACGCCGCCTTGCGGATGCGTGATGTCCGGCTTGGTGTGGCGCTTCACCATGTTCACGCCTTCAACCACGACGCGCTCATCGTTCGGCATTACCTGCAGGACGCGGCCCGAGCGGCCCTTGTCCTTGCCGGCGAGGACGATGACGGTGTCGTCTTTGCGGATGCGGGCGGCCATTAGAGCACCTCCGGCGCAAGCGAGATGATCTTCATCTGGTTCTTCGCGCGCAGCTCGCGCGGAACCGGTCCGAAGATGCGCGTGCCGATCGGCTCGCCTTGATTGTTGATGAGCACGGCCGCGTTGGAATCGAAGCGGATGGTGGAGCCATCCTTGCGCTTGATGTCCTTGGCGGTGCGCACGACGATCGCCTTGCGCACATCGCCCTTCTTCACGCGCCCGCGCGGCATCGCTTCCTTCACGGAGACGACGATGATGTCGCCCACCGAGGCGTAGCGGCGCTTGGAGCCGCCGAGCACCTTGATGCACATCACGCGCTTGGCGCCGGAATTGTCGGCGACGTCCAGGTTGGTTTGCATCTGGATCATGGCGTCATGCTCCGGCGCGGCCGACCACTTCCCAGCGTTTCAGCTTGGATTTGGGCGGGCATTCTTGAATCTCGACTTTGTCGCCCGCCTTGTAGGCGTTCGACTCGTCATGGGCGTGGAACTTCGCGGACCGGCGAACGGTCTTTTTCAGGAGCGGGTGCAGATAGGTGCGTTCGACCTGCACGACGACGGTCTTGTCGCCTTTGTCGCTCACCACGGTTCCTTGCATCACACGGCGCGGCATTGCTGTTGTCCTTAAACCTTCGCCTTCGGCGACTTTTCGCGCAGCACCGTCTGCACGCGCGCGATGTCGCGGCGCACTTGGCGGATGCGCGAGGATTTCTCGAGCTGGCCGGTGGCTTGCTGGAAGCGCAGGTTGAACTGCTCCTTCTTCAGCTTCGCCAGTTCGTCCTTGAGGCGGTCGCCGTCCATGTCGCGGACGGTCTTGATGTCGCTAGCCATTAGAGACCCTCCATCCGCGCGACGATCTTGGTGCGCACGGAAAGCTTGGCCGCGCCCAGACGCAGCGACTCGCGCGCGACCGCTTCCGGCACGCCGTCGACTTCGAACATGATCCGCCCGGGCGCGACGCGCGCGGCCCAGAATTCAGGCGCGCCCTTGCCCGAGCCCATGCGCACTTCGATTGGCTTCTTCGACACCGGCACGTCCGGGAAGATGCGAATCCAGACGCGGCCCTGACGCTTCATCTCGCGTGTGATCGCGCGGCGCGCCGCTTCGATTTCGCGTGCGTTCACGCGGTTCGGCTCCAGCGCCTTCAGGCCGAACTGGCCAAAGTTGAGCTGGCTGCCGCCCTTTGTGTTGCCGTGGATCCGGCCTTTGTGGGCGCGCCGGAACTTGGTTTTCTTAGGCTGCATCATGACGGGTTAGCCTTCCGAGTCCGAGCTGGCTTCTTCGCCACCGCGGGGCGGACGGCGGCCACGCCGCGGCCGGTCGCCCGACGGCGGACGGTCATCACGAGCCCGCGGGGGACGATCGTCACGATCACGACGCTCACGGCTCTCGCCGCTTTCCATCGAGCGCTTGTCTTGCGCCATGGGGTCGTGCTCGAGGATCTCGCCTTTGAAGATCCAAACCTTCACGCCGATCTTGCCGTACGCGGTGTCGGCTTCGGCAAAGCCGTAATCGACATCGGCGCGCAGGGTGTGCAGCGGCACGCGGCCTTCGCGGTACCATTCCATGCGCGCGATTTCCGCGCCGCCCAGACGGCCCGAGACGTTGATGCGGATGCCTTGCGCGCCGAGGCGCATGGCCGACTGCATCGCCCGCTTCATCGCCCGGCGGAACGCCACGCGGCGCTCGAGCTGCTGGGCGACGCCTTCGGCGACGAGGTTGGAGTCGGTTTCAGGCTTACGCACTTCGACGAGATTCAGGTGCACTTCCGCGCCCGGCGCCATCTTGGCGAGGTCCTTGCGGAGTTTCTCGATGTCCGCGCCCTTCTTGCCGATCACGACGCCAGGCTTCGCGGTATGAACGGTAACGCGGCACTTCTTTAGCGGACGCTCGATGATGATCTTCGAGATGCCGGCGGCCTTCAGCTTTTCGCGCACGAACTTGCGGATCTTGAGGTCCTCGTGCAGCAGGCGCGCGTAGTCTTTCGTGTTGGCGTACCAACGCGAATCCCACGTGCGGTTGACGCCGAGGCGTAGACCGATCGGATTGACTTTCTGACCCATTACGCGGCCTCAGCGGTTTCGGGCTGCTTCGTGGTGTCACGAAGCACGATGGTGATTTGGGAGAACATTTTCTCGATGCGCACGCCCCGGCCGCGGGCGCGGGTGTGCATGCGCTTCATGGTGATGTTTTTGCCGACGTGCGCCTGCGCCACCACGAGGCCATCGACATCGAGGCCGTGGTTGTTCTCGGCGTTGTCGATCGCCGACTTCAGGCACTTCAGCACGTCCTTGGCGATGCGCTTCTGCGAGAACCGAAGCTCGTTGACGGCCTTCTCGGCCGACAAGCCACGGATCGACTGCGCGACCAGGTTCAGCTTCTGCGGGCTGATGCGAAGCGTGCGCAGTACAGCGCGCGCTTCGTTCGAGGCCTGCTTCGGAGGAGCTTTCGGTTTGCTCATCTCACTTCCTCTTGGCCTTCTTGTCGGCGCCGTGGCCGAAATAATTCCGCGTCGGCGCGAATTCACCGAGCTTGTGGCCGACCATGTCCTCGCTCACGAGCACCGGCGTGAATTGCTTGCCGTTGTGAACTTGGAAGGTGAGGCCGACGAATTGCGGCATGATGGTGGAGCGGCGCGACCAGGTCTTGATGGTTTCGCGACGGCTCGAGCCAGCGGCCTTCTCGGCCTTGGCGAGCAGATAACCGTCAACGAACGGGCCTTTCCAAACAGAACGCGGCATCTCGATTAGCTCACTTTCTTCGAGTGACGACGACGGATGATCAAACGATCCGACGGCTTGGTCTTGCGGGTCTTCGGACCACGCGTTTTCTTGCCCCAGGGCGTGACCGGGTGGCGCCCGCCCGAGGTCTTGCCTTCACCACCGCCGTGCGGGTGATCGACCGGGTTCATGGCGACGCCGCGCACGCTCGGCTTGCGGCCAAGCCAAATGCCGCGGCCGGCCTTGCCCCAGACTTCATTCATGTTGTCAGGGTTGGAGACCGCGCCAATAGTGGCCATGCAGACGTCCGGCACCATGCGCACTTCGCCCGAAGCAAGGCGCAGCTGCGCGTAGCCGGCGTCGCGGCCGACAACTTGCGCGTAGGTGCCAGCCGAGCGCGCCATCTGAGCGCCCTTCATCGGCTTCAGCTCGATATTGTGCACGATGGTGCCAACCGGGATCGACTTCAGCGGCATCGCATTGCCGGGCTTCACATCGACGCGCTCGCCGGCGACGATGGTGTCGCCCTGCTTCAGGCGTTGCGGCGCGATGATGTAGCTGAGTTCGCCGTCGGCGTACTTGATCAGCGCGATGAACGCGGTGCGGTTGGGATCGTACTCGAGGCGCTCGACCGTGCCTTCAACGCCCCACTTGCGGCGCTTGAAGTCGATGGTTCGATAAGTGCGCTTATGACCGCCGCCAGTGCGGAACGAGGTCACGCGACCCATGTTGTTGCGGCCGCCGGACTTGGTCAGTCCTTCGGTCAGCGCCTTCACCGGCTTGCCTTTGTGCAGCTCGGCGCGATCGACAATCACGAGCTGTCGGCGACCCGGCGAGGTCGGACGGAATTGCTTGAGCGTCATTACGAAAGCCCCGTCGTCACGTCGATGGAGTAGCCGTCAAGCAGAGTGACCACCGCGTTCTTGGTGTCGCTGCGCTTGCCGGGAATGCCGCGGAACTGCTTTGCCTTGCCTTTGCGGACGATGGTGTTCACCGCGCCCACTTTGACGTTGAAGAGCTTCTCAACGGCGTCTTTGATTTCGGTCTTGGTCGCGCTCAGCGGCACACGGAAGACGACCTTGTTCTGCTCGGAGAGCAGCGCGGCCTTTTCCGTGATCACCGGCGCGATGATCGTGTCGTAGTGCTTGAGCGCGCTCATGCCGCGGCTCCTTCTTCAGTCTTGGCGGCTTTCTTGGCCGGCGCGCGCTTCTTCGGCGCGGGCTTGTCCGCCTCGCCGTTCTTGAAACGCTCGTGGATCGCGTTGACCGCGTCCTGGGTGAGCACCAGCTTGTCGGCGCGCAGGATGTCGTAGACGTTGAGGCCGGCGTTCGGCAGCACGTCGATGTGCTTCAAGTTGCGCGCGGCGCGAGCGACGTTCGCGTCCACTTCGGCGCCGGCGATGAAGAGCGCCTTCTCCAGCTTCAGCTTGGTCAGCGATTGCTGGAGCGCCGACGTCTTGGCTTCGTTCAGCTTCAGCGCGTCGATGACGATGAGATCGCCGGCGTTCGCCTTAGCTGAGAGCGCGTGGCGCAGCGCCAGGGCGCGGAACTTCTTCGTCAGGTCATGCGAGTAATCGCGCGGCAGACGATTGTGCGCGTGAGCGCCGCCTCGGAAGAGCGGCGCGTTGGCCGCGCCGTGACGCGCCTGGCCCGTACCCTTTTGCTTGTAGAGCTTGGAGTGCGAGCGGGCGACTTCGCCGCGCGAGAGCGTCTTGTGCGTGCCGGCGCGGCGCTTGGCGAGTTGGTACTTCACCATGCGCTGCAGGATGTCGGCGCGGATTTCCTTGATGCCGAAGACGGCGTCGTCGAGATCGATCGAGCCGGCCTTCTTGGCGTCGAGGGAGAGGATGTCGAGTTTCATGTCCGCCCTCACTCAGCCGCGGCTTGCGCTTGGCGGATGCCGGCGGGCTTCGGCGCTTCCTTCGGAAGCGCAGCCTTGGCTGCATCGCGCACTTCAACCCAGCCGCCTTCGGCGCCCGGAACAGAACCACGGATAAACAAAAGCCCGCGTTCAGCATCGACGCGGACCACTTGCAGATTTTGAGTCGTGACGCGCTCGTCGCCCAAGTGGCCGGCCATCTTCTTGCCTTTGAAGACCTTGCCCGGATCCTGGCGCTGACCCGTGGAGCCGTGCGAGCGGTGCGAAACCGAGACGCCGTGCGTGGCGCGCAGGCCGCCGAAATTCCAGCGCTTCATGGCGCCGGCGAAACCCTTACCAATGGAGATGCCCGCGACATCCACTTTCTGGCCGACGACAAAATGGTCGGCGCTCAATTGAGCGCCGACCGGCAACAGGTTGTCTTCAGAAACGCGGAATTCGCGCACAACGGCTTTCGGCTCGACCTTGGCGCGCGCGAACTGGCCGCGATCAGCCTGAGATTTGTTCTTGGCCTTCGTGGCGCCGGCGCCCAGCACGAGCGCGGTGTAGCCATCGCCCTTTGCTTCACGCGACGGGACTTGCTTGCCTTCGTTCTTGCGCGACTTCTTCGGCTTCAGCGCGACCGCTTCACCGGCGGAGTTCTTGAACTCCTCGGCGGCGACGGTGCGGCGAGCCACGACTTGGCAGCCGGAGAGATCGAGCACGGTGACGGGGGTGTGCGCGCCGTCATCGCCGAACACGCGCATCATGCCGACCTTGCGCGCCAGCACGCCCGTGCGGCCTGCGTACTTCGGCTTGGAGGATTGTTCTTGAGCCATCGTGATCAACCCAGAACCTGGATTTGGACATCGACGCCCGCCGAGAGGTCGAGCTTCATCAGCGCGTCGACCGTTTGCGGAGTCGGTTGAACGATATCGAGCACGCGCTTGAACGTGCGGATCTCGAATTGCTCGCGGCTCTTCTTATCGATGTGCGGCGAGCGGTTGACGGTGAACTTCTCGATGCGCGTCGGCAGCGGCACCGGACCGATAACGGTCGCGCCCGTACGCTTGGCCGTCGACACGATCTCCTTGGCGGACAAATCGAGCGTGCGGTGATCGAAGGCTTTGAGCCTGATCCGGATATTTTGCTGCATCATCTGCCAAGCTTCCCGAACTCAAATTCCCATTGCGCGCGATAGACAGCGCCGGACGCAGAACACGGCGGCGAGCCCATTTTGAGCCGCCGACGAGAAAAACGCCGCCCGAACCGGACGGCGCTTCCATGACTTGGCTTCGCAAAAAACGCCGGCGTTACGGGGCGATCCGCCCCGCGCGCTCAACCCCGCTCTACCTAGAGACTATGGGGGGATGCTGCCCGCGTGAATTGCGAACCGCGTCTAAGCAGAAGCTTACGGCCGGCTCGAAGGCGGGTGTCCTACAGATGCGGGAGGGGCCCGTCAAGGCGCGTTTGATGCGGCGTTTACTGCCCCACGTTCACGCTTCCCGGACCGTGGATTTCCTGGCGTAGACTGCCTGTCACGCGAGGCACGTTCACCTCGCCAACGCCGGCGATTTCCGCCTCCAGGTCGCCCACTTCGCCCGAGACCGTCACGTCGCCAGCGCCGACCATGGAGACCACCAGAGTGCGCACCGGCGCATTGATCTCGATATCACCCGAGCCGGCCATGTCGATATCGGCCCGATTCACTGAACCGGCCTGGACCGTGATGTTGCCCGCGCCCGCCGCGTCAGTGACCAGATCGCCCGCGAGCGAGGCGATGACCACCGAGCCTGCACCGGCGATATCGATGTTGGCGCCTTCGGCGACCGCACCCAGCGTCACGTCGCCTGCGCCGGCGATGTCGGCGTTGAAGCTGCGTGCCGCGCCCGCGTGCACGTCGCCAGCGCCAGCTAGGTCGAGCGCGAACTCGCCCGTCACATCACCCACCGTCGCGTTGCTGCAGCCGCTGAGATCGAGATCGAGCGCCTGGGTGGCGCCAATGTCGGTCGTGCCAGCGCCGGCGCGCTCAAGGTTCACCGTGCGCGGTGCGCGGATGGTGATGCGGGGAAGTTCCGTCCCGGCAACGTCGCCATAGCCGCGCAGACTCGCCCCTCCGTCGTCTCGACAACTGGCGATCCGGCCGCGCAGGTTGCCGTCGATGATTACCGTATCACCATCGACCGAGACGCTCGGCATCGGCGCCTTGCCGGCAGCGTTGTCAATTTCTACTGAAATATCAGTGCGATCTTCGGGGATGATGAAAACGTTCGCGGCCGCGCTGCGGACCTTCACATTGGTCCCGGCATAGACCGCCGGAGCCATATTGCCGGGCGCAACCGAGACCAGTTCCGCAGTGCCCATGCCTTCGCCGTCAAAATCGAAGTTGACGTTGGGCGCGACCAGAGCGCCGATACCGAAAATTACTGCGATGACGATCGCGGCGACGAAAACAAACCGTTCCATCAACGTCTCCCTCGCGCCCCGTTCCGGCGCTGCTCCCCTCGAAGATGCCCGGACGGGCGGCGGCGGATGCAACCTTATTCCAGAAAGAAAAAGGGGCCGCCTTTCGGCGACCCCTCTGTTTGTAGCGATGCTGAGATCAGCAGATCCAGCAGCCGCTGCCCAGAGCACTGGTGCTCATAAGGGCGAGCGACAACGCAAACAGGATGCGCATCAGTTTCTCTCCTCTAGTTCCCCACGCGCCCGGCTCTCCCCCGATCGCGCAGTGGTTCCGTATTAGCGAAAAATTAACGGTAACGCAAAACCATAGAGGGTTAATGACGACGAAATAGTCTGGAAGCACTTGTGCATAACGCAGACAGTCAAGCCGCCTGCGCAGCCTAAACTGCACTTGGTTCGCCACAAAGTTCCCTGATTATGGGCAGTTAGCACTTGGCTCGTAGAAGACGAGCCGCTGGAGCCCGGGGCAAAGAAAAAGCCGCGCCTCCCTGCGGAGACGCGGCTTTCCTTCCCCCGTTGCGGGGTTGGACTATTCGAGAACCTTCGCCACGACGCCCGAACCGACGGTGCGGCCGCCTTCGCGGATAGCGAAGCGGAGGCCTTGGTCCATGGCGATCGGGTTGATCAGCTCAACCGTCATTTTGATGTTGTCGCCCGGCATAACCATTTCCACGCCGTCCGGCAGGTTGCAGATGCCGGTGACGTCCGTGGTGCGGAAGTAGAACTGCGGACGATAGTTGGTGAAGAACGGCGTGTGGCGGCCGCCTTCTTCCTTCGTCAGCACGTACACTTCGGCTTCGAACTTCTTGTGCGGGGTGATGGAGCCCGGCTTGGCCAGAACCTGGCCGCGCTCGACGCCTTCACGGTCAACGCCGCGGAGCAGCGCGCCAATGTTGTCGCCGGCTTGACCTTGGTCGAGCAGCTTGCGGAACATTTCAACGCCCGTGCAGACCGTCTTCGAGGTCGGACGGATGCCGACGATTTCGATTTCGTCGCCAACCTTTACGATGCCCTTCTCTACCCGGCCGGTCACGACCGTGCCGCGGCCCGAGATCGAGAACACGTCTTCGACCGGCATCAAGAACGGTTGATCGATCGGACGCTCAGGCTGCGGGATGTAGGTATCGACCGCGGTCATGAGCTCCATGATCTTGTCTTCGCCGATCGGCGCATCACGGCCTTCGACCGCGGCGAGCGCCGAGCCCTTGACGATCGGGATATCGTCGCCCGGGAATTCGTAGCTGGAGAGCAGCTCGCGCACTTCCATTTCAACGAGGTCGAGCAGTTCCTGGTCGTCAACCATGTCGACCTTGTTCATGAATACGACCAGCGCCGGCACGCCGACCTGGCGGGCGAGCAGGATGTGTTCACGGGTCTGCGGCATCGGGCCGTCAGCGGCGGACACGACCAGGATGGCGCCATCCATCTGGGCCGCGCCGGTGATCATGTTCTTCACGTAGTCGGCGTGGCCGGGGCAGTCGACGTGCGCGTAGTGACGGTTGGCCGTCTCGTACTCGACGTGCGCGGTGTTGATCGTGATGCCGCGGGCCTTTTCTTCCGGCGCGGCGTCGATGTCTTCGTACTTCTTCGCGGTGGCGCCGCCGGACTTGGCCAGCACCATGGTGATCGCCGCCGTCAGCGTCGTTTTGCCGTGATCGACGTGGCCAATCGTGCCGATATTGCAGTGCGGCTTGTTCCGCTCAAACTTTTCCTTGGCCATGTGTGGGGTCCTGTCTCTCCGGCGTCGAATAAAAGCTGATCGGCGCTTAGGCCTGGCCGAAGCGCGTTAAGGTGCGCGTCTTTAGCCGGGTGCGAGGCCACGTCAAGCCCCGCCGTACGTTGCCGCACTTGGCGAGCCGCTTTGACGCGGATATGCAGCCTCCACGCGACGGTCGTCCAAACGGACGTGAAATGGGAACGCGGTGCAGGGGCACGCCCCTCGAAGCCGCGGCTGTGCCCGCAACTGTAAGCGGCAAGCGCTCCCGCCCTTAGCCACTGGCCCTGGGTTCAACTCCGGGCTGGGAAGGCGGCGGAAGCGCGATTGAGCCGTGAGTCAGGAGACCTGCCGGCGCGCGTCGCTCGTTCGACGGCCGGGATCAGCCGCGCGAACCGGAGTGTCTCCGCAGCAGCGACGCGGGCGGCCCCGCGCGAGTCTCGCGCCCCCCGCTTGTCGCTGCATCGCGCGCTGCCGGGGCTGGAGCGCGCCAAACGGGGACCATCCCATGCGTCACTTCAGCAAAGCCGCCCTCTTTCTGGCGGCCGCCTTCGTCATCCTTCCCGCACACGCAGAAGAGAGCGAGATCGTCGTGACCGCCACGCGCGCGGAAGTCGACGCCGCGCGTCTGCCCGCGCGTATTGACGTAATCGACCGCGAAGAGATCGAAACGCGCGCACTAGCGACGCTGTCGGAAGCGCTGGGCAATGATGCGCTGCAATCGGGCGGCGGCGGTCAGCAAGCCTCGCTCTTCCTCCGCGGCGCCAATTCCAAGCACGCGCTCGCTCTGTTCGACGGCATCCGCCTCAACGATGCGGCGGGGCCGACGGCCGCTTACGATTTCGGCCAGGATCTGCTCGGCGCGGCCGAACGTGTTGAAGTGCTGCGCGGCCCCGCCTCCGCCATATATGGCTCGGACGCAATCGGCGGGGTCGTCAACATCATTCCGCGCTTAGGCGGCGATACCGCGTTCGAGCCATTCCTCGAACTCTCAGGCGGCTCGTTCGAGACGCGCCGGGGGTTGGTAGGCGCCAGCGGCGAAACCGAAGGCTGGTCCTACGGCGTGAGCGCAGAGACATTCAGCACTGACGGCTTCGATCACGTGCCCGAGCGCTTCGCCACCCGCACCGGCGACGCCGATGGCGCAGCAATCGACGCGTTCACGGGCGCCCTGCGTTACGAAGCGACCGGCTTTGCGCTGGACGCGCTCGCGCGCACGCGCCGTTCGGACGCAGAGTATGACACGTTCTCCGGCGGACCCGGCTTCGACCTTCGCGCCGACGATCCTGATCTCGACAACGACGCCGAGCAAACGCTGTGGCGCCTTGGCGCCGAAGTCATGCCCTCTTCCGCGCTGGAGGTGCGTCTTTCCGGCGGTGAAGTGCGCAGCGCGCGGGAGGAGGCGGATGACGGCGTGGTCACCATCGCCGCGGATTCCCTGCGCGTCTTCAGTGATCTCGTCGCCATCTATCACGCCGACGCGCTAACGCTGACCGGCGGGTTGGCTTATGAACATAACGAGATTGATACGCGCTCGCCTTTCGCCGATCCGCTGCGTGCAGCCGAAGAGCAGTACGCCGCCTATCTCATCGGCCAGTGGGATTTGAGCGCAGCCATCGTTGCCACTGGATCGGTGCGCGTCGATGATTACGAAGCGTTCGGCACGCAAACGACATATGCGTTCGGCGCCGTCGCCGATCTCGCGCCGTTGCGACTCTATGCATCGTACGGCACGGCCTTCAAAGCGCCCTCGCTTAGCGAACGCTATGAGACGAGCTTCTTCAATGTCGGCAATCCGGACCTGGCCCCGGAAGAATCGCGCTCTTGGGAAGCGGGTGTGGATTGGGCGCTGAACGACGCGGTGCGTCTCGGCGCTTCGTATTACGAAACGCATATCGACAATCTGATCGAGTACGATTTCGCGGTGACGCAAAACGTCAATATCGGCGAAGCCGCAATCGAGGGCGCCGAGGCCTTTCTCGAAGCGTCACTGAACTCATGGTCCTCGCTGCGCGTGAGTTACGCCTGGACCGATGCACGCGATGCGGTCAGCGGCCAGCAGCTCGCGCGCCGGCCCGAGCATGCCTGGTCGCTCGATGCCCGCATCGAGCCGACGGAGCGGCTGACGCTGGCGCTGCGATGGACCTACGCCGGCGAACGCACCGATGTACTCTACGCTGACGATGGAACCTTCGCGCAAGCGGCCGGCGTGACGGAGGGTTTCTCCATCGGCGCCCTCACCGCGAACTATGATATCGATGCCCGTGCCGAGATTTTCACGCGCATCGATAACATCACGGATGAAACCTATGAATTGCCCAACGCCTACGCTGGCGCACCGCGCATCGGATATCTGGGCGTTAGAGCACGGTTCTAGTCAGCGCCCTTGGCGCGCGCCGCTGTCAGGCCTAGCGTCCTCTTGTCCAAAAAACAGGAGGACGTCATGGCAGTAGCGAAAGTGATTGAAGTCACCGCCGGGTCAAGCAAGGGCCTGGAGGACGCCATCCTGCAAGGCATGGCGAAAGCGTCCGATACGCTCGAAAATGTCGAAGGCGCCTGGATTCAGGACATCAAGGTCACGGCCAAGGACGGCAAGATCGCGGAGTGGCGCGTCAACATGAAGGTGACCTTCGTGCTGAACTGAGCCGTGCATGGATGGAGCGCCATCCGAAGCTCGCGTGGGAGGCGCCGGTCCTCCTACGCCGAGGCTTCGGAGGACATCCTACGCGCGCGCGCCGCGAGCGTAGAATGGAGCGGGTAGAGGGAATCGAACCCTCGTCTTCAGCTTGGAAGGCTGCGGCTCTACCATTGAGCTATACCCGCAACCGCTCGTTCACAACGCTGGCGTGAGCCAGCCGAAGCTGCGCGCGGGATCGCACCGCCCTCCTTCGCCGAGGCTACGGAGGGCAGCCTTCGCTTTACGCTGCGCGCAGCGAAGGCTGGTGGAAGGGGCTGGATTCGAACCAGCGTACGCTCGCGCGGGCAGATTTACAGTCTGCTGCCATTAACCACTCGGCCACCCTTCCGGCCATGCTTCCGCAAAGGCTGAAGCGCCTGTAAGCCAAGCCCCTCGTTTCGCGGAGCGCGTCCTATACCTAAGCCCCCTCCCCCGCTCAAGTCTGGCCGCGCACGTCCGGTCAATCCTCTTCCACGCCGGGAATTCGAGGAGGAAACCGGCGGGCCCTCCTGGATTTGGGGCGTGCATGCCTCTTTGGCGGCGCTGGCTAACCCGGCGCGGCGGATCGAACGGGTGGTTGCCACCCGCAATGCCGCCTCCCGACTGCCGGACGGCGTCGAGCGGCAGATCCTGGAGCCCGACGCGATCGACGGTATGCTGCCGCCCGGCGCGGTGCATCAGGGGCTGGCGGTGCGCGCACATCCGCTGGAGCCGCTGGATCTTGAAGCCGCCTGCGCCCCGCCCGACGGACGAACCGTCCTCATCCTCGATGGGGTCACCGATCCGCAGAATGTCGGCGCCGCGTTCCGCTCGGCGGCGGCGTTCGGCGCGCGCGCCGTAGTGCTGCAGGACCGCAAGTCGCCGCCGCTCACCGGCGTGCTGGCGAAAGCCGCGGCTGGCGCGATCGAACTCGTGCCGCACGTCCGCGTCGTCAATCTCGGCCGCGCGATCGAGACGCTTCGCTCCTTGGGCTACGTGACGGTTGGGCTTGAAGGCGAAGCCGAGCTCAGCATGGCCGAAGCGCTGGCGGATAAGCGCCCTGCCGCGCTCGTTGTCGGCGCCGAAGGCAAAGGCTTACGTCCAGGCGTGGCTGAAGCATGCGAGAAGCGCGCACGCATTCCCATCGCGCCAACGATGGAGAGTCTCAACGTTTCCGTGGCTGCCGCAATCGCGCTGTATGAGGCGCGCAAGCGCTAGTGCGCGGCTGCGGACTTCCTGAACACCATGCCTTTGAGCAAGAAGAAAATCGCGATGACCACCGCGTAGCCGACGAACAAGACGCCGGTATTCGTCCAGAACGCGGTTTCCATCAGCGGCGGCAGCGTCACGTCCCCACCCGCGCCGGCGAGTACAGGCGCCAGACGATCAACCGCGATGTGAATTACCGTCGCGACGATGGAGACAGGAATCCATTGCTTCCAGGAACTCAGGAAGATGGTCGCAGCCAGCGCGATCAGCAGGCCCTTCGGATTGTTCGTGTTGGCGAAGCCTTCGCGGAGAATGGCCACGGCCTGATCGACATATTCCATCATGCCCCTCCCGGTGTCCCGTTGCCGCCCGCGCGGCCCTGCGGGCCGATTGTTAGGCAGGAATGGCTGTTCCGTCCAGCCATGGTTAACCCAGCGGCATCCACATGAGGATGTCATCTATGAAATGGTCGCGCACCCGAATGCCGCCGGGGATGCTTCCCGTCTCGCGGAACCCGATCCTTTCGTAGAACGCGCGGGCGCGGCCGTTTTCGCTGTGCCCCCAAAGCAAGAGGCGCGTGACGTCATTCTCCTGCGCATGCGCGACAACCGCCGCCATGAGCGCATCACCTGCGCCTGAACGGCGCGCGTCGGGATGAATGTAGACCGCATGCAGCCAGCGCGTGTGCGCGAACGCAGCGTAGGGAAGCGCATCCATCACCAGCTTGCCGACGAGTGCACCGTTACTGAATACGCCCCACGTCTCACCATGATCGAGCCAAGCGGCCACCTCTTCGTCCGACGTGCGCGCGTCCTGCTCGACCGTCTGCGCGAACGCATCCGGGGCTTCTGTGAGCGCGAGACATTGTAGTGCGCGATAGGCGGCGAGATCCGCGCGCGTGAGTGGTCGCGTCGTCAGGTGCATCCCGCCCCCAGCATGCAGGCGAACATCAGAATCGCGACAAGAACGGCGGCGCCCTGAGCTGCGGCAAAGACGAGCACGACGACGCCGGCGAACACCCTGCTCGTCATATTCGTCGCGCCGACAGTCGTGCGATGGCCAAGCCAATACGCAAGCACGCTCCAGGCGCCCGCGAACACCGGGTAGATGTAGATGAACGGACGGTCCTGATAGAGCGGCTGAGGCGTGCGGAAAGCATCAATCCAGTTTGGATTGACATGCAGCATCACGATGGGGCCGAGCCCGGCAAGCAACAGCAGCGCAAGCGCCAAAAGCGCGAGCCACGCGGGGACAGCAGCGCGCGCGCGCAGCGTCAGTCCAAGCACGCCGCCGAGGATGGTCGCCACTACGGGCGCAAACATCGCGACGGTTGACAGCATGCGCCGCTAGCCGTCCGCGCCGAAGCGCGCGCTCCACTCTGACACCTGCTCGTCCTCGATTTTCTTGAAGAGCACGTCAGGCGGAGTAATGGCGTGGCCCGGCGGGATCAGCCGCCACACGCCGGAATCGTCGGCTTTGGGCCAGGCGCGCTTCTGCTCAGGCACGCCCAGCGCGTCGAGTACGACCTTCGCTGCATCAGGAATGAAGGGCTGCGCCAGAGTCGCAAAAAGCGCGACGGCGTTGAGGCCCGTGCGCACGCCGACCGCGGCTTTCGCCTGATCGGTCTTGATCGCCGTCCACGGTGCAGCGACTTGCAGATATTCGTTGCCAGCGGCCCAGATTGCACGCAGCTCGGCGGCGGCTTTGCGATACTCCATTTGTTCGTGGAATTGCGTCAGCGCGGCGATGCGCTCGGCAACTTCGCGCGCGAACGCCTGCTCGGTTTCACCCGCTTCGCCGCCATCCGGGACTTTGCTCTCGAACTTGGAGGCGCAGAACCGCGTGATGCGGTTGACGAAATTGCCGAACACGTTGGCGAGATCGGCGTTCACGGTCTGCTGGAATTGCTCAAGCGTGAACGCGGCGTCGGAACTCTCCGGCGCATTCGCCATCAGATACCAGCGCCAATAATCGCTCGGCAAAAGCTCAAGCGCCTGGTCCATGAAGATGCCGCGCTTCTCGCTGGTCGAGAATTTACCGCCGTACCAGGTGACCCAGTTGAACGCTTTCAGACGATCGACCAGCTTCCACGGCTCCTGGCTGCCCATGATCGTGACTGGAAAGCTCACCGTGTGGAAGGCGACGTTATCCTTGCCCATGAATTGGACGTAGGTGACATCGCTCGCGCCCTTATCCTCGCGCCACCAACGCTCCCATTCACCACCGCCCGCTTCGCTCCATTCGATGGTCGAAGCGATGTACTCAATCGGCGCATCGAACCAGACGTAATAGACCTTGTTCTCGAAACCCGGCCGGATCGCGCCGTCCTTGGTGACCTTGATGCCCCAAGAGAGATCGCGCGTGATGGAGCGATCGATCAGACCTTCGTCCAGCCACTTGTAGGCGATCGAGCGTGCTAGCGCCGGCCATTCGGTGGACTTATCGACCCAAGCGCGGATGCGCTCCTGCATCTGCGGCTGCTTCAGAAAAAGGTGCGCGGTGTCCCGCGGCTCGACATTGGTGGAGCCGGAAATCTTCGAGCGGGGGTTCTTGAGCTGGATCGGATCGAGCAGCGTCTGGCAATTGTCGCACTGATCACCGCGTGCGCGTTCGAAACCGCAGACCGGGCACGTGCCCTCAACATAGCGGTCCGGCAGAAAGCGCTTATCGTCGATCGAATAGATCTGCTTGGAGACGCGCTCTTCGATGAGACCGTTCTTTTCAAGCACCTCGCCAAAATGCTGCGTCAGGCGATGGTTTGGCGGATTGGACGAGCGGCCGAAATGATCGAACGACAGCCGAAAGCCGTCGCAGGCGCGCTTCTGAATCTCGAATTGCTCGTCGCAATAGGCGCGCACATCCTGTCCAGCGTCGGCGGCGGCAAGCTCGGCGGGCGTGCCGTGCTCGTCGGTGGCGCAGATGAAGAGCACTTCATGGCCCTGCAGCCGCCGGAAGCGCGCATGAATGTCCGCCGGCAACATCGAACCGGCCAGATTGCCGAGATGCTTGATGCCGTTGATATACGGAAGCGCGGACGTGATGAGGTAGCGGGCCATAAGGCCCGCTACCTAGGACGCTTCAAAGGCGCCAGCAAGCATCACACCGTCGGGTTGGACTTCAGCCGCGCGTAGGCTTCCGCCATTTTCACGTCGTACTGGTTCTGCGCGTAGCTCGGGCCGTTGTAGCGGCTGGCGAAGCCCGCCCAGTCCTTGCGCTGCAATTCGTCCGCAAGGCCATTGGCGCGCACGAAGCCCTCGAAGGCTTCCAGCTGATCCCTCTCCGAGCGCGAGATCTTCGACACGTACTCGTGCGCGTTGGCCATGCCGAGATTGCCGAAGTTCTGGCCGAGCACCTGGAAGCGGCCGTAGCTCGCGCTCTGCAGCGCGGCTTCGGGGTCCAGACCATAAGCTTCCGTCAGCTGCGCCCAGCGATCTGCCTGGCTGCGCGGATAACCGCCGGGCGAGCGGTTGGAAATGCTGGGATGGCTCGCGTCATATTGCGAGTTCGTCTTGCGCGAGAAGAGGTGGCGCTCGAACAGAATGACGGGGCGTCCGTCAGAGCCGAAGCCGCCAAGCGGGCCTGACTCCACTTCCGCGACGGCGGCGACAGCTTCCCATTCGCAGCCAAGGCGCGCAGCGACAGCTTCGAAATCGGCGCGGCGCAGCTCGTCATTGTTCTGACGCCGCAGAGTCGAGAGATAGTCTCCGGCCGGCGGAGGCGCGGGTGGTGTGGCCGGCGGGGGCGCAGGCGGCGTCGCTGGAGGCGGTGCAGGCGGCGTTGCCGGAGGCGGCGCGGGCGGTGTCGCCGGCGGGCTGACAGGCGGAGGCGGCGGCGGTGGTGGTGGCGATGTCGGACGTGAACTCCGGCTGCCGAAGATCAGCTTAAACAGCGCCTCGAAAACATTCATCGGTCCCCTCCCGCTTCGAGCGTCCACACGCGAGCGCCCACCGGCTTAACCATAACCAGCCACATCGGCAACGCAGGCGGCAAATCACGCTTCCGCGGGGCGCTCCAAGCTGGCAAAAGCGGGCCCTGCGCGCGGACGCCGCCATAGCTCAGCTGGTAGAGCACCTGATTTGTAATCAGGGGGTCGCAGGTTCGAGTCCTGCTGGCGGCACCATTTTACGGCGTTGATTCGCGACAGCCTTCGCGACCCACTCGGCCTAGAAAAGCACCGCACCCGCCGCAGCCCCAAGCAGCACGCCGATAGCCAGCGCGGTCCATATGAGCGGCGAGACCCTCGCCGTCGATTTTTCTCTTTCAGAGATAAGTTCGGTCGGCGGCGCGGACGTGAGCGGAACCGGCGGTTCGCTCGCGGCGACATCGCCGAGTAATGCACGCAAGTGCTCCGGAACAGGCTCGGAGACGACGGAATCGTAGGCGGTGCGCAGAGCCCGGCGGACCGCACGGAACCTTGCGACGCGCGCGGCGAGCTGGCGGTCGTCGGCCATCGCCGCCTCGATGCGCTTGGCCTCGATCGGCGGAAGTTCGCCATCGGCGTAGGCCATAAGTTCCTCGTCCGAGATTTTCATCCGGAGCGTTCTCCACGCGCGCTAGTCGACGGAATCACCCGTTTCGCTGGCCGCACAGCCAATTGCGAGGGCTGCGCGGTTCTATTGCGCTCTTTCGGGATTACGAAAAATGCGCGTTGCTGACCAGTGCCGAAGGCAATTGTGCAATCGAGCCAAGACGCAGGGTTCGGCGCGGCGCAACGCCGCTAAGGGTTGCTTCCTTGGCTAAGCCGCTGAAAATTCGCGCCAACGCAGAAAGGATCAATATGAAGCGGCTGCTCCTCTCGACCCTCGCCCTGGCTCTCGTCGCCTGCGGGCCCTCCGGCTCGCCCGAGAGCGCCGCGTCATCGCAGAACGCCGCCGCGCCTGCTGTCGAGGTCTCCGCCGAGGAACGTCAAGCGCAAATCACGGCGCTGCCCGCGCCCTATAACGACGCCAACTTCGAAGCCGGCCGGCGCGTCTTTGCGCAATGCCGCTCCTGCCACACCATCGATGCGGGCGGCGGCCACCGCGTCGGCCCCAACCTGCACGGCGTGTTCGGCCGCGAGATCGGCACGGCGGAAGGCTTCACCTATTCGCGCGCGGTCCAAGAAGCGGACTTCGTCTGGGACGCCGACCACCTTGATCACTGGCTGCAGAACCCGCAGACGTTTCTGCCCGGCAACCGCATGGCCTTTGCCGGCGTGCGCGATGAAACGCAGCGGCGCGATCTCCTTGCGTATCTGATGGTCGAGACGAGCGCACGGGAGGAGCACCCCGACCGTGAGCGTGAACACGACGACGAGCGCGAAGGCCACGATAGCGATCGCAACTGATTACTCGGCCGGTCGCGCCAGCGCTTCTTCGTTCGTGTAATCGTCGATCGCCTTGGCCGTCGCGTCGGGCGACTTGGTGTAGCGCGCGAGCAGATCGTAAAACACCGGCACGACGAACAGCGTCAGCATCGTCGCCACGCCGAGACCGAAGAAGATCACGGTGCCGATGGTTACGCGGCTCTCCGCGCCGGCGCCGTGGCCGATGATCAGCGGGATGGCGCCCGCCATAGTGGCGATCGATGTCATCAGCACCGGACGAATGCGCAGATCTGATGCTTCGATGATCGCATCGCGCACACTTCGCCCTTCGTCGCGCAACTGGTTGGCGAACTCGACGATAAGGATGCCGTTCTTCGCCGCCAGCGCGATGAGGATGATGAGACCGATCTGGCTGTAGATGTTGAGCGTGTTCTCAAACAGGAAGAGCCCGAACAGTCCGCCCATGATGGCGAGCGGCACCGAGAGCATGATCACGAACGGGTGCACGAAGCTTTCGAACTGCGCCGCCAGCACGAGATAGACGATGATCAGCGCAAACGCGAACGCAAAGCCGATAGCTGCAGTCGATTGCCGGAACTGGCGCGCCTGGCCGCTATAATCGATCGAAATCGGCTGATCGCCGATCTCTTCGCGCGCGATACGCTCCAGTTCGCCCATGGCGTCGCCGATGGCGTAATCGCCCGGAATCGAGGCGCCGATGGTTATTGCCGCTTGGCGGTTCATGCGCCGGCGTTCGGCGCTATCGCCAACCGTGCGCAGCGAGACAACCGTCGAGAGCGGCACAAGTTCGCCGGTGCGATCGGAACGCACGTATTTGTTGGCGAGGTCGGAGATGTCCGAGCGCTCTGCGCGTTCGGCCTGCAAATAG
This sequence comes from Pseudomonadota bacterium, assembly GCA_023410295.1. GTDB lineage: Bacteria > Pseudomonadota > Alphaproteobacteria > Caulobacterales > Aquidulcibacteraceae > Vitreimonas. The sequence continues at coordinate 15,128 of JAEYPY010000013.1, read as the reverse complement.
ACGTAATATTCCTCGCCGCGATCGGTGATGGTGTTGACGCGGCGCGCGCCCATCGTGGCTTCGAGCGTGCGGCCGATAGACTGCACCGAAAGACCCAGCGCGGCCGCGCGTTCGCGGTCGATATCGACCAGCACACGCGGCGAACTCGGTTCATAATTCATGCGTGGACGCAGGAAATTCGGGTTTTCCCGGAGGCGCGCCATAATGCGCTCACCCGTCGCGGCGAGTGGTTCATACTCCGAACCCAGCAGCACGATGGACGTGCCGTCGCCGCCGCCGCGCTGAAATGCATTCGGCACGATGACGCGGATCGTTGCGCCTGGGATCTCGCTAAAACGCTGGTTGAGCTCGGTCATGATCTCCGACGCCGGACGGCGTTCGCCCCAGGGCTTGAGGAAGATCATGGAGAAGCCGCTCGAGAAACGGTTGCCGCCGGCGTCGCCGAAGCCCGGCAGCACCACCATGAAGCGCTCGACCTCGCCGGCCTCGACGTACTCCATCAGCGTGGCTTCCACCTGCGCGATGCTGCGGCTGGTGTATTCGAAGCCCGAGCCTTCGGGTGCGTTGACGAACGCCATCATCATGCCGCGGTCTTCTTGCGGCGTAAGTTCACTGGATATTTGGCTGAATAGGAACCAGCCGCCCAAGAGCACGATGCCGAAAACGACGAAAACCGGCGTCTTGTTGGCCATCGCCGCTTCGAGGGAGGCGCGGTACGAGCGCCGCAGCCCATCGAGCGTCTTATCGACAAAGCGCGCCAGCGGCGTCGATTGGCTAGCCGGCTTCAGCAGCTTCGAGCACATCACCGGCGAGAGCGAGAGCGCCGCGAACGCCGAGATGACGACGACGCCCGCCACGGTCACAGAAAGCTCGACAAAGAGCTTGCCGACATAGCCGCCGACGAACAGCATCGGCGCGAACACCGCCACCAGCACGGCAGAGGTGGCGACGACAGCGAAGAACACCTGCCGCGCCCCGCGCTGCGCGGCGACGAGCTTCGGTTCGCCTAGCGTATCGACACGCCGCTGCGCGTTTTCGAGCACGACGATGGAATCGTCGACGACAAGGCCGATCGACAGCACCAGCGCCATCAGGGTGAGCAGATTGATCGTGAAGCCGAAGATGGCGAGGATCAGGAACGAACCGATCAAACACACCGGAATGACGGCGGTCGGGATAAACGCCGCGCGCCACGAGCCGAGAAATAGATAGATGACGAGGACGACCAGGATAGTCGCCTCAAGCAGCGTCTGGGCGACACGGGTGATGGCCTCGTCGATGAAGACCGTCGCATCGTAGGTGAGGTCGATCTCGGCGCCTTCGGGCAGAGTCTCGCGGATCCGGTCCATCTCCGCCTTGACGGCGCGGCCCACGTCGAGCGCGTTAGATTGCGACTGACGCACGATGCCGATGCCGATCTGGTCGCGCCCGTTGCCGCGGAAGATGCGACGATCCTCAATAGGCGCGAATTCGATGCGCGCGACATCGCCGAGGCGCACGACGGCCGCGTCCGTGTTGGAAGCGGCGCGCAGCGGCAGGCGCGCGAACTCATCGGGCGTCTCGAACGGACGCGTCACGCGCACCTGATAGTCGCGCTCCTGGCTTTGCACGTAACCGGCGGGAAGATCGAGGTTCTGGGATCGCAGCGCGGTCTCGACATCCTGTACGGTGAGCCCGCGCGCCGCGAGGGCGCTGGTGTCGAGCCAGATGCGCAGCGCCCGGCGCGCATCGCCGCCCACCTGCACGTTGGCGACGCCGTCGATGACGCCGACGCGATCGACGATATAGCGCTGCGCGTAGTCGGAGAGCTCGACCAAATCCATCGTGGACGAGCTCATGCTAAACCACATGATGGCGTTGGCGTCGGAATCCGCCTTGCTGATCACCGGCTCAAGCACGTCCGCGGGCAGGCTGCCGCGCGCGCGGCTGACGGCATTGCGCACGTCGTTGGCGGCGTCTTCCAGATCGCGATCGAGCGTGAATTCGATGTTGATCGAGGAGCGGCCGTCGCGGCTCGTGGCGTTGATGACATCGACGCCTTCGATGCCCGAGAGCTGGTCCTCGATGATGCGCGTGATCTGCGTCTCGACGACTTGCGCCGATGCGCCTGGATACGACGTGCTGATCGAGACCACGGGCTGATCGACGTCGGGCTGTTCGCGCTGGGGCAGGTTTGTGACGGCGATCTGGCCGAAGGCGATGATCAGCAGCGAGAACACCGTCGCAAGGACGGGCCGCCGAACCGAAAGATCGGAAAGGGTCACGCGCGCGCCTTAGCCGCGCGGCCGCAATTGCGGCGCCGAGGCAGCGCCTTCCGCCGGCGCGCCGCCGACCTGCACCGGCTGGCCGGGACGAATGCTTTGAATCCCTTCCGTGACGATGAGGTCGCCCGGATTGAGCCCGCCGAGAACCTCAGCCATTCCGCCGGAGCGCTGGCCGGTTTGCACTTGCACCTGCTCCACGACCTGGCCGTTTTCTCCTGCCGCGACGCGATAGACGAATGAGCCATCAGCGCGATCCAGCAGCGCGATCTCCGGGACCGCCAACGCTTCGCGCGGGTTGGCCAGCACCCGAACCGTCATCAGCATGCCGGGGCGAAGCGTCTCACCGCGATTAGGCAGCATGGCCCGCACACGCACCGTCCGCGTGGTGGGATCGATGCGGCTATCGACGTCCGAGATCACGCCTTCGAAGCTGCGGTCCGGGAATGCGGCCGTGCCAGCGACGATGCGCACCCCGGGCCGCAGACGCGCGAACTGCGTCTCCGGCACGTCGAAATCCAGTTTGATTTGCGAGATGTCGTCCAGCGTGCCGATCTGGTCACCCGGACGCATGAATTGGCCGGGGCTTGCGGTCCGCAGGCCAACAATGCCGGCGAACGGGGCCCGGATGGTGCGGTCAGCGATGCGCGAGCCGCCAGCGTTGAGTCGCGCTTCGGCAGCGATGGCGGCGGCGCGCACGGTGTCGAGCCGCGCCTGCGAGGCAAAGCCGCGGTCGTAAAGTTCTTGGTAACGGCGCAGCTCCTGCTGCGCGGCAAGGTTCTGAGCGCGCGCCTCGGCGACGTCGGCCGCCTGTTCGACGTTGGCCATCTCGACCAGCACCTGGCCGCTACGGACCCGGTCGCCGCTATCGAAGCGGATCGCGCGGATGGTGTCCGCCACCTTAGGGGTCAGCACGATACTTTCACGCGCCTGGGCTGTACCCAGCGCCTCGACCGCATCGGTAAAGGTGTGGGTCTGCGCCGCTACCGCGAGGACAGTCACCGCCGGCTGTCCGCCGCCTCGGCCGCCGCCCGGCGCCGCGTTGGCGGAATCCCCGCCGAGCGCGTCAAGGGCGGTCTTGCCCACCACTACCACAGCCATGCCGGCAAGCACGGCGGCCACAACCGCCGCGAACCTGTAGCGCCGGAAGAACTCGCCCACGGCGGCGTAGCGCTTTGAAATCCCCACCAACATGTAAGCGGCCTTACCGGAAAACTTTTTCGGATTTGTGTCTTTATCGGCGGAAATACCAGCGGCCGCGATCAGTCGCCGGGCCGGCCCCACAATCCTATCACCAGGGCGGGCTCCGCGCTTCCCCCGTCAATACGCCCGCGCAGGCCGATCTGGATGCCGCGACCGCTGCGGCCAAAGCGCACGAGCGTGAGCTGCGCTTTCACGGTCTCTTCACCATCCTGGGGTGCGTCGAGGAAGATTTGCCCCATCGCCAGCCAGTTTTCTCCTGGCCGGTACCCTGCCGTTAGGTCGAGCCGTTGGCCCTCGCAGCCGCCTTCCAGCGCGCGCGTGGCCGCCTCGACGTTGACGAAGCTCGTCTGGCCGAACGAGCGTCCGCCCAGCCAGCGCAGCTCAGCGCCGCCTTCGCTGCAACCCTCATTGGGGTGTGACATCCAGAGCGCGCCGGCTTGGACGGCCATGACGGTGCTTTCGCCGCGGAAGATCGCGCGCTTGAGACCGACTACGGCTTCGCCGCGCCAGCCGTCGATGGTGTCGTAGTTCTGCTCGACCCAGGGCGCGGCGACGACAGCGTTCCGTTCGCCAAACGGGACCTCCCAGTACGCAGAGGTCTCATAGAACTGCAGTTCGTCGCGCTCACCGGCGACATTGCTCCAGATTTCCTGGCCGCCCTCGGGCGCGATCCAGGCTCCGGCGTTCGCCGGCACAGGCGCCAGAGCTGCAACCAGGCTTAGGAATCGTAGCCCGGCAGCTGGCGATCCAGCTTTCTTTTCAACCCCGCCCACGCCAGCCCCGACACCATGCCCAGTCCACCGCTTTGCTTGCGCGCTTCTTCCTGCGCCGCGTCCGGCGCGATCAAGACGTTCTCACGCCCCGCGCTCAATGCGTTCACCTGCTGCGCGCACGCGCGCTCGAGGAAGAAGATGCCAACAAACGCGTCAGCCGCGCTCATGCCCACAGCGAGCGTGCCGTGATTGCGCAGCAGCATCAGCTTTTTGTCGCCAATGTCGGCGACCAAGCGCTCGCGCTCGTCAAGGTTCAACGCCACGCCCTCATAACCATGATAAGCGAGCTGCGGCAGCACGAGCAGCGCGTTCTGCGTCAGCGGCAGGAGGCCCTCCACCTGCGCGGAAACGCCGACGCCGGCGTCAGTGTGCAAGTGAATGACGCAGAGCGCGTCCTCACGCGCGGCATGAATGGCCGAGTGAATCGTGAAGCCTGCCGGATTGATGTAGTACGGCGTCGGCGCAACAATTTGGCCGTCGAGATCGACCTTCACGAGCGAAGACGCGGTGATCTCGTCGAAGAACATTCCATAAGGGTTGATCAGGAAATGATGCTCGGGCCCCGGCACGCGCATCGAGATGTGCGTGAAGATCATGTCGTCCCAGCCATGCAGCGCCACCAGACGATAAAGGGCGGCGCAATCGACGCGCGCCTGCCATTCCTCGGCGCTCACCCGGCCCTTCAGGCTTGTCCCGGCGTCATCGGCCATCGGTTCGCACTCCGTCTTTCGCTATGCTAACAAGTCTAAGCCGGCCGGCACGATAAGCAAAGGGCGCTCGCACCCCGCATGAAACTCGCGTTCACCGCCAGCGCGCGCCCCGAGGCGCAGGAGGCGCTCCGGCGTCTGCGCCACACCTATGGCGAAAGCGGCGAGGCCGAGGCCGACGTGATCGTCGCGCTCGGCGGCGACGGGCACATGCTCGACACGCTGCGCCGGCGGCTGAAGGACCAAAAGCCGGTCTACGGCATGAACCGCGGCACCATCGGCTTTCTCATGAATGACTATGCCGAAGAGAATCTGCCGGAGCGGCTCGCCAAGGCCGAAGCAGTGCGCATCCGCCCGCTGGTGGCGCGCTGCGAGACCGCCGCCGGCAAGGTGATCGAAGAGCGGGCGTTCAATGAGGTGTCGATGCTGCGCCAGACCGCACAATCGGCCAAGCTCCGCATCCTGGTCGATGGCGCCGTCCGCATGGCCGAGTTGCTGTGCGACGGCGTGCTGGTATCCACGCCGGCCGGTTCGACCGCGTACAACTTCTCCGCCCACGGACCGATCCTGCCAATCGACTCCCGGCTTCTGGCGTTAACGCCCATTAGCGCTTTCCGCCCGCGGCGCTGGCGGGGCGCGCTGCTGCCGCACCGCGCGCATGTGCGCATCGAAGTGCTAGACGGCGAACATCGTAGTGTGAGCACTGCGGCCGATAATCTTGAAACGCGCGATGTGCGCGCCGTTGATATTCAGGAAGACAGCGGTACAGCCCTGCCGCTGCTGTTCGATCAGGGGCACGCGCTGGACGAGCGCATCCTGCGCGAACAGTTCAACGTGTAAACCAAGCGCGTCAACGTTCTGTTCATCGCCCGGGCCCAAAGCTCGCGGCCATGACGAAGAAGGCCGAGGTCATCGAGCCGCCGCGCAGAGAGCGCCTGCAGACGCCTGTTTTCGACGCGAACGCGCTTGAGCGCGCCACCCGCGCCATGGAAGCGGTCAGCCCTGCGTTCCTCGAATGGATGCAGGCTGACGTGGAAAAGCTGCATGTCGCGCGATTGGCCGCCGAAACCGACGGCTGGAGCGATGCGACGCTCACCGCCCTCTTCGCCGCCGCCCACGACGTCAAAGGTATGGGCGCGACCTACGGTTTTCCGCTGGCGACGCAGCTCGCTGCTTGTCTCTGCCGCCTCATCGAGACCGACGCCGGCAAAGCCGCCGCCCGCCAACTACCGCAGCTGGTTTGCGCCCATGTCGACGCCATTCGCGCCACGCTTCGTGACGGCATCACCTCGAGCGCCCACCCTGTGGGGCGTGCGCTGGTGCAGACCCTTGAGCAGCAAGTGGCGGCGCTGTGCGTTGCGCCCGAGTAAAACGCTAACACAGCCTTCACCACGCCGGGTGCCCGATCCTTAACTGCCTGCATGCCATAAGCGGCCTTTCGTATGGCTGCTATGAACGTCGTTCCCTTCCGTCCGCGCCAGGAACCTGAGCCGCTTGCGTTCGCCATCGGCGCGCGCGTGGACCTGCGCGTCGGCGTCGTCGCGGGCGGCGTTATACGCGCGCGCGGCAGCGTTGAGGAGGCCTTCGCTTACTCGAACCTCGCCCGCCTCGTGCGCAACGCGCGCATGGCCTGGCGCGAGCGCGGCCTGCATGCGCCGCTGACTCTGGCCGTGCCTGGGGAAATCCACGCCGACCTCGCCGCTGACTTCCTGCACGAAGCGGCGACTGAGGCCGGCTGCACCCGCCATACGATCGTCTTCGAGCTCTGCGAGCGCCGGCTCGTCGATCACGGCCCCGCCCTCGCCGAAGACCTCCGCGCCCGCGGCTGGGCCATCGCCCTGCGTGGCGACCCCGCGTGCCCGCTGCCGCTCGGCGCCCGCGCGCGCGCTCTCTACAGCGAGTTGGTGCTCGCCGCGCCGGAGATGCCCGATCCGTTCTTGGCTATGGAAGATGGCGATCGCAGCCCGCTTGGCCTTCGCTTGCTCGCCGCCAAAGCCGCCGGCCTTACCATCACCGCCGAGATCGTTCGCAGCGCCGCGCAAGCGCGCACGCTCGCCATCGCCGGCTTCGACCGCGGCGGTGGACCGTTTGCGGAAGCGGGCTTACGCTAATTGGCGATGGCGCTACGCGGCGTCGTCAGCCCTGACGCATCGAGCTTCTCGAGGAGATAGTCGAGATCGTCCTTCGGCACCGACTTGAACAGCGTCAGCGTGCGCTCAAGCATGCGCTTGCGGAACATGATGCGGTCGGTGACCGCGCCTTCGCGCTCGATGCTGTGATAAACATCCACCGCAGCGCGGAACGAGGGATAGAGCCGCGGCGGCAAGCCTGAGCGCTCGAACGCCGACTTGAGGCCAAGCGGGCCGCTGTCGTGGATCAAGAGCCACATGCGCCCATGCGGAATGCCGGCAAGCTCGGCCAGAGCGTGCTCGACGAATTCCATGTGCCCCATGCAGACACCGCGCATGATCAGGGACGGACTAAGCCGCCCGTTGAGATTGAGCTGCTGCACGAAGCGGCCGACGTCTTGCTGACGCACCGCCTGCTCTATGATGTCGATTGTCGCCCGCTCGCGCGCGCCCATGGCGAGATCAATGGCGATCTGCGGCGGCAGCTCGTGATTGTTGACCAGATGATCAAATGCCTCGCCGGCGACGATCGTCACCAGCTTCTCTGTAATCGCCAGCGGCAACTGATTGCGATGCACCATCGCGGCGGTGATCTGCGAGACGCCGGCGAAGCGGTCGAGCGCTGTGTCGAAGCCATCCTCGTCGAAGATCGCGTTATCGTTGGCGAGCGCGCGTTCGACAGCTTCGGACACCGCGAACTTGGCGATCGCGCCGGTCACCACCGGGCTCAGCGTTTCGCGGCTGGCGACAGCCACCTGCTTGATCGGCGGCGAAGCGCAGACGATCTCGATGAGATCGGCGTCGGTCAACATCGGTGAATTGAGGATCACCGGCAACGCGATCGATTCCACGTCGCGCGCCAGCTTGTTGGCGATGTCGCGCGGCAGCTTGGGCGAGTTCTTGAGCGCCACCGCCAGCGCGCGCCGCACCAGCACTGCAGCGTCCTGCGCCATCACCGCTATGATCTCTTCGGCGTACGCGCGTTCCTCAGGGGAAAGCTCTGCATCCTCGATGCAGCGGCAGATCTTGTGCGCCGCATGCGCGCGGTCTTCATCAACCGGACCCTTGATCAAGGTTCGGATGTCGCTATCGGTCAGATGTGCGCGCATGGTGACGATTGACATGAGGACGCTCGCGGCTCTTCCGGCGCCGACTCTCGCGGCGCGCCTTCATCCGACACTTGCGCCGGAGGTTTAACGAAGCCTTGATTGCCTCATTGCGGGAAGGAAACGGCGAATGCTCGAAGGGCTGAAGGTCGTCGAATACGCGACCTACGTGGCGGCGCCCGGCGCCGGCGGCATCATGGCCGACTGGGGCGCGGACGTGATCAAGGTCGAGCCGCCCGGCGGCGATCCGATCCGCTTGTTCTTCGCGTCGGTTGGGGTGGAGGGCGTCGACGTGAACCCGGTGTTCGAACTCGATAACCGCGGTAAGCGCGGCATCGTCTTGGACACCGCGCAAGAGGCCGGGCGCGACGCCCTGCTGCGGCTGATCGATGGCGCGGACGTCTTTCTCACCAACGTCCGCCCCGGCGGCCTGCAGCGTGCCGGCCTCGATCATGAAACCCTGCTCAATCGCAATCCGCGCCTCGTCTATGCCTCGCTCACCGGTTACGGCCTGCAGGGGCCCGACGCCGATCGGCCTGGGATGGACTCAGCCGCGTTCTGGGCGCGCTCGGGATTAGCTGCGCTGTTTCGACCGAAAGGCGGCGATCCGGTGCAGCTGCGGACCGCGCTCGGCGATCACGTGGCGTCGATGGCCATCGTCAGCGGCGTGTTGGCCGCGCTTTATGAGCGGCAACACACAGGCAAAGGCCGGCTCGTGGAAGCCGCGCTGTTGCGCGTCGCGCATTATGCCGGCGGCTCCGACCTCGCCATCCAGCACAGCTACGGGCGCACCTCGTCCAACAAGCCACGCCGCGACAGCTCCAATCCGACCATCAATTATTTCAAGACGCGCGATGAGCACTGGATCAGCCTTTTGGTGCGGCAAGGCGAGGTAGATTGGCCCAAGCTCTGCCGCGCGCTCAAAGTCGAACATCTCATCGAGGACGAGCGCTTCACGCGCGCCAAAGTGCGTCGTCAGAACGGGCCCGCGCTGGTCGATCTTCTCGATGCAGCCTTCGGCGCGCGCGATCTTGCCGAAATCGCCGCTTCGCTCGACGCCGAAGAACTGATCTGGGCGCCGGTGCTCACAGCGGCCGAAGCGGTCAAGGATCCCCAAGCCATCGCCGCCGGCGCGGTCGTGCAGACGCCGCAACATGACGGCACGACGATCAATGCGCCGGGCGCGCCGATCCGCTTCCCCGGCGCCGATGACGGCCCCAAAGGTCCAGCGCCGAAAATGGGCGAACACACGCGCCAGGTGCTGGCGCAAGCCGGCTACAGTGAAGCGGAGATAGACGCGCTCTTCGCTAGCGGCGCGGCGGCGTGAGCGCGCTTTACGCCCGACGCTCCCAAGTCTAGCGTCGACCGGCGTTTCCGGGGCTTCCATGAGTAGACATCTCATCCGCATCGTCACAGTCGTTGTCCTCGCATCGACGCTGCAACTAACAAGCGGAACGGCCGTCGCCGCGCCAAGCGCGGAAGCCTGCCAGGCGGAGAAGCCTTCAGCACAGAACCTCGAAGGCGCGGATTTCATCGCCGGAAGCTGGCGCGTGACGGGGACGTACGACGACGGCGGAAGCGTGAACTTCGTGATCACATTCGCCGCCGACGGTTCATTCGTGGATAGCGATAATTTCCCCGGACGGTGGCTGATTTCTGGATCGCACGTCAGCGTCTACTATCCCGATGAAAGCTGGCTCGGCTATGTCGGCGCCATCGAAGGCGACACCATCACCGGCCGCTTCCGCGGCAGCGACAATTCCGGCCAATTCCAGATGTCGCGCTACTGAGTGATCCGCGTGTTCAGCATCTGCGCGTAAGCAGCGTGCGCGCGCGAGGCCTGCTCGCGCTCCTCGCCTCCGTTGCTGCGCAGCAACGGCAACAACGCCATCGTGAACAGCGCCTGCGCCAGCGCCGGCGACATCGCCTCCCCGTCGCGGCCGTATTCCAGACGGCGCCCGGCGCTCATGTTGGCGTTTGCGTCGAGGTCTAGGCGTTCAAGCAATGCCTGCGCGGAACGTGGCGTCCCGTTGGCGTAGAATAGCCCCTGATTGGCCGCGGCTTCCCGCGGAAACAGCGCCGCCGCGCTTGGCGCGCCTTGGCCCGCCGCTTCGATCAAGCGCAACGCGCCCGCCGGACCCATCACATGCGCCGCGTAGAGCTCTCCTGCGCTCGGTGGACGTCCGAGCCGCGCGGACAAGGTCTGCGCATTCTCGCGCGCAAGTTCGCCGGCCATACGCGCGGAGATTTCCGGATCATTGCGCAGCGCCAGGATTTCGCGCCGCGTCGCCGCATCGGCGCCGTTCTGCAGCTGCGCCGAATAGTGCCCCAGCCCATGCGAAGCGCCGTGACGGCGCATCATGTCGAGCCAGGTGCTTTCGATAAACTGAAACAGCCCCGTCGCGCTCGACGTGCCAGCGCGCGCGTTGGGATTGAGCGCGCTTTCGCGTCGCGCCGTTTCCACCAGCAGCGAGAAATCGACGCCCGTCGCCTCTGCCCCGCGGCGGATCGCGGCGCGTACAGGATCGTGCCCCACTGGCGCAATCGGATCGCTCATGCGCCAAGCCGTGAGCCGCATCGGTAAACTGCACGTTAACCTTTGGCGCGGCGCCGCAACGATCAGTAGCTCTTCGGCAACCCAAGCACGCGTTCGGCGATGAAGTTGAGGATCATTTCGCGCGAAACCGGCGCGATGCGCGCGATCATGGCTTCGCGGAAGTAGCGCTCGACGAAATATTCCTTCGCGTAGCCCATGCCTCCGTGCGCCAGCACCGAGGCTTCACACGCACGGAAGCCTGCTTCAGCGCCAAGATACTTCGCGGCGTTCGCCTCCGCGCCGCAATCGCGCCCGGCGTCGTAAAGCGCAGCCGCTTTGAACGCCATGAGGTTCGCCGCTTCAAGCTCGGCCCAGGCTTTCGCGAGTGGGTGCTGGATGCCCTGGTTCTGACCAATCGGCCGGCCGAACACGACGCGTTCCTTTGCATACTGCGCCGCGCGCCGTAGCGCCGCGCGCCCCAGCCCAATCGCTTCCACCGCAAACAGCACGCGCTCCGGATTGAGACCTGAGAGCAAAATCTTGAAACCGGCGCCCTCTTCACCGATCAGCTCGGCGTTAGAGACTTCGAGGTCTTCAATGAAGAGCGTGTTGCACTCCACCGCCTTGCGGCCCATTTTCGGGATCGGCTGCGCTTCGATCTTGCTGCGGTCGAAGTCAGCATAAAAGAGCGACAAGCCTTCGGTCGGCGGCTTCGCCTGATCTTTCGGCGTCGTGCGCGCTATGATCAGAATCTTGTTCGCGCGCTGCGCGTTCGTCGTCCAGATCTTCCGGCCATTGATGCGGTATCCGTTATTGGTACGCTCGGCGCGCGTTTCCAAGCTTGCTGTATCAAGGCCGGAGTTCGGCTCCGTGACCGCGAAGCATGCTTTGTCCGTGCCATCCATGGCCGGCGGCAGGAAGCGCTCTTGCTGCTCCTTCGTCCCGAACTTCACGATCGGCATGAGGCCGAAAATGTTGAGATGGATTGCGCTCGCGCCGGAGAACCCAGCACCCGATTCCGCCACCGTCTGCATCATCAGCGCCGCTTCGGTGAGGCCGAGCCCCGCCCCGCCGACGCTCTCCGGCATGGCCACGCCCAGCCAACCGCCGGCGGCGATATCGTCGACGAATGCATCAGGAAAATTGCCGGTGTTGTCGACGTTCAGCCAATAATGATCGTCGTACTTGGCGCAGATTTCTTCGATCGCGTGCTTGATCGCGGTCTGCTCTTCGGTGAGTTCAATAGCGAACGTCATGGTGTCTCTGTTTCAAATCTGGCCGGCGTCAACGCCACCCAAGCTGGCTCAATCGCTTCGCCGAACACATACGCGCTTATGATCTCGGCCGTAATAGGCGCCATGAGCCAACCGTTGCGGGAGTGCCCTGCGGCGATGAATAGCCCATCGCCGGTGGGGCCGATCATCGGCCACCCATCGGGCGACATCGGCCGGATACCGGCCCAAGCCGTCTCGCGCGCCGTCACCTGGCCGGGCAGCAGCGCCTCGGCGGCGGCGACAAGTTCAGCAACGCGGTCGCGGTCGATGCGCCGGTCGTAACGGTCGAGCTCCAGCGATGCCCCCAGCACCACGTCCTCGCGCCGCTGCGCCAGGTAAAAGCCGGGAGCGTGCAGATTGGGGCCGAGTGCATGGTCGATCTCCACGGTGACGAGATTGCCTTTGCCCGCCCGCACCCGCCTGAGCGCCGGCGCAGCCTGCAGCAGCTTGTCCGTCGCCCATGCGCCCGGCGCCAGCACAATCGCGTCCGCTTCAAAAACCCGGCCCTCATACGTCGTCGCCGCATTGGCGGTGACGACTTCGACATCGGTCTTGTTCTCGATGATGACGCCATGCGCGCGCGCCTGCATCGACAACCCGCTCAGCACGCGCAGTGGGTCGGCCGTGCCCTCGTCTTCGAGAAAGATGGCGGTTTCACTTTTCAGCTTGAAGCCGGTGCGTTTACGCAATTGACCAGACGCGAGAGCACTCGCCCGAGCGCCGAGCGCTTGCGCACGCGAGAGCAGCCTGACCGCTTCCTCCGCGCTGGCGGCCAGATAGACCCCGCCATCGAAACGCACGCCATCGCCCCATTCAGCAGCCGGCTGCTGCGCGCGCCAAAGTTCGAGCGATGCAAATGCGAGCGGCTCGTGCGGCGATGGTGCTTCGCCCAGCGGCGCCAGCATGCCGGCGGCAGCGGCCGACGCGCCGGGACCGTAAGTGTCGTGATGCTCGCCCTCGGCCTCCAGTAGCGTCACGCGGGCGCCCGCTTTCGCCAGGCGCACGGCGCAGAAGAGGCCGATGACGCCGGCGCCGACGATGACTACCGATTTCATAAGCGCCATGTCCAAGGAAACGGTGGCGCGCGCAAGGCGCCCGCGACCCACCGCCGCGCGAAAATCAGCCCTTGGCGCGCGATTGCGCTGCGATCGCCTTGGCAATAGCAGCCGCCACCTCCACGCCGGCGTTCAACAGCACCTCGCCCGGCACTTCGCGGCCGAGAACCTTCGACAGCTCCTTCGCCGCCGCCTGCAGTCGCCGTGAAGCGCGGAAATCAAGTTGCAGCGCGGGCAATCCCTTCGGAGCCGCCAGCGGCCGCGTCTTCTCCCGCGCCCGCTTCACCGCCGCGATCGAGCGCTTCATCTGGTCGACGTGGGCGCGGTCCTTGTCCTTCTCGACTTCGGGCAATTTGTCATACGGTTTGAACAGCGCCTTGGGCTGACTTGCATCGCCCTTGTTGCGCTTGATCCAGCATTCGTGGACGTACGCCGACGCCGCTTCGCGGTCGTTTGGAAAGCGCTTCACCGCATCGTAGGCGTCACGCGCCGCGCGCATGTTGTCGGCCTTGGCTTTGGCGTGCAGCTTCGCCCATGGTTGATTGACATCAACCATCACGCCGCCGCGCCGGCGCATGCGCGGCTTTGCCTTTTCGGCCGGGTTGGTCTCATGAAAGCGTTTGCGCCACGCATTGTGCGAGCGCGCGGCGAAGTGTTCGATCGCCGCGTCCCGAATTGGGTCGCTTTTCTGCGCTTTGCGTGCGGAAGCCATGCGCTAGGTTACCATCAAGGTTTTAGGAAACCGGTAAGCGCCGCCGCTCTCAAGCGCCGCGCCACTCGGGCAGATCGAATTTAGGATCGGGATAGTTCGCATCCACGAACGTGCGCCCCGCCGATTTGCCGACTTCCAACAAGAGTTCGAGATTGGCCTTCTTGCCGTTGTCCATGAGATCGAGCGCCTCCAGCACCTCGTGCTCCAACTCGCGGCCCAGCATCCGTTCGAGCGGCGTCATCGGCGGCGCCGGATCGCCTGCGCGGCGGCGTTTGGGCTTGGTGTCGAGCGTCACGTCCAAGCGCTGGTAGTCGAGCAGCGGCGCGCCGGAGATCAGCACAGCGTGCATATCTCCAATCTCCGAATTGACGCGCCATGGCCGGCGCGGCGCCGAAAACGCCTGCATCATCATCACACCCTGCATCTGCGTGTCATAGACCATGGCGCGCAGCGCGTGCACGCCGCGCAGACCCGGCGGCAGTCCCTTGAACGCCTTGCCATCCACCGTGGGCCTGCGCGCGCCCGTCCCGCACGAGGTCATCATCAGATTGTCCGCGCCCGGCTTCCAGCCGAACTTGTAGGGCGGCGCCAGCGCCAGCATGAAAAGCTGCATGCTGGGATTGTTGTTCGCGCTCACCGCGCCATCGACGAAATAGCCCGTCTGCACCGGCCGCCGCTTTTCGTCGAACCCGATGTCGATGGTGATTTCATCGAAGAACGTCGGCGCCGCCGCGCTCGCCAGAACAAGATCGACCAGACGATAGCGCTTGTTGGGAAAGATGCCGCTGTCGCTCGGCGGATCGTAGAACACGCCGAGCGGATGATTGGTGACGACCCAAGCCGAGCCCGTGTCGATGCGCTTGGCGTGAATGGCGAGGCCGGTGCGCAAATCCTGCGAGCCCAGCGTCTTGGTCGAGAGCACCGAATGCAGCGCGCGCCGTAGCTTCTTTGAATCGAACTTGCACTGCAGGAAAACGCCATCGCCCGCCGTGCGCCCGAACACTTCCGGCCCCAGTCGCATGTAAAGATCGATTAGTTCCTCAACGCTGAGGCCAAGCGCGAGGCCTGCAGAGATGATCGCGCCGGTCGAGGTGCCGCCGATCAGATCGTAATAATCGGAAAGCCTGAGCGCGCGGTCGCCGCCCGCTCTGCGGCGCAGCTCATCCTCAAGCACCTTCAACATGCCAAGCGTCAGCATGCCTTTCACGCCGCCGCCATCGAGCGCAAGGATGCGCTTGGCGCCGGTGTCGGGCGAGAGATGCTCGAACAGCGTCTTGGGCATGGGTCCCCCGAGCCGATCCTTCTAGCCGCGCTGGGCGGTCAAAAGAAGGCCAGCAGGCCCGGATCGCGGCCGAGATGCACCCACTTATAC
>JAEYPY010000059.1 GCA_023410295.1 Pseudomonadota bacterium | reverse complement strand
CGGCTGCAGACCGAACACGATCACAGCGGCCGCGAGAAGGATCGCGAGGGGGTAGAAGATGAGCGGATGGAAAATCCAGTGACGCATGGGCTTCTCTATAAAGGCGAGTTTACCTCCCTCCAAGCTTGCATGGTATGTGCAGCCCTGCCAATCGATCCGTAGCTTCCAATGCTCGCCGACCTTCACGGAAATTTCTCCCCATGAGTTCGCCACCTCCCGCCGCCTCCGACAGCCTCAGCGGCATGCGAGTCGTGGTCGATGCGTTCAACTCAGACCTGAAGCAGGGCTCCGGCATCGCCACCTATAGCCGCACACTGATGACAGCGCTCGGGACGCTGGGCGCGGATGTGGCGCTGCTCTACGCCCGCAACGCGCCGGCCTCGCGTGATCCGCTCATCGGCGAAGTCAGCTTCCACGCGGCTGAAGATCTCCCGAAGCAGGGACGTTTGGCGCAGCTCACGCGCAAGGCGAGTTTGCTCGCCGCGGCGCTCAATCCGCTGCCACGCCGCGCGCGGCGTGTGCCGCGGAGCGATGTCGTGATGCTGCCGGGTGCGCAAAGCCTATCTGCGCGCGCCTACAACGTACCGCGCATCGCCGATATCGCCGAACTCCGTCACAAGATCACGGGCCGGTTCACACGCATTCAATTGGACGACAAGATCGACGTGGCGCATCTAACCTACCCTTGGCCGGTAAGGGTTTCTTCCGCCAAGACTGTGGTGACAATCCACGATCTCATTCCGCTGCGGCTTCCTTACGCGACGCTGGAAAACAAGCGCGATTTTGTCCGGCGCCTGCGCACCACGTGTGAGACTGCGGATCTTATCGTCACCGTTTCCGAAGCGTCCAAGCGCGACTTGGTCGACATCCTCGGAACGCCCGCCGACAAGGTCGCGGTCACCTATCAGGCGGCCGACCTTACGCCGCTTGACGAAGAAGCACGCAAGCACAACTCCGCCGTACTCGCCCGATACGGCCTACAACCCGACAATTACGCGCTCTTCGTCGGCGCCATCGAGCCCAAGAAGAATCTGAAGCGCTTGATACGCGCCTATCTCGAAAGCGACCTGCGCGAACCGCTGGCAGTTGTCGGACGCCGCGCCTGGCTGTGGCGCGAGGAGATCGAAGAGGCGCGCGCTTGGAAAGCTCGTCATGGCTCCAGCCCGATCCTGTTCCTGGACTATGTGCCGCGCGAAGATTTGCACCATCTCTATACCGGCGCGCGCGCCATGATGTTCCCATCGCTCTACGAAGGCTTCGGCCTGCCTTGCCTCGAAGCGATGCGGTTTGGGGTGCCGGTGTTGACGTCTCGCACCTCGTCCTTTCCGGAAGTGTGCGGCGAGGCGGCGGTTTATGTGGATCCGTTCGACGTGCGCGATATCCATGACAAGATCAAAGCGATCATGTCCGATCAGGCTTTGCGCGCGGAGCTTTCCGCCGCTGGCCTCATCCAATCCGAGCAGTTCACGGCCGAACGCTACCGTGAACGGCTGCACGACGCCTACCGCACCCTGCGCTGAACAGCCTCCGGGCCGGGCGCTGAAGTCCTCTTGTTTGCCTTAAGCGTGAAGGCCAGAATGGGGGATGCTCAAGTTCGGTCGCGGCCGCTCCAACGAACCGGGAGAACGGCAAGTGGAAGTGATGTGGCCCCGTTCCGGCGACGATCGTCCGGTGATCTATCTTGGCGATCACACGGCGCTGACGCGCCTTCGCTCAGGTCACAAGATTTACGTCGACACCCGCGATGTGGGCATCGCCTCCCATCTGATGCTCGACGGCATCTGGGAGACATGGGTCGAGAATGCGCTCATGCCCGAGATCAAACCGGGCATGACCTTCTACGACATTGGCGCCAATTTCGGCTATTACACGCTGCTTGGCGCGCGCGCTGTCGGCCCGAACGGCCGCGTCTTCGCGTTCGAGTGCAATCCGCGCCTGAACAAGCTTCTGCGCCAATCGGTGATGGTCAATGGCCTTGCCGGCATGACAACGGTCATCGCCAGCGCCGTTTCCGATCGCACCGGTACCGTTAAGCTCACCACCGACCTTGAGTTCAGCGGCGGCGGCACCACCTTGCCCGCGAGCCCCACCAGCCAATGGACGCGCGAGCAGATCGAGGTCCCCTGCGCGCCGCTCGATGAACTTGCGCCGCCGGAGAGCCCAGCCAACGTGATCAAGATCGACGTTGAAGGCGCCGAGCCGCTCGTCTTCGCCGGCGCCGACCGCGTCCTCAGCAACCGCGCCCTCGGCACAATCGTGTTCGAATTCTACGCGCCGACCATTTCCTTGAGCCAACCGCCGGCGGCGTTTCTCGAGCGTGTCGCCAGTTACGGCTTTTCCCTGCAGGCGATTACGCCCGAGGGCGTGCAGACCGCGAAGACGCCCGCCGCGCTGCTGGAGAGCATCGGCAAGCAGATGACCTACGTGATGGGGCGGCGCAGCGCGGCTTAGAGCAGATAATCGCTCAAGGTCCAGCGATAGGTGGCTGCAATCTCTTCGATGCCGCGGCTGTTCTGAAACTCGGACGTGCCGATGTCCGTATCCTGCAGCCGCTGGATCGCGACGTTCGGGAAGATGACAAAACTCCGCTCCGCGAAGGCGCGCGTCGCGGCGCTTAGCGCGCCGACATCGTAAGGCATATCCATGCGCCGCACGTGATCGAGCAAATAGGGAAGGATCTCAAACTTCATGCCTACGGCGTGCGAGCCGATGGCCGAGCCGTTGGTTCGATAGAGATGCTCGGACCGCCACGTCGCCCAAGGTACGTTCCAATTGTACTGCAGCGTCCCAAGTTTCAGGATCAGCCAGTCATCCGGCAATTCTGAATAGGCTTGCGCGAACAGCTCCGGCGTCTGCCGGTGCAGCACGAAATCATCGTCTAGCACCAGAAGGCTTTCCACCTGGTCGGCGAGCGCCTGCTCCAGCATCGCTTCGTAAGAGCGCAAGTATGCCCAGGCCCCGCGCGAGGCGATCGCCTTCTTGCCGCTCCGCTGCTCCAAATGCGCAAGACGCGCAGCTTCACTTGCCGCGCGCAGATAGAAATCTTCGCTATAGGATATAGGCGGCAGCTCCGAGGACACTTGCGCAAGCGTGGCCTTGGCATAGGCCTTATACTCGGCCGCCACAGCCGGATCAGTTCCGTCGATGGCTGAAAAGCGCTGCGCTTTGATGCCAAAGCGGCTGAGCTGCTCCTCTGCCTGCGCCCAGCGATCGGGACGGCGATCCAGGTTGAGCACCAGCACGCGCTCGAACACATCGTTCAACCGTCTGCCGGGCGCAATCGCTGCGCGTTTGGGTGCGCGCGCCGTGGGCCTGCGCGTCGGCGGCCGCTGCGTGAGCGATTGCAGCGCGCCGATGTCCGCACCGGGTGTGGCTTCAACGCGCAGATGCGAAGACCAATTTGCTTGGCTCGCCCATGACGCCGGCGTCGGGCGACCGTCGCTCCAGCGCCAGATCACACAGTGCGCCGCGCCACTGCGCGCGCTCAACCGACCGTCGTGGGTCGGGACAAGCGCTTCGACTTGCGGCGTGCGCGCATGCTCGGCGGCATTCATCAAAAGGCCGCTCTCCCAACCGCTTCCTTCGAATCGAAGGTCGTCGAAGCCAAACAGCGCGCCATCGAGCTTCAGCCGCTCCAATAGCGCGGCGGCTTCGGTGGTCTGTTCCGCAGCTGTCGGCGCGATCACAAGGTGCGTCTCGTGCTCGATCTTCAGCGCATCGATTGCGGCTTGCATGGCCGGGTCTTCGGCGAAGCCCAGAACGACGACCCAATCGGCGCCGAGTGTCCGGCTCGCCGTCCATGACGCGATCGCCGCCTGCAGGTTTTCGGGCGATGTCGCGAACAGACACACGCCCAGTTTCGGCCGTTCGCTCGGCTGCAGCGTCACCGGCCAGGCAAAGCGCAGCACCGCGTCTTGCACCAAGGAGCTGTCCATGCGCGAGCGCGAGCGCTTGCGCGAGTGATCGTAAATGGTCTCGCCCGGCGCTGCGTGGCGGTTCTCGCGCACCCATCCTTGCGGCCGCGCCGGCGTGAACAGCGGCAAACCTTCCCGCTGCGCGTAGAGCGCCAACCAGATGTCGGCCGAATTGCAGTACATGAAATCCGGCCAGCGCATCTTCACCGCACTGGAATGCATACACAGCGCGTTGGTGGCGGCTATGTGGACGGCGCGGTCCTCGTCAAGCCGCCGCGCGAAATGGAAGGTCGCGGCGCGGCACTGGTCATCGTAATATTGCGCGATGGGCTGACGCAGCAGCACGCCATGAGTCGCGTAGACAGCGCGATTGTCGTGCGAGGCGGCCTTCGCGCACATCGTCTCGGCAAAATCGGGCGGGAAAAGCAGATCGTCGTCGGTGATGAGCCGATAGCCTTCGCTCTCGTCCTTATCGAGCCAGAACATCTTGCCGGCGTCGCCGCGGTCATCCCAGTCCTGAGAGCGCCGCACTTCGATGCGCGGATGCGAGAGAAAATCCGGGACGTCCGGATAATTGTTGAGAAACACGCGAACGTAATCGCATTGCGCCAGCAGGCTTGTGACGCAGTCTTTCAGCATGGTCCGGCGCGAGGGAATGGTCGCCATCGACGCAATCACCGGCTGGCCGATCTTCGCGCGCACCGCACGCTGATGCGCGTCCGCGTCCAACCGGTAAAGACTGACCTTGCCGATGGAAAACTTCGCCGGCGCCTGGGCCTGACGCGCGAGCACATAGATCTTCACCCGCTCCACGCGCTCCTGCGCGAAGAAGCGAACGACGTTGGCGCCTCGAACCAGCGGCACGTCGGGGCCGAGGGGTTCGTCCGCCTCGCTCCGCAGGCGCACTATGAGCTCGGCCTCGCCAGCGTCCGCAACGTCGATCGCGACACCAAGCAGGCCGCCGCCGGCGCACGCAAATTGGCGCGTCACGAAACCGGAGAATGGCGCGGTCGTATCTGTTTCGACCGTGCCGCTGGACGCTAGCCTCGCGCCGCCCTGGCTCCAACCACGCCCTTCCCAGCCGAGCGTCATATCTTCCGCGCCCAGCAATTCATCGTGCCAAATGGCCGGGGCCGGCTTCGGCGCGGGCTGGGCCGCGATGCCGACAGCCTTTAACGGCACCACATTTTCCGCCTGCGTGCGCGAGACGGGCGGCATGCCTGGCTTATGTCGCCGCTGCGGATCAGGATCGACCTCGCGGCGCGGCGCGTAGTCCAGAGTGTGCGGCTCACCCGCATCGAAGAAAGCGCGGCGCGGGCGGGTCGTGTCCGGCGCGTCGTTGCGGCGGGCGAGCTGCAGCACCAGCTCAGCGCCATGCGCGCCCAGCACTTGCGCGAACGCGGTCGATTGCTGGCGCACCGCATCGAGCAATGCATCCTTGACGCCGGCGGCGATGCTCTCGCGCAGATCGCGCACGATCTCGCGCCGCAATGTCTCCAGTTCGGGCTGCAGCCAGGCGCCCAGCGCAAGGCTTGCATCCACCGCCGCGGCGGCGTTGCGCTCGGCCCGGCGGACCATCGCGCGCATGTCCTCCTGCGCCGCAGCCAGGGCTTTCGCCTCGCTGCGCAGACCGGCCTCTTCCGTCTGGATTTGCGACAGCGCCCGCTCCAAAGCGGCCTGCAGCTCGACGGCCTTGCTCGCGAGCACATCCAGCTGCGCGGCGGCGGCGCTCTGCAGGCGATCCTGCTCACGCGCACGTTCGCGCGCCTGTTCGGCGACAGCGTCGAGGCGAACGCGGATCTTGGCGGCCTCAGCCTGCAATTGCTCGCTCTGCGTCTCCGACAGGGCTTCGATATAGGCGCGCTTGGCCGCCGCCTCGTTCTGGAACTGCGCCGTCAGGGTTTGCGCGATTTCCTCCAACCGCGCGCGCGTTTGCTCAGCGCGCGTGGAATCCTGCATTTGCAGCTGCGAGAGCAGATCCGCCAACTCGGCGCGCAGCAACGGCTGGGTCACGCGCTGGGCCTGCTTGCTGTCGGCGTCCGACCAAAACTCCATCAGGCTGCGGCGCAACTCGCCGACATCCGAGCTCAGCGCGCGCAGCGCCTCTGCGACGCCGGCCGCCATCTCCTTCAGCGCGTTCGCCTCGGCGCTCTGGCCTTCCACGCGGGCGAGATCGGCTACCAGCGCGCTATTCGTCTTCTCCAGCGCGGCCACCTTGGTGAACAAGCGGTTGAGTTGCTGATCGGACTTGCTGCGGACCGCGGCGAGGTCAATCGCATTTAGCCCCATCTCACGCGAGAGCCTTGTCAGCAAAGTCTTCCGCACCGTGCCGCCAACGGGTTCGAACACATGGGTTGGCGTGTAATTGTGCGTCTCCAGGTGCGCGTAACCCAGTCCCTCGAGGAAGCTCGCGATCGCCAGGAATGTGGCTCTGTCCGCCGCTTCCACCGCCACGATCGGGGTGTGCGTGCGCAGCGTCTGCTCGGCGCCTTTAAGCACGTCGAGATCCATGCCCTCGACATCGACTTTGATCAGCACCGGACGCTCGGCGAGTTCGATCGAATCCAGCCGGCGAATAACAATGGCGCCCTCGCCATCGATCTTGACGCTTGCGGCGCCGAGATTGTTCTCGCCGCCGGTGTTCTCCATCTCGCCCGCGCCTTCGCTGGCGCCGAGCGCGATCTCCTCGACGCGCGCCATGTCATCCAGACCGTTAGCGGCGATGTTCGCCCGCAACAAGTCCGCCGACCTTGGATTGGGCTCGAACGCAATCACGCGCGCGCCGCACACGCCGGCGAAGAACAGCGTGTGATTACCAATATTGGCGCCGACATCGAGCACCAGTTCGCCCGGTTTGATGTAGACGGCGAGCGCTTCGAGAAACTCGCGCTCGTAGAACCGCCGCGCGGTGCGGATGATGGAGAAGATGTGGTCTTTGGCGTTGTCGTGATAGATTGTGAACTGGCGCTCGCCGTGCTCGATGTGCGCCTCCGGCCGGCTCGGCGTCGTGGCGGCGGTCATGACGTCAGGCCCGTCGCATGCGCAGCAAGCACCTCGGCGCGGCGTTTGCGTGCGCCAGACCGCAAGGCTGCCGCGAGTTCATCGCCCTCAGCCTCCCAGCCGATGGATTCGATGAGCCCAAGATCAATCAGATCCTGAGGATTGCTGTAACGGCGGCTGAGCGCGGGATCGAACAAGCTGAACTCAGGCGAGCGCGCCAGCGCGTCGAGATAAACCTTGTATTCGCGGCTCGCCGACCAATAGGTCTCCTCTTCCACCGCGCGCGCCACGCGCAGCGCGAAATCGCCGTGAAACTTGAAGTGCATCAGCGCCAGCACGCAGCGGGTGCGGAAATTCGGCGCGCATGGCCAGACGTGATGCGGGTTGGCGAAGAACTCGCCTTCGCGCAGCCGGAACAGCGGGTGCTTGGTCAGCTGCGGTTTGAACTCGGGATCGAGCCCGCCGAACGCGCGCAGGCGCGGGCCCCCGAGACGCGAGACGAGATGCGCGGTGCGGCTCTCGGCGTAGCCGCTGGCGTCGAAATAGGGATAGGCCTCGGCAAGGCGCACATCGTCGCCGCTGGCGCACGCGAGCAGCGGCATCTCCGAATACATATCGAGCAGGAAGCCGCGCGCGCGAGTCTGGCCCTGCCGCTCCAGTTGCGCTGCGAGCTCTGGAAAGCCGCGCGCGCCGAACCCGTCGAACACCACGTGCTCGTCGGCGTCGACGCACAGGTACCAGCGCTCCAACCCGTAGAAGTCGATGACCCGGTTGATCCAGCCCTGCTTGCGCCGCCAGTCGAAGCGCTCCGTCACCGTGAAGACATCCGCGTCCGGCTGGCGGGCGATGTAGTCCAGGCTGCCATCGCTGGAGCCGTTGTCGATGAAGATGAAGCGTTCGATCCCGCCGGCGCGGTAGTGGCGCAGGAAGTCTGGCAGTGCGTCGCGCTCGTCGCGCAGCACCGTGATCAGCAGCGGGGAGAGCGGACCGGGCAGCGGCAGCGCCGAGCGCTGCACCAGCGTCGGCTCGGCCTCTTCATAGGCGGCCCGGACGGCGTGATCGTCCTCTGAAAACGGGGCGTCAGACGTAAGCACCTGCGGGGACCGGCAATTTCCAGCGCAAAACAGTCTGCTAGAGCAGAGCTTGCCCTAAAGTCCACCGCACACGCCAGTTCGGCGGCGCCCCTTGACCGCCATGATGTCCACATGGCCGCCATACTTCCGCCACGGCATTTAACGTGCTACGGCCCTGCGGGGAGTGGATCATGGCCGATATCGTAAACAAGCTGAAATCCCTGCTGACCCGGCGCGCCGCGCAGAGCGCCCGTGCGGCCGGCGACAGCGCCCGCGACCAGCGCCGCTGGGCCGAAGCGGCCAGCGCCTATCGCCAGTATCTGGCGCTGCGGCCGAATGACGATGGGCTTTGGGTGCAACTCGGCCACGCGCTGAAGGAAAGCGGTCGGCTCGAGGAGGCCGAGCAGGCCTACCGCCAGGCCATCGCCATCAACGACAAGGCCGCCGACAGCCATCTCCAGCTCGGCCATGCGCTGAAGCTGAAGGGCCAGCGCCAGGACGCCGGCATCGCCTACGCCCGCGCGCTGTCGCTCGATCCGTCCAATCCCTATGCCCGCGAGGAATTGCTCGCGCTGGGGCTCGATCCGGCCCAGGCCCGCACGCAAGCTGCGGCCCCCGCGACCTCCGCAGCATCGGGCGACAAGCTTAGCGCGCTGGAATCGCAGCTGCGTCTCATGGGCAGCCAGTTGCGCGCTGTGCGCGTCTTGGCCGGCGAAGTGCTGAAGACGCGGCGCGAGGCTGAGCGTCTGGCCGGCCGCGTCGCTGCGCTGGAGAGCGAGAACGCCGCCCTCCGCACCGAGCTTGAAGGCCGCATGACCGCGCTCGAAGCCCGTCTCGCGCGTAACGAACGCGCCGGCGAGCATGCGCTCTCGCCCTTCCCCAAGCTGGTGGAATACGTCACCGGCGCGCGCGGGGCGACGCAGCCGGGTTAGCTCACCACGGCCCGATCGGTTACACGCCGCCACGCCGCGCCATCGGAGAACGCCAGCACGGCGCCGCCGCTTTCATCGCTGACATAAATGATCTGCCCCGCGCCGGCGCTGGCCGACGGCAAGCTCGTCACCGCATAGGCCTTCACCCGCACCGGGCCTTCGACATCGAGCGCGCACGCGGGCGCGGCGTTCGCGCCGACCTTCACCTTCTGCCCCTGCTGATCGATCAGCGAGTAGGACTTGCCCGACAGCATGTGCGCGCGCGTTGCGGTGTTGTTGCCGTAATAGACTTCGAGCTGGCACGCGCCGCTCGTGTTGGAGCCGCGGAAGAAGCGGAAGATCGCCGCGCTCGAACCGTCCTGCGGCAGCGGATTGAAATCGATCAGCGCCTGCCCGCTCGCCGGCTCGTGATTGAGCTGACAGGTGGTGGAGGCGTTGAGAATGCGGAACGGGCCCGAGCCGCCGGTGTGATGCAAGCGAAGTTCCTGCGTCGCCGCGCCTTGTGCGTGAAACGCAACGCCAGCGCTCGCCGCGCCGCCTACGCCGACGCGGCCGAACTCGACCGCATCGGACGCGCCCAGCCCCGCCGCACCCGCCAGCGGCGCCCAGGCGCTTGCCGACCGCGCCAGCACGCGGCCGGTGTCTTTGACGTAGGCGAGCCAGCCCTCGCCCGGCGCCAGCTCTTCCCAGATTCCGTCGCGCCAATAGGCGAGCGCGCCGTCGGCCATCGCGCCCCAGTCAGCGCCGGTCTTGCCGGCGGGCAGGATGTAGAGATCGCCATCGACGGGCGCGCCCGGCTCGGCGCCAAGGCTCGCGCTTTCGACGCTGATCTGCACCAGCGCATCGAGCCTGAGCAGGCTCTCGTTGACGGTGACGTGCTTCTGCGCCTGACCGGAGACGAGAAACGGCAATTGCAGACGCGCGGTGGCGGACATGGGGCAAGCTCCAAAGGCTGATGAAGCCCCAAGCCTAACCCCGCCGCGGACCCGGTCGGATTGAGCGGCGCCTATCCCCCTATTGGGACGGAGGGGTTTCCAGCAGCTTTCTTTCTTGGCTAAGCTTCCGATCAATATTGGAGATGCTGTAAAAATGCTCGAGAGAATTGGCCAAGCTGATTACGCCTCACTCTCCAACCCAAGTTGGGACGCGCTCGCTCTTCTCGATTTGATACTGGAGTCAAATCGATCACCCATAATCGCAGAGGTCGGTGTTGGCATTGGCGCGACCACCTTAGAACTTGGAAAGAAGCTCCAAGGACAAGGCGCTCTCTATGTGTTCGATTATACGCACACGCTCAAAGAACTGGTCGCTGACTTGTTGGAACGAGGCATCGAGAACATCCGTCCGTTCGGCAGCAGCCGAACGCTCTATGACAGCTACACATGGCAGCTGTTGAAGCTCGCCCGGCATCATCGCAACGCCGGGGACGATGGGATATTTGACCTCGCCTATCTCGATGGCGCGCACAGCTTTGTCCATGACGTCGGCGCTACGGCGCTTCTAAAGAAACTGATGAAGCCGGGCGGATACTTGCTGTTCGACGATTACACATGGACGTTTGAGAGTTCGCCGACCATGAATCCTGCGAAAATGCCAAGAGTTCGGGAATGGTATTCCGAAGAACAACTTGCGACGCCTCACATAAAGCTGATCTGCGAAACCCTGATGGATCCAGACGAACAGTTCGAACGCCCGACTCAGCCGCGCGTTGCGGAACGGCGCGCCTTATACCGGCGCATTCGATAAGACCGAAGCGCGCGAGACTGTATCCTGCGATTCAAAGCGGATTCTAAGAGTGCTGACGCGCTAGAGCAGGCTCGGCACCGCATCGAACACAGTACCGACCGAACACGCTTTAAACTCGCAGTCGGTTTCCTTTCCGTCGGCACGAAGCTCTTCGAAAAAGCCTCCAAATTGGTGATCGACGCCGTGCTCAGCCCAAAACGGCAGCGCGACGGCCATCAGCCAATGACGCACGGAGGCGAAGGGGACTGCATCACGTGACAATTGGATCGGAGGGCGACAGTTCAAATGAGAGAGCTTTAAATCCGAACAGATCGATCACTTTTACAGGTGACATGCTGCGGCCAGCATAGAGCTTCGCGCGCAGGGGATCGATGAAGCGGGCGTGGGTGCTGACTGTCGTCAAAAAGAGCTTCCGACCTGCTATACAAATTGGCGCGAGTTTCGCGCAATCATAAGAGAAGTAGTCGAACAGGCCCTGAGTGACGCCCGGCCAATCCGGATGAAAGAAATCGTCGACGATTACCAAGCCCCCGTTGGCGACAAGGGCCTCCGCCATTCGGACGTCATTCCGCGCGTGAACTTTTGTGTGACCGCCATCCACGCTGAACAACCTGAATTTTCCAAATTCCTCTTCGAACCTCGCGATATCCGGCGCTCCGAGACTAAGCGAGTCGGCGGTAACGATGGCAACGTCTTCATGGCCACCGTGAAATCGTTCTAGGTTCTCGATAAATTTATCCTTAGCGCCCAAGCCGGAGCCGTCGATGTTGAACTCCTGCATGTCAAAGACATCGATCGCTAGGTTCTTGCTTCCCCTCGGCACGCAAGAAAGAAGCGCGAGGAAAAACCTGCCGTGGTGCACGCCTATTTCACATGCCCCACCCTTCTCTCCAGAGATCGAAACTGACAGTTCGTTGCAGGCGGCAAGAGCCGCAATAGCGCCCGGATAGACCCATCCGTGCACCTTACTGTAACCGCCCTCAAGGTAAGCGTTCAAATCACTCATCTGCGGCCAGCTTTCCGTGCACAGGTTTCGAACGTCGAGCGATAATTCCCTCAAGGCTTCATGGCAACAAGGTGTTCAAGCAGAAAATTGATTCTGCTCAGGTAGGTGTGCTTCAGCGCCACTTCGCGCATGCCGCTGGACAGGTACTCGACATCGAAGTTCAGCGGACTCTGCGCTCCGATCTGAATGAGACGACTTACGTCGCTATCCACAACGCAACCAGTATCGAGCGCGTCTGCAAGAATTGGATTATTGGAGAAGGCCGCAGAACCATAGCTGAGATTTTTGAACAGACGACATGGCACATAATACCCGACCTGGGCCGCCCCTTGTACGGTGGGAGCGAAGCGAGCGCGCGCGATCAAATCTCGACTTTCTTCATCCGATAACGCGCGTCTTTCAATAACGGCCTCGCTGCCGTAGCGCGCGATGAACTCTTCATCAATGAAGCCTCCGAAGATTTCAGCTCTCAGTCCCGCCTCGCGACAAGCATCAACCAGCACGCCCATTTCGCTGACATTGCGGTGCCAAACGCTGCCAACAAAGACCATCGATTTGTTGTGTCGACGCCCCTTCGCCAAAGACGGCAAATTCGGTATCCCCGATTCAATCTCCTGCGGCAGCAGATCCGTGCCCCATGTGGTCACCACTGTGCGGGTGCTGGCGCTCACATGTTCAAAAAACGAACTTGGCTCGTCTGAGTATCTTACGAATGGTGCCGAAGTCGCTCGTCCTTCAGGGATGAGCGCACTGGCAATATAGTTTTGCGCAAGTCTGACTGATGAGTTGGGGTCGCCACGGTACTCGTCGAAGAAGAGTGTCTGCTCGAAACAGGTCAGATATTTTAGCGCATGCTCGGATGACGTGCCGTGAACCAGATAGTAGTTTTCGCCCTTCAGTGGGACATGCTGATCCGAGTGTCCCGGAACGGCGTATATTAGAAACAGGAGGTTGCGACGCTCGTTCCACTGCCCGGGCACGTCATCGCACCACAGCACCTCCAAGCCGATCTCTTCTTGGGCGATGTCCTGAAAGGCTTTGAAGAAGGCCTTGTGGATGTAATGATGAGAGTGATTGTTGCGGCGGAGGCCATAGATGACGACCCCCTCAATACCGAGAGCACGAA
>JAEYPY010000083.1 GCA_023410295.1 Pseudomonadota bacterium | reverse complement strand
CGCTGGCGATCTCTGCGGCGCGCTGCAATTCGGTCTGCGAACGCGCGGTGCCCATCAGGTAGACGTTGCCCTGGAAGGTTTCGATGTTGACGTTGATCGCGCGCACGTGCGGGCTTGCGGTGAGGCGCGCGCGGATCTGCGCGGTGATGAGTTCGTCCTGCGCGTTGCGCACGAGGCCTGTGTGCTGGCCGACGAAGATTTCGTTGTAAACGTTCTCGATGGTGGCGACGCTGCGCGCGATCGTCTCCGCGGCGCGGCGATGCTCTTCTGTTGGCGTGACGCCTGAGAGCAAGAGATTGCGCCCGGCGACTTCGACATCGACTTCCTGAAACGCAACGCGGTCGGCTGCGAGCAAACGCATCTTCACCTGGTTGGATGCCGCCGCATCGTCGATGCCTTCGCCGATGGTGCGGTCCTGGATCGCGTAGACGCCGACGCTCGCCGCCGTACCGATCGCGGCGGTCATGCAGCCGCTGAGCGCGGCGGCAGCGGTGAAAACTGCGGAAATGACGGCGATTGTGCGCATTTGGCACATGATGGCACGCCGATCGTTTCGGTCGGCTTAATATCAGCCGACGCGGCGTTCATCGTACCAGGCGCCGCGTTCATGTCTCGGCAACAGAGATGAACCAACCACCACTAAATCGAAGCGGATCGGCGCGGTGGTGAGCCGCCAGCGGCCGGCGAGCGCTTGCGCGGCGCGGGCAATGCGTTGTTGCGCCATGGGCGTTACGGCGTAAGCGCCAGCTTCATACGTATTACGGGCTTTGACTTCGACGACGACGAGCACACCGTCTTTCCAGGCTGCGACATCGACTTCGCCATAAGGCGTGCGCAGCCGATGGCCGAGGATGCGATAGCCTTTGCAGATGAGGTAGAGCATCGCCGCCCATTCGGCGGCGCGGCCGCGGCGTTCGGCGCGCTCTCGCTTCACGCACGATCCTTCAGTTCGAGCGCACGCGCATAAGCGCGCTTGCGCGGCACGCCGAGCGCACGGGCAGCTTCGCTGGCGGCTTCCTTGACACCGCGCGGCAACAGATCGGCGAGCAGCGCATCGAGCGCTTCATCGCTCACCTCCCCTTTCGGCAGCGGCGGGCCGATGATGACGACGATCTCACCCTTCGGCGCACCGGCTTCGGCGTAGTGCGCGGCGAGTTCGCTGAGCGCGCCGCGCCGGGCTTCTTCGAAGAGCTTGGTGAGTTCGCGCGCGATGGCGGCGGGGCGATCACCCAGCACTTCGGCCATGTCGGCAAGCGAGTCAGCGAGTCGCGGGCCGGTTTCATAAAGGATGAGCGTTGCGTCGGTGTCGGCCAGTTCAGCCAGCATTGTGCGGCGCGCGGCTTGTTTGTGCGGCAGGAAGCCGGCGAACAAAAACCGGTCGCTCGGCAGGCCGGAGACGACAAGGCCAGCGAGCAGCGCCGAGGCGCCCGGTATTGGAATGACGCGGCGGCCAGCTTCGATCACCGCGCGCGCCAGCTTGAAGCCCGGATCGGAGACGAGCGGCGTGCCGGCGTCGGAGATCAGCGCCACGCTCTCGCCCGCCGCCAGCGCCGCCAGGATCTCGTCACGCGCCGCTTCGGCGTTGTGCTCGTGATAGACGGCGAGCCGCGGCTTCAGCCCATAGGCGTCCAGCAGCTTGCGGGCGACGCGGGTGTCCTCGGCATAGACGCGATCCACAGTCCCCAGCACATCCAGCGCCCTGAGCGTGATGTCGCGCAGGTTCCCGATCGGCGTCGCCACCACATAAAGGCCAGCTTCCGGCGGTGGACTGGGCTGGCGGGCGCCGATACGGTCCGGCGCGCTCAGTTCGGGGTCAGACGAAGGGGATTTCATGGCCACGGCCAAATCATCGGGCCGGACGCACGCCGCGCCAAGCCTGAAGACGACGGTTGCGATCAGCTTGGCGGCGCTGATGGCCGCATGCGCCAGTACGCCAAGCCCAGCGCCGAGCGGTCCGGCCGCGCCGGGACCGACTGCCCCGACAGATGCGGCGGTGCAGACCCGCGAGGGCGTCACCCCGCCGTTCATGCGTGGGCGCGAGATCGTGCGCGTCGGGCTCCTCCTCCCCTTCGGGCTGCGGCCGCAGGAAGCGGCGGCGCTCTATAATGCCGCCGAGCTCGCCCTCTTCGACCACGGCAACCAGAACACGCTGCTGATCCCGCGCGATGCGGGCGCTGACGAGGCCTCTGCCAATGCGGCGGCGCGCGCCCTGGTAAATGACGGCGCCGACATCATCATCGGCCCAGTGCTGCGCGAAGGCGTCCTTGGCGCGGCGAACGCGGCGCGGGCTGAGAACATTCCGGTGATCGGGTTTTCGTCCGACCGCACCGTCGGCGGTAATGGCGCTTATCTCTTGAGCTTCCAGTTCGAGGACGAGATCGCGCGGCTGGTTTCGTACGCAGCCGAGCGCGGCATCCGCTCGATTGCGCTGCTGGCGCCGGCGAATGAATACGGCCGCCGCGTTGAATCGGCGTTGCGCGCAGAAGCGGCGCGGCGCGGCGTCACCATCGTTTCGGCACAGCTTTACAATCGCACCGATGCGGAAGCTGCGGCGGCGGCAACGGCGCTGGCGGCGACTCTTCGAAGCTCGCCGGCGCAGGGCATCCTGATCGCTGAAAGCGGCGGGCCGCTGCGCGCGATTGGGCCGGCGCTGGTCGGCGGCGGCGTCGATCCGCGGCAGGTGCGGCTCATGGGCACGAGCGTGTGGGCCGGCGAAGCGGCGCGCGAACCGACGCTTGCGGGCGGCTGGTACGTTGCGCCCGATCCCAATGCGCGCACCGAGTTCGAGGCGCACTATCGCGCCATCTATGGCGAAGCGCCGACGCGGCTCGCGAGCCTTGGCTACGACGCCGTTGCGCTCTCGGCCCTGCTCTCGCGCGAGCGCGGCTCATCGGGACTGACGCGCGGGGCGCTGCAGAATCCCGAAGGTTTCGCCGGCTCGGACGGACTCTTCCGCTTCAATGACGACGGCTCGATCGAACGCGGCCTCGCCATCAT
This sequence comes from Pseudomonadota bacterium, assembly GCA_023410295.1. Classification (GTDB taxonomy): domain Bacteria; phylum Pseudomonadota; class Alphaproteobacteria; order Caulobacterales; family Aquidulcibacteraceae; genus Vitreimonas. The sequence continues at coordinate 9,054 of JAEYPY010000083.1, read as the reverse complement.
CGAAGTGCGGCCGACGGAGACAACAATTCTCGACGCTGCGCCGGGGCGGTTTCCGCAGAGCGGCAGCTAACGCGCCATGACGGCGCGCATCGCCTCATGCAGCTGCGGTCAGCTTCGCGTGACATGCGTCGGCGAGCCGGTGCGGGTTTCGATCTGTCATTGTCTTGAATGCCAGAAGCGCACCGGCAGTGTGTTCGCGGTGCAGGCGCGGTTTCCGAGCGACGCGGTGACGATCGAGGGCGAGGCGACGCTCTGGTCGCGCAGCGGCGATAGCGGCGGCCCGCCGGCCACGTTCAAGATCTGCCCCACGTGCGGCTCGACGGTGTGTTGGGAGACGCCGGCGATCGCCGGCTTCGTCACGGTTGCTGTCGGCGCGTTCGCCGATCCGACTTTTCCGCCGCCCCATGTCTCGGTCTACGAAGAGCGCGCCCATCCCTGGGCGCTCGCGCTGAATGAGCTTCCGCTGGAGCGGCATTTCTAAGCGTGAAATTCTCGAACAGCGGGAGGTCCGCTTCTGCCCGGAGCGGACAACGTCATTGCGTGGGCCGGTTGGTCGGAGCATTCTGCAGAAATGGCGTTCATTCGCTTCGAGGAGTTTGACCAACTCTGCTTGGACTACGTGACGCCCAAGCTTGGTTCGTTGGGATTCTATCCGAGCGGGGTCGTGCATTCGCGTGCGGGCTACTGCGTGGCTTCCTACCAGTCGGAAGCGCACTACTTTTTGGATTTTGTCATTGAAGTGGCTGACTATTCAGGTTGCGGTCTGATGGTTCGCGAGGGGGCGCGGCCCGGTTTGGGTGTCCCAGTCTATCGCTATGACAAGAGCGTGAAGGCCGCGGTACCACAGGTTCATCTTGGTGACGTAACTGCGGCGATGGCGAAGGAGATATTCGACCACCAGCTTGAGATTTTTTGTCGGGTGCGCACGATGCTCTGACTAGAGTTTTGTCCGCTCTCGACGAAAAGCTGTCTCACGGTCATCCGCAAGGCGGCAACTACCGGGCCCGCCTGCCACCTGCGCTATGACGCCAGCTCCAGCGCAATCTTGTTGGTGAGCGCGCGGCCGGCCGGGGTGAGGCGCACGCGGGCGCCGTCGCTTGTGATGAGCTGTTGTTCCGCTAGCCAAGCTAGTGCGTCTTGATTTGCCGGGCGGCCGCGCAAGGCGGCGAAGCGGTCGAGATCGACGCCTTCAACGGTGCGGAGGCCCATGATGAGAAGTTCGTCGGCGGTTTCTTCGCCGGTAAGTTTGGTTTCGCTGATCCAGCCGACGCCATGCTCGCGCACCGCGTCGATATAATCGGCAGGTCGGCGCTGGGCTTCGAGTTCGTAGCGCGCGCCTTGATGCGTGACGCGGCCGTGCGCGCCGGGGCCGACGCCGATCCAATCATCGCTGCGCCAGTAGAGCAGATTGTGCCGCGAGCGCGCCGCCGGCGTGCGCGCGTGATTGGAAATTTCGTATGCGGGGAAGCCGGCGGCGACGCAGACTTCCTGCGTCAGCGCGTAAAGCTCGGCGGCTGCATCGCTGTCGGGCGGCGTCAGCTGACCGCGCGCGACGCGGCGCGCGAAGGCGGTCTCGGGTTCGATGGTGAGCTGATAGAGCGAGACGTGTTCGATCGGCAGCTTCAGTGCTTGGGTCAGCTCCGCACGCCATGCCTCGCTCCCCTGCCCTTCGCGCGCGTAGATGAGATCGAGCGAGACGCGCTTGCCCGTTTTGGCGGCCGCTTCCACCGCGCGCAACGCCGCGGCAGCGTCGTGGCGCCGGCCAAGCGCTTGCAGCGCGGCATCGTCGAACGCTTGCGCGCCGATGGAGAAGCGGTTGATCCCAGCGGCGGCTTGCTCGGCGAAGAGCGCCGCGTCTTCGGGATTAGCTTCAAGCGTGATTTCGGCGTCCGGCGAAAGATCATAAGCGCGCGCGGCGGCTTCGATCAGGCGCGCGATCTCGGCGCCGCGCAGCAGCGACGGCGTCCCCCCGCCGAAAAAGAGACTTGTGGCGTGGCGTTTGCCGAAGCGGGCGGCGTGCGCGGCGATGTCGGCTTCGATCGCGGCGATGAGCGGGGCATTATCGGCGCCGCGGGCGCGATAGACGTTGAAGTCGCAGTAGGGACAGATGCGGGCGCAGTAAGGCCAATGCACATAGATGCCGAACTCGCTCATCGGAGCGCGGCGAGAAATTGCTCGAACGCGCGCGCGCGATGCGTCAGCGGCAGTTTTTCCTCGTGCGTCATCTCACCGAACGTGCGCGTTTGGCCGGTCGCGACGAAGATCGGGTCGTAGCCGAACCCCTTCTCCCCGCGCGGCGGCCAGACGATCTCGCCGCGCGCCTCGCCTTCGAACACGTGCGTCTCGCCGTTGGGCTTAGCCAGCGCCAGGGCGCAAACGAAGCGCGCCGAACGGTCGGAGGCGCTGCGCGCTTCGAGTTCACGCCAGACGCGCTCCATCGCCGCGCGGAAGTCTTTGTCCGGCCCGGCCCAGCGTGCGGAGTAGACGCCAGGCGCGCGGTCCAGGGCGAAGACTTCGAGGCCGCTGTCGTCCGCGAGGGCCGGCAGGCCGGAGGCCTTGGCCGCCGCTTCGGCCTTCAGGCGGGCATTGCCGGTGAAGGTGGTCTCGGTTTCCTCGGGCTCGGGCAGTCCGAGCGCGCCTGCGGAAACCGCTTCGACCCCGAGCGGGGCCAGCAAGGCCGCGATCTCGCGGACTTTTCCGGCATTGTGGCTGGCGACGACGAGGCGGCCGGTCAGGCTGGGCATGGCAGCGACACTTGTTTGACGGGGCGGCGCGGGGTCTATATCGTTTATCAATAAACGGCTGCTAGCGTGTGCGGTAGAAGGCGGGAAACCAGGATGAAAGCGCTCGGCAAAGGCTCGATCGCCTCGATCGTCCAGATCGGGCTGTCGATCGCCTGGTGGCTGCTGTGGGTCGCATTTGCCGCCTGGGCCGTGGCCACGATCGCCTACGCCGTGTTCATGGGCATGGTCGCCGGCGGCGCCATCGATCCGGCAACGCTGTCGCCGATCGAGCGGAGCGGCGAAGGCGGCGGCGTCGAAGTTTCGATCTCGGGCTTTGGTTCGAGCGGCCTTAGCCCGCAATGGACCGACTGGCAGATCATCGTCCCCGGGCTCTTGGCGGCGGGCGTTGGCATTGGCGGTTCGCTGATCATCGTTTGGCGGCTGCGGCGCCTGTTTGACAGCTTCACCTCTGGCGAGCCGTTCCGGCGCGAGAATGCGCAGCATCTGCGCGTCATCTGGATCACCATGGTGGCGATTGAACTCTCGCGTTACGCGCTGCTCACTTTGATCGGCTTGCTGATCGGCGTGTTCGGTGCGCCGGAGTCAGTAGAAAGCGTCTCGTTCTCGATCGATAGCGATAATCTCTCGAGCTGGATGTCGATCGCTGTGCTCATCGTGCTCGCAGAAGTCTTCCGCGAAGGGGCGCGACTCAAGGAAGAGCAGGAGCTGACGATCTGATGGCGATCCGCGTCACTCTCGATCGTTTGCTGCTCGACCGGCGTATGTCGTTGACTGAGCTCAGCGAAAAAGTCGGCGTCACGCTGGCGAACCTCTCCATCCTGAAAACCGGCAAGGCGAAAGCCATCCGCTTCTCGACGCTCAACGCACTCTGCCGCGTGTTGGAATGCCAGCCGGGCGAGATTCTGAGCTTTGAGCCGAGCGAGAGCGACGCTGAACTGGAGCGCGCGGACGCCGAGAGCTAGCTACTGAGCGGGCGGCAGAATTTCCGCCTCGCCATTCATGAAACGCACTTCCATCACCGCATTGTGCGCCGGCTGCTCTACCGTGAAGAGTTCATAGACGATGCTGCCGTCGGCGGGCTGACGGCTCTCGATCACGCGCACGGGATCAAAGCCATTGGGCGCAGCAGCGACGGCGTCGCGCACTTGTTGGGGCGCGTCTTCCCACGGGATGTCGCGTTGAATTTCAAGCACGGACCAGGAATCGTCCGCCTGCATGATATCGAACTCGTAAGCGACGCCGTTCGCGTCCATGCCGGCTATCTCCCACTCGACCTCGCCGCCCTCCTCTTCGCGTTCGACGGACATAATACTGAATCCGGGCATTGCTTGCTCAACCAGCGCCGCGGCTTCGGCGGGCGGTTCTGTGTGAGTGGAGCGCCCCGACTCTGGCGCGGGCGGCGAGCACGCTGCGAGCAGCGCAAGCACACAAAGATACGCACGCATTGACGCCTCCCCTAGCCGACCGCCGCGCGCTGGGCTTCGAACAAATGCCCGCACCCCAATTTGGCAAGCCGCATCAGCTCGGCGAATTCTGCGTCGGTGAACGGCCGCTGTTCGCCGGTGGCTTGCACTTCGATCATGCGCCCGTCGCCGGAGAGGACGAAATTGGCGTCGACTTCAGCGCCGGAATCTTCAGCATAGTCGAGATCGAGCACGGGCGTTGTCTCAAACACGCCGCACGAAATCGCCGCGACTTGGCCGGTAACGGGCGTGGCTTTGAGGACGCCCTCCTCCACCAGATATTTGCAGGCGCGCGCGAGCGCGACCCAGGCGCCGGTGATGGCGGCGGTGCGGGTGCCGCCGTCGGCTTGGATGACGTCGCAATCGAGCGTGATGGTGCGATCGCCCAGCGCTTTCAGATCCACCACCGAGCGCAGGCTGCGGCCGATCAGGCGTTGAATTTCCTGCGTGCGGCCCGATTGCTTGCCTTGCGCGGCTTCGCGGCGCCCGCGCGTGTGGGTGGCGCGCGGCAGCATGCCGTATTCGCCGGTGACCCAGCCTTTGCCTTGGCCCTTTAGCCAGCCGGGCACGCCCTGTTCGACGCTCGCGGTGCAAAGCACGTGCGTCTGCCCGAACTTGGCCAAGCAAGAGCCCTCGGCATAGCGCGAGACTTGGGTTTCAAGCGTGAGCTCACGCAGTTGATCGGGGGCGCGGCCGGAAGGGCGCATGATTTCTCCTTGAGACGAAGCGCCGCTCTTGGCCGATGCCGGGCCCGGCGTCCAGCGCGCTTGCACCCATTGGCCGCGGCGCTACCTAGGGGGCGCGATGGCTAACCCTCCTCCTCCAGCCGATCTTTCGACGCTCGACGCGCGGGCGCGCGAGATTTTTCGGGAGATCGTCGAGGCCTACCTAACCACCGGCGAGCCGGTCGGGTCGCGCACGCTTTCCCGGCAGGGCGGCGTCGGCCTCTCGGCGGCGTCGATCCGCAACACCATGGCCGATCTCGTGGCGCTGGGGCTGCTCGATTCGCCGCACGCGATGGCGGGCCGCCGGCCGACCCAGCAAGGCTTGCGCTTTTTCGTCGATAGCCTGCTGCAGCTCGGCGATCTGGCCGAGGACGAGAAGCGCGAGATCGATGCGCGCATCGGCAGCGCCGGCAGCGATCCGCAGGAAGTACTGGGCGCGGCTTCGGAGCTGTTGTCCGGTCTCGCCGGCGGCGCGGGGCTGGTTGTGACGCCCGAGCGCGATGCGCCTGTGCGGCATGCCGAGATTGTCGGCATTGGTCCGGGTCAAGCGCTGTTGGTGCTCGTCTTCGAAGACAACCAGGTCGAAAACCGGCTCATCAATACCCCGCCGGACCTGCCGCCAGGCGCGCTCGCGGAAGCGGCCAATTATCTCAACGCCCGCTTCAAGGGACGCACGCTGGCTGAAGCGCGCGCGGCGGCGAACGATGCGTTGGCGCGCGACCGCGCCGCGCTTGATCAAGCCGCCGCCAAGCTGGTGGAGAGCGGGCTGGCGGAATGGTCCGGCGAGGATCCGATGCACGGCCGGTCGCTGATCGTGCGCGGGCGCGGCAACCTCTTGCAGGACCAGCAGGCGATCGTGGACCTCGAACGCGCGCGGCGCCTTTTCGACGATCTGGAAAAGACCCGCGAACTCATCCAGGTGCTCGATCTGGCCCGCGCCAGTGATGCGGTGCGGGTGTTCATCGGCTCGGAAAACCCGCTATTTTCATTGTCAGGGTCGAGTTTGATCGTCGCGCCCTATATGAACGCGGAACGGCGGGTGGTCGGGGCGCTCGGCGTCATCGGCCCTACCCGCCTCAACTATGCCCGGGTCATCCCGGTGGTGGATTACACAGCGCGCGTCGTCGGCAGAGTGCTCGACGGTCGCGGCGCAGCAAGCGAGCGAGGAAACGGATGACGGACGAAAGCAACGCGCAGACGCACGCCGCGGACGAGGCCGCGCACACGCAAGAGTCGGCGGCGCCCGATGTCGCGGCGCTGGAGGCGGAGCTGACCAAGGCGCGCGATGAGATGCTGCGCGCGCTGGCGGAAGCGGAAAACACCCGCCGCCGCGCCGAGCGCACGGCGCAAGAAGCGCGCGCCTACGCCATCGACCGCTTCGCTACCGACCTTCTTTCCGTGGCCGATACGCTCAACCGCGCACTGGCGGCGGCGCCGCGCGACGATCTCGACGAAGGCTTCCGCAATCTGTTGACCGGCGTCGAGCTCACCGAAAAGGCGTTGCTCGATGCGTTCGCGCGCCATGGCCTGCGCCGCGTCGGCGCCAAGGGCGATGCGTTCGACCCCAATCTGCACCAAGCCGTGGCGCAAGCACCGTCGGATGTGCCGGCCGGCAAGATCGCCGAGGTCATGCAGCCTGGTTACGTGCTGAACGACAGGACGTTGCGGGCGGCAATGGTGATGGTGTCCACAGGCCCGGCGGCGGCGACGCCCGCGGCGAACGTCGACATCAAGGTCTAAGCTGCGAAGCAGTGAGGTATGCAGTGGACGCGCGCCGCTCTGCGGCGTTGCGACGCGAAATCATGCTTCCGCCAAATTTCAGCTTGGCCGCCAACATGAATGATCGTTAACCCTATCGACGAGCGGCGTTCGTCGTGGTTGCGTCCCGTTGCTCAGGGACTGCGGAGGGTTTGATGCGGGGGAAATTGTGGTTTGGCGCGGCGACGGCTGCGCTGTTGATGTTCGCGCCGGCCGCCATTGCGCAGCAGGCCGATCCGCCCGCCGATGCGAGCACCGACGCGCGCTTCACTGGCGACGCCGTTGAAAGCGCGCTCGATGCTGCGGGCGATGCCGATTGGTACCGCATGTCGGTGGAGCAAGGCCGGCGCTATAGCTTCACGCTCGACGCCATCGCCAACGAAGCCGGCGACACCATCGACCCGGTGCTCACGATTCTCGACGCGCAAGGCAATCAGCTCGCCTTCAACGACGACGCCAACGAGTCGCTCAACTCGGCGCTTTCGTATGTCCCCGCCTCAAACGGTGAAGTGTTCGTCGCGGTTGGATCGTTCCTTGACATGGGCGCGGGCGGCTATCGCCTCGCCGCGACATCGGCGGAGATTCCGCCGGACGATGTCGGCAATGATGCGAGCACGCGGACACGCGTCAGCCCCGGCCGAGCCCTTAACGGCGCTATCGAATATCAAGGCGACAGCGACTGGTATCGCCTCAGCGCGCGTGAAGGACAGCAATACCGGATCACGCTGCGGAGCGCTGAAGGCGCGAGCGAAGCGTTGGCCGATCCGTTCCTGCGCCTGGTCGGCAGCGATGGCGCCGATATCGACATGAGCGACGATGACGGCCAGAGCCTCAATTCGGCCCTGACTTATGTACCGCAAACGAGCGGCGATGTGTTCATCGTCGCGGGCGCCTACGCCGATGCGTACACTGGCGGCTATACGCTGAACGTCACGGCCGAACGCGCGCCGAGCGACAATCTTGCAGCCAATGCGCGCACGCGCGGGCGCGTCAATGTCGGCGACAGCATCGATGGCGTGTTGGAGTTCGAGCGCGACGCCGATTGGTATCGCGTGCGGCTGGAAGAAGGCCAATCCTATCGCTTTACGCTTGCCGCGTCGGGTTCGAACCCGCTCAGCGACCCCCTGCTCCGCCTGCACGACGCGAACGGGCAGGAAGTGGCGATGGATGATGACGGCGGCGGCGGACTGAATTCATACCTTGAGTTCATTGCGCCTTCGACCGGCAATTACTTCCTCAACGCAGGCGCGTTCGCCGACGCATCGACCGGCGGCTACACGCTAAGCGCGCGCGCTGGCGATGTGCCGGCCGACGTGAACACCGACGCCTCGCTCAGCGCCGACGGCGATTATCGCGAAGGCGTGCTCGCTCCGGCGGGCGACCGCGACTGGTATCGGATCGAGCTGGCCGAAGGCCAGGGCGTCCGCTTGGCGCTGATGACAATGCAAGGTCTGCCCGATGCGCTGCCCGACCCGTACATCACCGTCTACGGGCCGGACGGCGCAGCGCTGGTCAGTGACGATGATGGCGGCGAAGGCTTGAACGCCTGGCTCGAATTCATCGCGCCGGCGGCCGGCTCGTACTTCATCGAAGCGCGCGGCTTCGCCGAAGACGCCGAAGGCCGCTACGCGCTCTCCGTCACCGCCGGTGAGATCGGCGGCTCGATGGAAGGCGCGGAATATCTGATGCCAGGCTTTGAAAGCCGAGTGAGCACCATACACGCGCCGGGCGATGCCGACTGGTACATGATCGAGATGATCGAAGGCCGGCCCTATCGCTTCACGCTGAATGGCGTTGATACCGATGCGCTCGGCGATCCACTGCTGACGCTTTACGATTCCAACAACAACGTTGTGGCCTCGGACGATGACGGCGGCGCGGGCATGAATGCGTATCTCACTTACGCTTCGCCGACGGGCGGTTCGTACTTCGCCGCGGTCTCCGGCTATGGCGACGCCACGGGCCGCTACGAGCTGCGGGTGATCGACACGGACGTGCCGGGCAACGCCTATACCGACGAAGAACTCGACGCCGCCGGCGACGAGCGCGTCAGCCGCATCGATATGGAAGGCGATCTCGACAGTTTCCGCGTCAATCTCGAAGCCGGTGCGCGCTACACCATCGATGTACGTGGACATGGCGACTCGCCGCTGGCCGACCCCTATCTCTCGATCCTCAACGAGGCTGGCGAGTCGCTGGCGAGCGACGACGATAGCGGCCCGGGGCTCGATGCGCAGCTGGCGTTCACGCCGGAAGTCAGCGGCGTCTACCTCATCCAGGCGAGCGGACTTGGCGGCGCCATTGGTTGGTATCAAGTAACGGTGTCGCGTCAGTAGGCAGAACGCTGGGGACGCAACGCAGGAG
>JAEYPY010000049.1 GCA_023410295.1 Pseudomonadota bacterium | reverse complement strand
TTGCGCGCGCCGCCGCCGCTGGGGCCGGGGCGCGCTTCGGCGCTTCGGTGCGCAACTCGCGCGCCTGCGCATCGAGCTTCTGGCGCTCAGCCTTCGCCGCTTCCCATGCAGCTTTCGCGCTGGCGAGTTTTTCCTCCGCTGCCTTCAACTCCGCGCGCGCCGCGGCGAGGCGGTTCTTGTGCTCAAGCCGCGCGGCAGCCGGTTGCGGGGCGTCGGCGCGGCGCACGAACCCATCCCACCGCCAGAGATCGCCTTCCTTCGACACCAGCCGTGCGCCCGGCGTCAAACGTTTGGCCAGCGCGGGCCCGCTCTTCGCATCGACAACGCCAATGAGTGCGATCCGAGCCGCCAGCGCGCCAGGCGTTTTGACGAATTGCGCCAGCGGCTTTGCCTCCGCCGGCAAGTGCGATGCGGGCGCCTCGGCGCCGCCCCAATGCGCCGGCGCCTCGACGTGCGTTGAAGCGTCGATGTCTTCACCGAGCGCCGCCGCCAGCGCGCGTTCATAGCCCGGCTCAACATCGATCGAGGCCAACACCGGGGGGAATTTCGCAGCATCGGGCGGGGCGAGCTTATCCAGCGCGCGCACTTCCGCTTCCAAGCCCTGTAACGCGCGTTCGGCCGCGCGATAGGGCGACCAGGCCGCTTCATCGGCCGCTTCCGCCCGTTTCAGCGCAACTTCGGTTTGGCTCAGCTTTTCGCGCAACGTGGCGCTCTCGCCGTGAGCTGCCTGCGCCGCGTCTATTGCCGCGGCGATGCGCGCGACGAGATCGTCGCCGACCGGCAGGGCTGCAATTTGCGCATCGAGCCCGCGCTTGCGCTCTTCCAAGCGAGCCAGCCGCGCGCGAGCCTCATCAGCCGCGGACTTCAGCGCCTGCGCCCGTGCGCGCTTGGCAGCGGAGTCCGCGGCGATGCGCTCAAGCTGTTGCTCCGCTTCCGCGCGCAATGCCGCCGCCGCCGCTTCGCGCTGCTGCGCCGATTGCAGCGCGCCTTGCGCCGCCGCTTCGTCCGCGGGCCCCAGCGCCTGCGTTTCTTCGTTCAAGCGCGCCAACGCGCCTTCTGCGTCGCGCTTCAGCGCGTCCAGACGCTCAGCTTCCTCGCGATTGCGCTGCGCTTCCGTATCGCAACGCGCCAGCGCGGCTTCGGCGTCAGCAAGATCGCGTTCGAGCCCGACGCGTACGCCTTCAAGCCGGCGCAGCACAGCGGCGGCGACCATCTCTTCTTCGCGTAGCGGCCCCAGCGCTTCGCGCGCTTCGTCCGCGGCGCGTTCTGCGGCGCTGGCTTCGCCCGCTGCCGCGGCAACGCCGCGCTCAGCTTCGCGCAATTGCGCTTGTGCTTCGGCCTGACGCTCGCGCGCTTCCATCCAGCGGCGGTGGAGGAGCAGCGCTTCGGTTTCGCGCAGCGTTTGCGCCAGCCCGCGATAGCGCTCGGCCTGGCGCGCCTGCTTCTTCAAGCTCTGCGCCTGCGCTTCGATCTCGCCCAGGATCTCATCGAGCCGCGTGAGATTGGTCTCCGCTGCCTTCAGTTTCAGGTCCGCTTCGTGCCGGCGCGCGTGCAGGCCGGCGATGCCAGCCGCATCTTCAAGGATGCGGCGGCGGTTCTGCGGTTTGGCGGCGATGAGCTCACTGATCTGGCCTTGGCGCACGAGCGCCGGTGAGTTGGCGCCCGTTGCGGCGTCAGCAAAGAGAAGCTGCACGTCCTTGGCGCGCACCTCCTTGCCGTTGATGCGATAGGTCGAACCCAGCCCGCGCCGGATGCGGCGCGAGACTTCCAGCAAATCTTCTTTGTTGAACGGCGCCGGCGCGCGGCCCGCCGCTTCGTTCAGCACCAGCGTGACTTCCGCGTGCTCGCGCGCAGGGCGCCCCGCCGAGCCGGAGAAGATCACGTCTTCCATGTCGGTTGCTCGCATGGATTTGGCGCTGGTCGCGCCCATCACCCAGCGCACGGCTTCGAGAAGATTGGATTTGCCACAGCCGTTCGGGCCGACGACGCCCGTCAGCCCCGGCTCGATCGGCGCGCGTGCCGGATCGACAAAGCTCTTGAAGCCATGGAGGCGCAGCTCAGTGATGTGCACGGCGCTGCGCGTCCTTCTCCGTTAGCCCGCGAGCGCCCGGTCGAGCGCGGCGGAGACACCGGCATAGCTTGGTGCGCCGTCGTACTTCGTGCCGTTAATGACGAAGGTGGGCGTGCCAGTGACGTTGAACTCGCGGTTGGCGGTTTCGACGGTGTTGCGGATGCGCTCGGCGCCGCTCTCATCGGCGATGCATTGCATGACCTGGTCTTGGCTGAGCCCGGTCGCGCTGCCGATCTCGATCAGCTTTTGCCGCACGCCTTCCATCGAGCCGGTCGCGAACATCGCCCGCTGCTGGCGGAAGAGTTCGCCGATGCGGGCGAAATATTGCTCCGAGCTCGCGCCGCCGCAGCGCGCCAGCTGGAAGCCGGCCACCGCGATGGGGGCGGGCGCGGTCGGATATTCGCGGAACACGAAGCGGACGCGGCCTGTGTCGATGTAATTGGTCTTCAGTTGCTCCCACGCCTCTTCGTGGAAGGCGGCGCAGTGCGGGCAGGTGGTCGAGGCGTATTCGATCAGCGTGACGGGGGCGTTGGCGTCGCCCAGCACCATGTCGTCAGCGCTGACGCCCGCGCCGCCGCCGCCCGCGCCACCGCAGCCGACCAGCACCAGAGCGCTCACACCTAACAGCAATTCCCGACGCCCAATGGCGAACATGCGCAACCTCCAGATTTGGCCGGGAGGCATAGAGATATTTCCGGCGGGAGGAAACCTCAGCCTTGCTTGACCGCGCGCCCAAGCCGCATCAGCGCCGATCTGAGGCCGGGGTCGCCAACGGGGTCAAGCGCCTGCGCCAGCGCGGATTCTTCGGCTTGGCTGAGCGCCCGGCGGAGCGGGCGAACATTGCTGTTTCTGGCCCGCGCCGCGGTCCGTTGCTCGATCCGCACAGACTTAATTTTGGCCCCGGCGAGCTTCAGCCGCTCGATCAGCAGCGGCGCCTGCTGCTGCAGGAATGGGGCGAGCGCCCCCGGCGCGGACAGGGTCAACACCCCGGCTGCCAGCTTTTCCGGCGTCGTCCGGGCAAAGCTATCCCCGGCGATCTCGGCCCAGCGGCGCTTCAGGTCGCTCAGACCGAGGCCGGTCTCCTTAAGGATCGGCTTCAGCAGCGCGGCGACGGATTTCCCGGCTTTTGGCGGCGGGGCGATCTGGCCGCGGCCGCGCTTTGCCGCCAGACCCTGTGCGGCGCGCGCTTCGGCCCTGGGGTCGGCGGCGGCCGGCGCATAGGCCGGGCGGAATCGATCGCGCAATGACATGAGACCCCTGGAGCGAATCGGAAATCGCTGAACAAAGGGTAAAGAGAGCCCATGCCCGCGCTTGTCCGCGCCCAGGTCCGGTCTGTGGATAACAGACACGCGACTCGGGAAAACCTCCGGAAATCATTGCTTTCCTGGTACGACCAGGAAGGTCGGCGCCTGCCGTGGCGGGTGCGGAAGGACGGCGCTGATCCGTATAAGGTCTGGCTCAGCGAGATCATGCTGCAGCAAACCACCGTCGCCGCCGTGATCCCGTATTTCGCCCGTTTCTTGGAGACTTGGCCGAATGTGGAGGCGCTCGCCGCCGCGCCGCGCGAGGCGGTGCTGAGCGCCTGGGCCGGACTTGGCTACTATTCCCGCGCCCGCAACCTCCACGCCGGGGCCCAAGTGCTGGCGGCTGATGGCTTCCCGAGCAGCGAGGCCGGCTGGCGCGCCATTCCGGGCGTCGGTCCGTACACCGCCGCCGCCATTGCCGCGATCGCCTATGGCGAGGCAACGAACGTGGTCGATGGCAATGTCGAGCGCGTCGTCGCGCGCCTCCGCGCCGTGGAGGCGCCGCTCCCAGCCGCGAAGCCCGAACTGCGCAGGCTCGCCGGCGAGCTGGTCACGAACGAGCGTCCGGGCGATTGGGCCCAAGCGCTGATGGACCTCGGCGCCACGGTGTGCACGCCGCGCGCGCCGAAGTGCGATCTCTGCCCATGGCAGGGCGCCTGTGCTGCATTCGCCTCCGGCGCGCCTGAAACCTATCCGCGCCGCGCTGCCAAGGCGGAGCGGCCGCAGAGATTCGGCGCGGTTTTTCGCATCGAGCGCGACGGCCAATTCTGGCTCATCCGCCGCCCGGACAGAGGCCTGCTCGGCGGCATGGCCGCGCTGCCCAGCACCGAATGGCGCGCCAAGAAATGGCCGCGCAAGGAAGCACTCGCGCACGCGCCCGCGGACGGCGCGTGGAAAAAATCTGGCCAAGTTCAGCACGTCTTCACCCACTTCGCGCTCACGCTTGATGTATACGAAGCGCAAGCCAAGCCGCGCGGGGAAGGCTGGTGGGGCGACGCAAGCGCGTTGCCGACCGTGTTCAAGAAGGCGGCGCACTTCGAACGCGGCCCTTCAGGCCCGCGTGCGCGTCTCAAGACGCGCGGTTCGAGAATGGAGGAACGATGAGCGAATCCTTCGAGGGCGGCTGTTCGTGCGGCGCGGTGCGTTATCGGCTGAACTCGCGGCCGATGTTCACGCATTGCTGCCATTGTCTCGATTGCCAGAAACAAACCGGCGGCGCATTCGCCATTAATGCCCTCATCGAAACATCGCGCATCGACATGCTGCAAGGCGAGCCCAACATCATCGAAATGCCGAGCCCCAGCGGCCGCGGTCACGAAATCCATCGCTGCCCGAAGTGCCAGGTCGCGCTTTGGAGCAATTACGGGCGGCGCAGCTATTTGCGCTTCGTTCGCGTCGCCACGCTGGATCAGCCACACGCAATTGAGCCCGACGCGCACATCTTCACGCGCAGCAAAGTGCCGTGGGTCAAGCTGCCCGAAGGGGCGCGCGTATTTGAGGTGTTCTACGACATGAAGGCCGAGTGGCCACCGGAAAGCCTGGCGCGCCGCCAGGCCGCTTCGGACGCAGCCAGCGCATGAATGAGCGCACCAACGCCGCCATTGGCTCGGCCGCGTTTTTCGTCGCCGCGCCTGGAATCGTCGCCGGCCTTGTTCCGTGGCTGATCACGCATTGGCGCTTTCCTGAAGCCGCGCCATGGCAGCATGTCGTGATCGGCTGGCTGCTCATTCTGATTTCGCTAGCAGCGCTCATTGAATGCTTCGCACGCTTCGCTGCGAAAGGCATCGGCACGCCGGCGCCGATCGCACCGACGCAGCATCTCGTCGTCACTGGGCTTTATCGCTTCGTGCGAAACCCGATGTACCTCGCCGTGCTCGGCCTCATCTTCGGACAGATGTTCGTATTCCAGCACGCCGCGCTGCTCGCGTACGGCGTGGTGATCTGGTTCTGTTTTCTCGTGTTCATCCTCTCTTATGAAGAGCCACATCTGCGCCAGCGCTTTCCGGAAGAGTATGCGGCTTACGCCGCCGCCGTGCCGCGCTGGCTGCCGCGGCTGAAACCTTGGCGCGCAGAAGAAAAGGCTATTGCCCCGGAATAGGCGCGCTGTGATCGCCGAGCGTGCCGCGCACATAGAAGATCACCACGAAGACGCTCGTCACCACGATCAGCGGGGTCGCAAACAGAACGCCGAGCGGTCCGAGCAACAAACCAAACGCAATCACGCCGAATAACGTCAGTGCCGGCGGCAGCGAGACTGCGCGTTCCTGGATCAGCGGATAAATCAGATTGGCTTCGATCTGCGAAAGCACGAAATAGAGCAGCGCCGTCCAGGCCGCGAGTTCGGGCCCGACCGTCAGCGCCAGCAGGACCGCCGGCAGCGCCGCCAGGATCGGGCCAACCAGCGGCACAAATTGCGCGATGCCAGCCAGCAATCCCAACGCCAGCGGCGCCGGCACCCCGAGTAACCAGAGACCGATCGAAATCGTCACCGAGAGGAACACCATCGAGAACAGCGTGCCGACGAGCCATTTACGCAGCGCCGTCGCCGAAGCTTTGAAAGCCTGGCGCAAGTGCGGGCGCACGCGCGAAGGTGCGAGCGAGAGCGCGCCGCCACGATACGTATCGGGGCTCGCCGCCATGAACCCAGCCGCGATCAGCACCAGCAGAAGCTGCAGCGTCGCGCCCGCGAACGACATCGTCCACGAGCCAACTCGCGAAGCGAACGCGGGCAGCGGCGAAGAACTCGACATCGCGAACTCGATCTCGCCGATCAGCGCCGACGTCATCGAATTGCTCTCAAGCCGGGTCCGCAGATTGGCCCATGCTTCCGGTAGCGTCTGCACCAGCTGCGCCATCTGCGAGCCGATCTGCGCGCCGCCGAGCCAGAATACCGCCGCCAGCACGCCGATCACGATCAGCGCCGCCGCGGCGAGCGACCAGCGCTTGCCGATCGGTGCGATCCGCTCGATGACGCCCGCCAAGCCGCGCAAGCCGACAGCAATCAGGATAGAGCCGAACACGAGCAGCAAAACATGCCGGAGTGCATAGACGAGCAGCGCCGCTAGCGCGATCAACGCGATGCTGCTGGCGTTCGCGGCCAGAGTTTTCGTCTGTGTGGCGTGCCCATCCGGCATGGTGAGCTAGGAACGGCGCCGCGCGAGAGCCGGTTCCTCAAATTGCCGCCAGTTCAGCAACGCAGAAAAAGCGAAGGACGCGAGGGGAGCGACCTCGCGTCCTTGCTTTGGGTGATCGCCGGTTGGCTCTACGCGACGATCAAGGTCGCCTGGTGAAGCGTGGCGAGCGCGCCAGGAAGGAGAAGCGCGGCGGCCAGCACCAGGGTTGCGATTTTATGCGTCCAGATCATGTCCCTCGCTCCCGAAGTTCAGTCGTTGTTCGATGAGAGGAAGGTAGCGAGAGGCGGGCCATGCCGCTGTGACGGGCGTCACGCCCGTTCAACGGCTTGCCCGTTGCGTCGCCAAGAGGACGTCAACTAATGTCCTCCGGCGGCAACTCGGGTGGTGCGCTGATGCGGTCGATCATTCTCATCGGGAGCTTGTGTTTCGCAGCCGTTGCGCTGCCTGCAGCCGCCCAAACTTCGATAACCCGTGAGGCTGGAGCGGCGGCGGTGCAGGCGTCGCCCATCGGAGAGGCGACATCGATTACACCTACCCAACGGCATTTCGTTGCGCCTGTGCCGGCTGACAACGGCGCCGAGCCGGATATCATGGAGTTGGCCTTCACCGCGTTGAAGGCAGCTGCCGAGTCAGACGCTGAGCTGACGCGCGAAGTCATGGAAGACGTCCGGCAGCAGAACGCAAACGCGGGACGCGAAGTCACGCCTGCTGACAGCGTCGTGTGCATCGGCGGCTGTCCGCCGAAACAATGATCTCAGAACTCGGCGGGGTGATTACACCGCCATGTTGTCGATCAGGCGCGTCTTGCCGAGCCAGGCGGCGGCGAGGATGCGGGCGGGGCGCGAAAGATCGTCGATCGGCTGCAGCGTCTCCGCGTCACGGATGGCGATGTAGTCGATGCTGGTGAAGCCCGCGGCGATGAGATGACGCGCGGTTTCCTGTTCGACGAAGTCGATCGCGTTGCCTTGATGCACGAGCTTGATCGCATCGTGCATCAGGTGATTGAGCCGCCCGGCGATGCGCCGTTCGTCCTCACTGAGGTAAGCATTGCGCGACGACATCGCGAGCCCGTCGTGCTCGCGCACCGTGGCGCAGCCGACAATCTCAACCGGGATGTCGAGATCGGCCGCCATGCGCTTGATCACCTGGAGCTGCTGGTAATCCTTCTCGCCGAAAAAGGCGGCATTCGGCAGGCACTGCAACAAAAGCTTCGTCACCACAGTGGCGACGCCGCCGAAGAAGTGCGGCCGAAACTCGCCTTCGAGCGGGGTCGATACGCCGGAGACGATGACGTTGGTCGCAAAACCCGGCGGGTACATCGAGCCTCGCTCGGGCGCGAACAGAAGATCGCAGCCCGCGCTCGCCAGCAGCGCGGCATCGCCAGCTTCGTCGCGCGGGTAGCGTTCGAAATCCTCGTGCGGCGCGAACTGGCGCGGGTTGACGAAAAGGCTGGCGACAACGCGGTCGCAGCGCTCTTTTGCCGTGCGCACCAGCGAGAGATGGCCTTCGTGCAGCGCCCCCATGGTCGGCACGAGGCCGACCTTCAGTCCGGCCGCGCGCCATCGCCCGACGGTTTCACGCAGGCGCGCCACGTCGCGCGCAATCGGCAGGGCAGAATCAGCCATGGCTCCGCATCCGATGGCGAATGTTCCACGTCAAGCCGCTTAAGTCGGCCTTAACCTCAATAACCGATGAGTTGATCCTATGTGTCTTGGCGTTGCGTCTCTTTTGCAGGCTGCAGCGCCCGCCAGGTTGGGCGGGCGATCGCCATGACCGCGGCTTACGCCTTCGACTCCGTCCCCGCCGTAAGGCATGCGCACGTGATCGTCGTCGGCAACCAGAAGGGCGGCGCCGGCAAGTCGACGGTGGCGATGCATATCGTCGTCGCGCTGATGCGCATGGGCCGGCGCACCGGGGTCCTCGACATCGACACGCGCCAGCGCTCGCTCACCCGCTACATCGAGAACCGCGGCCGCTGGATCGCCGCGCGTGGAGCGAAGCTCCCGTGCCCCCAGATATTGGAACTCCACGAAAGCCGCGAACGCTCGCTCGACGCCGCCGAGGCCGCAGACGAGAGCGCCTTCCACGCGGCGCTCCGTCGGCTCGGCGAAACCTGCGATTTCATCGTCGTGGATTCGCCCGGCGGTGACTCCCACCTCGCGCGCCTTGCGCACGCCTGGGCCGACACGCTGGTGACGCCGCTCAATGACAGCTTCGTCGATTTCGACCTCCTGGGCGACATCGATCCCAACTGCGCCGAGATCGTCCGGCCCTCGATCTATAGCGAGATGGTCTGGGAGAGCCGGAAGAAGAAAGCCCTGGCGGTCCGCACCCCGATCGACTGGGTGGTGCTGCGCAACCGCACCTCGGCCAGCCGCATCGAGGCCAAGAACAAGCAGAAGGTCGGTCACGCGCTACAGACCCTATCGAGCCGGATCGGCTTTCGCCTCGCGCCGGGCCTTTCCGAGCGGGTAATCTACCGCGAGCTCTTCCCACAGGGGCTCACGCTGCTCGATCTCGACGCCGAGGGCGTCGATGGTGACCTGCGCATGAGCCATCTGGCGGCCCGCCAGGAATTGCGCGACCTCTTCATCGCGCTGAAGCTCCCCGGCTTCGAAGGCGAAGCGCTGAAGTTCTGACCGCCGCTTGCCGCAAGGAGAGAGTGATGCTGCCGGCGCTCCTGGCCGTGACCGCGCTGTTCGCGCTGGTTTTCATCGGTCGCTACGGCGGCGTCTATCGGCGGGAGCTTATGCAGCGCTGGCCGGCGCTGTTGTTCGCGGGTGCAGCATTGGCGGTGCTGACGCGCGGGGCGCTGTGGCCGGCGATCGCGCTGGCCGCGCTTGCGGCTCTAGCGTGGGTGGTTTGGCCGGGTTTAGCGCAACGCCCGCCAACCCAGGCGCCCTCCAGAACTCCCGAGGATTCTGCAGACGCGGAAGCGCGGCGCGTGCTCGGCGTCGGTCGAGTAGCGACGGCCGACGAGATCCGCGCCGCCTATCGCACCAAGATGGCGCGGGCTCATCCCGATCGCGGCGGCTCACATGCAGAAGCCGCGCGGCTCACGGCCGCGCGGGATCGACTGCTTCGAAAGAGGTCCTAAGACCTATTCTTCGGTGGATTGTTCGCTCTCGTCGCCTTGGCCGACCGGCTGGTCGAGCGGGGCGCGAACCGGCGACAGCGTCTCAACCACCATGCCCTGATAGGTCGAGTAGGGGCTGGGGGCGGCGCTGCTCGGCGCGCTGGCGTTGAGCGTGCCCGGAGCGAGCTGCACGTCGAGACGGCGGCCCGGCATCGAGGCGAAGCTCGCCGCGTTCGGGTCCGAGCGGCGGGCGTATTCTTGATACGCGCCCTCGATCAGGTAGGCGACCTGAGCATCCCGGGCGGCGGCGGTGGCGCCGCCAAGCACCACGACGATGACACGGCGGCCATTGCGCTCGGTCATGGTGGCGAGGTTGAAGCCCGAGGCGCGGGTATAGCCAGTCTTGATGCCGTCAACGCCTTCCACTTGGCCGAGCAGACGGTTGTGGTTACGGCCGGAGCCGCGGCGCCAAGCGAAGCTCGGCGTCTGGAAGTAATGATAATACTCAGGAAAATCGTACCACAGCGCTTGGCTGAGGCGCGCCATGTCGCGCGCCGTGGTGCGGTGGCGGGTGTCCGGCAGGCCGCTCGCATTGGCAAAGCGGGTGTCGGTCATGCCCAGTTCGCGGGCGCGGGCGGTCATGTTAGCGGCGAAGCGGGCTTCCGAACCGCCCAGGCGTTCGCCGACCATGGTGGCGACGTCGTTAGCGGACTGGACCACAAGGGCGCGGATGGCTTGCTCGACAGTGATGGTGTCGCCGCGGCGCAGGCCAAGCCGTG
Source organism: Pseudomonadota bacterium (assembly GCA_023410295.1). GTDB lineage: Bacteria > Pseudomonadota > Alphaproteobacteria > Caulobacterales > Aquidulcibacteraceae > Vitreimonas. The sequence goes on along the minus strand of JAEYPY010000049.1, from coordinate 10,825 downwards.
ACGGGGGCTGGCGCGAGGCGTTGCGGGACGCCGTCAGCCGGGTCTCCATGGTGAGGTCGCCGCGCTCAAGCGCCTCGAAAATCATATAGAGCGTCATCATCTTGGTGAGTGACGCCGGGTAGCGGGCCTCGTCAGCCATATCCTCGTGGAGCACCTCATTGGTGCGCGCATCCATGACGAACGCCGCATAGCGTTCCGTCGCGTGAGCCGCCGGCGCCGCAAGGGCGAGCGTCATCACCGCGGCGAGGGCGCCGATCATGAACCGGAAAGAAGAGAGACCCGCAGACTTCATGAGTGTCCAATCCCGCACAAACACGGACTATTTCAGGCAAAACGCGTGCCGTGCAGCTTACAGATTCATTAGACCCGGTTAAGCGACCGTTGCAGAAACAGCTGACAGTTCTTCAGTTAAAGCGCGGCATCGGCGAGTTTTGCTCCGTTAGAATGTGGAAAACTTGGTTAATACGGTCTGAACGAGTCCTTGTTCCGCTGCGGAAGATGTCGCACCTCTTTATTGTGCGGTGCAGCAAAATGGCGTTGACTTCGCAGGTGCAGCATAACATATAGCCTTCAGATTCGCCGCACCCCGCGGCGGTCGGAACGACTATTCGGGCCGCCGCCCCCAAGGAGACCAACCATGGCCACTGCCAAGACCGCCCCGCGCGCCGCCAAGTCGGCCACCGAGGCCTTCGAAACCGTCACCGCCGCCTCGACCGAGGCCGTCCGCGAGAACATCGACCGCAGCCTGGCTGCGCTGTCGGAAGTCTCGGCCTTCGGCAAGCAGAACGTCGAGGCCTGGGTGGCGTCCGCTAGCGCCGCCCAGAAGGGCTTTGAGGCCATCTCGGCCCGCACCGTCGCCTTCCAGAAGGCCGCTCTGGAAAATCACGTCGCGATGACCAAGTCGCTGATGACGTCGAAGAGCGTCCAAGAATTCGTTGAGAAGCAAACCGACTACGCGAAGACCTCGTTTGAGGCTTACGTCGCGGAATTGACGAGCGTTTCCGACCTCGTCGCCGGCGTCGCCAAGGACGCGATCGCGCCGATCAACGACCGCGTCACCGCCGTCGGCCAGCTGATCCAGACCGGCGCTGCGCGCTAACACATCCGCTTCGGGGCGATCGCCCCGAGGGGCTGAAACGAAGAGGGCCTGGCTCCATATCGGAGCCGGGCCTTTTTCGTTGCGATCACTGTTCCAGGCGCCATGGGCTGTGTGCGCATCTAGCGCAAGGCCTTCCATCGCCGCGCTTGATCCATAAATTGTTCAACATGTGGGCGAAGGCTCGCACGATGGGTGCATGAGTCGGTGCGCAGGGCAGTGATCAGCGGCGATGAGCGGTGGCGGCTTCTGGGATGACAACGAGGAGGGCGGCGGGGCCGATGGGCGCGCTGGAACCCAAACCGTCACCCGCACCAAGAAGCCCTCGCTCTACCGGGTGCTGCTTCTGAACGACGATTACACCCCGATGGAATTTGTCGTGTACGTGCTGGAGCGCTTCTTCAACAAAACGAGAGAAGAGGCCACCACCATCATGTTGCACGTTCACCAGCACGGCGTCGGTCTTTGCGGCGTCTACACCTACGAGGTGGCCGAAACCAAGGTCGCCCAAGTTCTGGATCTGGCGCGGCGGTCTGAGCACCCGCTGCAATGCACGATGGAAAAGGAATAAAGTCGAATGGCGACATTCTCCCGCACGCTGGAACACACGCTTCGGCGTGCGCTCTCGTTCGCGAACGAGCACCAGCACGAGTTCGTGACGCTAGAGCATCTGTTGTTGTCGCTGATCGACGATGACGACGCGGCCAGCGTGATGCATGCCTGCAAGGTCGATCTCGACAAGCTGCGCACCAACCTGGACGCCTATCTCGAGAACGAGCTCGACAGCCTGGTCGTGCCGAACCGTGAGCACGAAGAGCCGCGCCCGACGGCCGGCTTCCAGCGCGTGCTGCAGCGGGCGATGCTGCACGTCGATTCATCGGGCGGGCGCGAAGTCACCGGCGCCAATGTGCTGGTCGCGCTGTTCAGCGAACGCGAAAGCCACGCCGCCTACTTCCTGCAAGAGCAGGACATGACGCGCTACGACGCCGTGAACTTTATCGCGCATGGGCTTCCCAAGCGCGCGGGCGCGGCGCAGCCGCGGCCGGTGCGCGGCGCCAATGAGGAAGAGGGCGAACGCGTTGTGAAGCAGGGCCAGGAGGCGCTCGCCGCCTACTGCGTCAACCTCAATAAGAAAGCCAAGGAAGGAAAGATCGATCCGCTGATTGGCCGCGAAGCCGAAGTGCTGCGCGCGATCCAGATCCTTTGCCGCCGGCAGAAGAACAACCCGCTGCTCGTCGGCGATCCTGGCGTGGGCAAGACGGCGATCGCCGAAGGCCTCGCGCGCAAGATCAACGAGAAGCAAGTGCCCGAGGTGCTTGCGGACGCCACCATCTTCTCACTCGACATGGGCGCGCTGCTGGCCGGTACGCGCTATCGCGGCGATTTCGAAGAGCGGCTGAAGAGCGTGATGAAGGAGCTTGAGAACCACCCGAAGGCGGTGCTCTTCATCGACGAGATCCACACCGTTATCGGCGCCGGCGCGACCAGCGGCGGGGCGATGGATGCGTCGAATCTCCTGAAACCGGCGCTGCAATCAGGCCAGCTGCGCTGCATGGGCTCGACCACCTACAAGGAATATCGCCAGCACTTCGAAAAGGACCGCGCCCTGGCGCGGCGCTTCCAGAAGATCGACGTCAACGAGCCGTCGATTCCGGACGCGATCAAGATCCTGATGGGTCTGAAGCCGTACTTCGAAGAGTATCACAAGGTGAAGTACAGCGACGATGCGATCAAAACCGCGGTCGAACTCTCCGCGCGCCACATGGGCGATCGGAAGCTGCCGGATAAAGCGATCGACGTCATCGACGAGACCGGCGCTTCGATGATGCTGTTGCCGAAGGAGCAGCGCAAAGAACTGATCGATGTCGCCGAGGTGGAAGAAGTGGTGTCGCGCATGGCGCGCATCCCGCCGAAATCGGTGTCGAAGAACGACGCGGAAGCGCTCGCCTCGCTGGCGGACGATCTGAAGCGCGTGGTGTTCGGTCAGAACGATGCGATCGACCAGCTCGCGGCGGCCATCAAGATGGCGCGTGCGGGTCTGCGCGAACCGCAAAAGCCGATCGGCTCTTACCTGTTTGCCGGCCCCACTGGCGTCGGCAAGACCGAAGTGGCGCGTTCGCTGGCCAACATCATGGGCATCGAACTCCTGCGCTTCGATATGTCCGAATACATGGAGCGCCACACGGTCTCGCGCCTGATCGGCGCGCCTCCGGGCTATGTCGGGTTCGACCAGGGCGGTCTGCTCACTGATGGCGTCGACCAGCATCCGCACTGCGTGCTGCTGCTCGACGAAATCGAGAAAGCGCACCCCGATCTGTTCAACATCCTGTTGCAGGTCATGGACCACGGCTCGCTCACCGATGCGAACGGCAAGAAGGTCGATTTCAGGAACGTCATCCTGATCATGACCACCAATGCCGGCGCGGCGGATGCAGCGCGCCAAGGCATCGGCTTCGGCCGCGGCAAGAAGGACGAAGAGAACGAAGAGGCGATCAAGCGGCTGTTCACGCCTGAATTCCGCAACCGTCTCGACGCCGTCATCCACTTCAACGGCCTGCCGCCGGAAGTCGTGCGCAACGTCGTGCAGAAGTTCATCATCCAGCTCGAAGGTCAGCTGGCCGAACGCAACGTGCAGATCGAGATCACCGATCGCGCCGCCGATTGGCTCGCCACTAAGGGCTACGATGAAAGCTTCGGCGCACGCCCGCTGGCGCGTCTCATCCAGGAGCAAGTGAAAAAGCCGATGGCCGACGAACTTTTGTTCGGCAAGCTGAAGAACGGCGGCATCGTCAAGATCGACCTCGATCCGAGCGACAAGGAGAAGCTGAAGTTCACCTACCTGCCGGAATCGCGCGGGCTGCTGAGCTTCGGCAAGAAGCCGGAGAAGGCGTAAGCTGTCCGGAGTTGCAGAATGTGAGAACGGCGGTCGCGCAAGCGGCCGCCGCTTTCTTCTGTCCAGAAAAAACTGGGCGGCTCCAATGGAGCCGCCCAGTCCGCACGACGCGACGGGGATGGGGGCTAGAAGCGGAAGCGGACACCCGCTTCAATCAGCGTCGCGCGGTTTTCGATGTCGAGGCTGGCGTCGAACAGAGCGACGTCGTTTTCGACGTCTTCCGTGGCGCGATAACGAGCCTGCGCAAAGAGGGCGATCCGCTCGGTAACGTCAAGCGCGGCGCCGCCGATGAGCTGGTAGGCGAACACGGTGGCGTCGTCGTTGACGATCTCAACGCCCGACGGTGAATAGTCGACATCGACCATGCCCACGCCGATGCCGGCGCCGACGTAAGGCGTGATCGGGCCGCCAGTGTTGAAGTCGTAGAAGCCATTGGCGAAGAGGAAGGTGGTCTCCACCGAACCCTGGCCGTCGTCGACGAGGTCGCCCACGCTGACGCCGAGGTTTGGCGAGCCGGTGATCAGCACGCCGGCGTCTTCGCCATCGAGCGCAATGCCGCCCGCTTCGACGCCGCTGTGCGTCTCAACGTCGTTGCTTTGGCGCGAAAGTTCGATTTCGCCGCGCCATGCGCCAAATCGCCTGCCCAACGCCGCGCTCAGCGAAGAGCCGTCGTCAAACGCCGTCGTCCAACCGACAGGCGTGCCCTCAGGCAAGACTGTACCCGCAGGAATGGCGGTGCCTTCGCCGGTGGTGAAATCGCTGCTGAAAGCGCCGCTATTGTCGGAATCGTCGAGGTCGACGGCGCCCACACTGAACGCGGCGTAGTAATCCTGCGCCGAAGCAGCGACAGGCGTCAGCAGTGCGCCGAAAGCGGCAGCGCCGATGAGGAGAGTCTGAGAGAGCTTCATGCGTGTGTCCCCATTCTGCGCCGGCGGTTCGCACGGCGCTTTTGTTGCGGCTCAAGCGTGAAGAGGTACGGACGGGTCGTTGCGTTGGATTAGTGCACGTTGCCTCGCTGGCGGCGCCGCGTTATCTCGCACCTCCTAAGGGAGGGATGCGGATGGATCGAACAATACGCCAAACCCTGATGCGCGCGCTCCTCGCTTCCGTCGCGCTGCTCGGTGCATGCGCCAGCGCATCCGCGCAAGTCGCACCGCTGCCAAGCGCGCTCTGCGCCGGTTGGGAAGGCGAGCGCGTGTGCGAGCAGCTGCACGAGGACGCCGAGATGCGTGTCCTCCGCTGCACGTTTCCGCCGGGCGTCGGGCATGAGATGCACTATCACCCGCCGCACTTCGGTTATGTGCTGAGCGGCGAAAGCGTCATGCGCATCACCACGGACGAGGGCGTGGCCGAGCGCCCGGTGCGCGCCGGCGGTTCATTCAGCAATGACGCCGAGACGCGCCACGCCGCGCTCAATATCGGCGACGAGACGACGACCTACCTGATCGTCGAAAAAAAGTACGCCGATGCGCGGCCGGCAGAGGCGGTGGCCGAAGGGCTCTGTCGCTAATTTCGCGGGCCTAAAACCCGCGATCCAAGATCACAACGCCGCGGCGATGTCTTTGGCGATGCGCTCGAGCTCGGGAATATCGGCGCGGTTCTGGTGACCGTGGCCGGCGAGCGAAACGCCCTCGTAACGCGGGATGATGTGGAAGTGCAGGTGGAAGATGGTCTGCCCCGCCGGCGCGCCGTTGAATTGCGTGACGGTCACGCCATCGGGCTTCAGTGCTTTCACCGCGGCTTTGGTCAGTCGCTGCACGTGCCACATTAGGGGCGCGACCTTGCTTTCCGGCAATTCCAGAAAGTTGCGCGCTTTGACACCCTTCGGCACCACCAGCAAGTGCCCGCGCGATTGCGGGAAGATGTCCATGAATGCGAGCACCTGCTCATCCTCATAGACCTTTACCGCCGGAATCTCGCCGCGCAAAACCTTCGCGAAGAGATTGTTGTCGTCGTAGGTTCCGTTCAAGCTCATGGGCGGGTCTCCTTTGGGGGAGGTGTAACGATGGCGAAGCAGGCTGCAAAGGCGAAGAAGACGGCGGCGAAGAAGGCGCCGGCCAAAGAGCCGGTGCTGAGCGAGCGTCAGCAGAAATGGTTCGCCAGTGTTCAGGCGAGCCTTGAGCGCGACACCGGCAAGACGCTGGCCGAGTGGGGCAAGATCGCCAAGGCCTGCCCCGAGACGGCGCCAAGGAAGCGCGCGCAATGGTTGAAGACGGAATACGGTCTGGGCGCCAACCGCGCAGCGCAGGTGCTGCATGCGGCGTTTCCGTCAGGCGCGGCGTGGGACGATCCGGACGCGCTGCTTGATCTTCTGTGGAAGGATGCGAACGGCCGCGCGATCTACGATGCCGTGGCCAAGCTCGTGCGCAAGGAATTTCCGGAAGCCATCATCGGCCCCCGCAAGACCTTCGTCTCATTCTCCCGCCGCATTCAGTTCGCCGGCATCCTGCCGACGAAGGATGGCAAGGCTGAGCTTGGGCTGCCGCTGCCTGTCAGCGCTAGCAAACGTCTCGCACCAATGAAAAGCGGCAGGCCATGGGCCGAAAAGCACAGCGCGATGCTGGTGCTCGACTCGCCGAAGGACGTCGACGCGGAGGTGAAGCGCCTCTTGCAGCTGGCATGGGATAAGGTTGGCTGACGCTTCAGCTTCCACTTCCCCAGCGGCGCCGTGCTAGAAGCAAGGCCATGAGCGCCAACGAGTTCAAACTGAACGCGGACGAAAAGCCGTTCGACGCGCCGGATGGCGACAAGCCCAAACCGATCAAGCCGCGCGACGCCGCGACGCTGATCCTGGTGCGTGGCCGGCGCGAGGTGATGATGGGTCAGCGCGCCAAGGGCCACGTCTTCATGCCCGACAAGTGGGTGTTCCCAGGCGGGCGGGTCGATCCTGGCGACGCGCGCTTGCCAGCTGCGGCGGAGCTCACGCCGGAAACTGAGGCGCTGCTGCGCGCCGGCGGCATTGTGCGCCGGCCACCGCGGGCCTTCGCGCTGGCTGCAGTGCGGGAGACGCGCGAGGAAGCTGGTTTGGTGCTCGGCGACGAGCAGGGCCCCGATCTCTCTAAACTTGCCTTCGTCGCGCGCGCCATTACCCCGCCTTATCGCCCGCGTCGCTTCGATGCGCGCTTCTTCCTGGCGGACGCCGGCGAAGTGCTGGCCCACGACGAACCGGAAGCCGGAGACGAACTCCTGCACACGCGCTGGTTTCCGATCGATGAGGCGTTGGCGCTCGATCTGCCCTCGATCACACGCTTCGTGCTGAAGGAAGTGGCCGCGCGGCTCGCGGGCGAACCGGTTGCGCCCCCGTTCCTGCGCTTCTCGCGCGGCAAGCACACCCTGGAGCGTCTTACCTAACGAAAAAGCGCCGCCAGTTCGGCTTGGCGGTCTGGGTGGGTGTGGGCCTCGATGTCCAACCAAAGGATATCCGGACGCAGGAAGGTCTCCATCCGGTTGTCGAAGATGCGGTTATGGAAGAGGGCGCCGTCGTCCTGGATGAAGCTGTTGAGGTAGGCGCCTGGGAGGCTCTCAGCCGCCACCACCAGCCCAGCCAGCCGTTCGCAGGCGTCGATCACGGCCTGCGGCTCGGTCACACCGGGCCAGCGCAGAGCCGCCGAAAGCTTCGAATGCGCTCCCAGCTTTGGATAGAGCTGCCAGCGCACATCGGCGGCCTCGACGCCCGCCGCGTTCACCAAGTCGGCCAGGATGGCCCGGGCCCTGGCCTCGTCCTCGGTATCGACCACCATGGCTGCAATCACGATTTGGCCAGCCAATCTCAGCCTCCGGCGGTTGACTTTGGGGCGCGGGCCCGTATTTTCGCGCGCTTCCTGAAACCTTGAGTATCCCGGGCCCGTCCAATGGCTAAGCCGACTGTCATCAAGATCCGTCTCAATTCCACGGCGGACACGGGCTTTTTCTACGTGACCAAGAAGAATCCGCGCACGAAGACGGAGAAGCTCAAGTTCCGCAAGTACGACCCGATTGCGAAGAAGCACGTCGAGTTCGGCGAAGGGAAGATCAAGTAGGGCGCTTCGCGCCGCGAATGGCGAGTGGCGAATAGGGCGCGGCCGGTCGGCTTGCGCCCTTTTCCATGCCCCATCGCCACTCGCCTATTTCGGATAGAGCAGCATCTGCGTGCAGCGGAAGAGGGCGATGGTTTTGCCCGTGGCTTCGTCGGTGACCTTCGCGTCCCAGACCTGTGTAGTACGCCCGCCATGGATCAGCTCAGCCGTGCAGGCGACCGCGCCTTGGCGCGCGGTGCCGAGGAAGTTGGCTTTAAGCTCGATGGTCGTGAAGTTCGTTGCGCCTTCGGGGCGCGAGATGATGCAGCCATATCCGCAGGCGCTGTCGGCGAGCGCGATGACGCTGGCGGCGTGGAGAAAGCCATTGGGCGCCAGGTGATGTGGCTCGACCTCGAAGCGACCGCGCACCAAGCCGGGGCGTGCCTCTAGCCAGGTGAGCCCCAGATGATCGGGCAGATGGCCCTTTTGCCGCTCCGTCAGCTGGGCAACGTAATCTTCGCTCATCGTACCTTCCGCGGGCGCTGTGCTATCATGCGGCCATGACGCAGCGCCAAGTCAAAGCCGCCGTATTGCTGATCGGCGACGAACTGCTTTCCGGCCGCACCCAAGATGTGAACCTGCAAGCAATCGCCAAATTCTTGGCGCCGCTCGGCGTGCAGGTCGCCGAAGCGCGCGTCGTGCCGGATGTGCCGGCGGAGATCGTCGCCGCCGTCAACGCATTGCGCGCAAAGTACGATTACGTCTTCACCACCGGCGGCATCGGCCCCACGCACGACGACAAGACCGCCGACGCCATGGCCCAAGCCTTCGGCGTCGGCATCGATGTGCGCGACGATGCCCGCGCCATCCTCGAAGCGCACTATAAGCGCCGCGATAACCTGAACGAAGCGCGCCTGAGGATGGCGCGGATTCCCGATGGCGCCACGCTGATCGCCAATCCGGTGTCGAAAGCGCCAGGCTTTCAGATTGGCAACGTCTTCGTGATGGCGGGCGTGCCCTCGATCATGCGCGGCATGCTGCAAGATATCGTCGGCCGCATCGAAGGCGGCGCGGTGGTGCGTTCGGTGACGGTACGCGGCAAAGGCGCGCGCGAAGGCCAAATCGCCGAAGGCTTAGTCAAGCTTGAAGCCGAAGCGCCCGGCGTGTCGTTCGGCTCCTATCCCTGGTTCACGCCCGACGGCTTCGGCCTCCACCTTGTCGCCCGCTCAAGCGACGCCGACGCCCTCGTCAAAGCGGAAGCCGACCTCAAAGCGTTGATCTCGAGCTGCGGCGCCGAGCCCGAAGTGGTGGAAGGCGCGATCTAAGCCCGCTTCCACACCGCGTGCACAACATCGCAGCGGTGCTCGAAGCCTAAGCTGCGATAAAGCCCGATCGCGCCGTTGTTGCTCGCGTACGCATGCAAGAACGGCGTTTTGCCTTCATCGATGATGCGCTGTCCAACACTGGTTAGCAGCGCCGCGCCATAGCCGCGCGAGCGATAATCGGGGTGGGTGCACACGCCGCTAATCTCGATGAACGCATCCGTCTGCAGCCGCTCGCCTGCCATCGCGATGAGGGCGCCATTGTCGCGAACGCCGATGAAGCGGCCGAGCGTATGCGTGCGCGTGCGGAACGGGCCTGGCCGCGTCAGCGTCGCCAACGCCAGCATCTCCGCGGCATCTACATCGCCTAGTTCTTCAATCGGCAGATCGTGCTTCGGGCCGCGCACAAAGCCGCGCGTGACCATCTGCACGCCAGGCGCGGCGAAACTGATCTCAACGCCCGGCGGGGCCGCGGGCGGCGCCGGCTCCAGCAACGAAATATCGCCGTCCTCGGGAATGATCGCCGCCAGCGCCGCGGCCGCCTCGCACGAGCCATCAACGCACGCCGCGAACGGCCCAATTTCCGTCAAAAACCGTCGCGCGCGTTCATCGCCTTCGCTCAGATGCGCCTGGCGCGTCGTCAGCGCCGTCCAGATCAGCTTGTCGAGGGGGTGGGTCATGGCTTGCCTAGCCGTAGCTGCGCGCGGGTGCAAGGGTCGGCCTTCGCCCGTTGGGCTCCGGCGCGACAGCCTTCTCTGCGCGCGCGCAGCGAAGGCTGGTGCGAGCGGCGGGAGTCGAACCCGCACAGCCTTGCGGCCAACGGATTTTAAGTCCGGTGCGTCTACCAGTTTCGCCACGCTCGCAGTCGGGTGGGCTTACGCGGGCCGCTCAGGCTTTTCAACCAAGCGCCCTCAGTTTGGGCGCATGGCGTAGTTGCGCTGGTCGCGCGTGGCGATATTGCCATGATTGGCCAGGTATTGGATCGCGGCTTCCGGCGTGGTGGCGTTGCCGCGCCGGATCAGGAATGCGGCGACGATGGTGCGCAGTTCTTCAACCGTGACCGACGCACGTCCGCCGAGCTCTTGTTGTACGTGTTCGTAGAGCGCAGCGCCGCTGCTCGGGGTGAGCGCGGGGCCGAGCGTTTCAGCGAAAAACATTCCGCTCTCCACATGAGGCGCCAAGAGGCAAAGGCGCCGTCAGGGTGGACTGAGTCTGGCGGTTGGCGGCAGGCTGACGTCGTGATTTCGCCTGAGTCGTTTCCCGTTCTGCCGCCGGCCTGGGACTATGCCGGCGTCACCGTGTTTGCGCTGACCGGCGCACTCGCCGCCGCGCGTGATCGCCAGGACATCGTCACGTTTTGGTTCTTTGCCGTGGTGACCGGCATTGGCGGCGGCACATTGCGAGATCTTCTGATCGGCGCGCCCGTCTTCTGGATCGGGGACGCAACTTATGTTGGGGTCGGTCTTGCCGCGGCCTTGGTGGTCTGGTTCCTCGCGCCACACCTGGAACGGCGCAAGAC
>JAEYPY010000029.1 GCA_023410295.1 Pseudomonadota bacterium | reverse complement strand
ATCATAGTCAGCGCAGCGCCGCGCAAGCTGATCGCGCGCAAGCTGCCGCCGGGACCAACCGGACGGAACGCCGCTTCCATGCTGTCGAGCACGCGCGCCACGCGCTGTTCAAGCGATTCACGCGTCTGCGGCGGGTCGAGCACGATATCCGCGGGTGCGCCTTCGGGCCCGAACGCGATATGCATCGCGCCATTGGGCTTGCGCGTGAACGTCACCGCCCCGCCGGTAAATTCCGCCCGTTGCAGCGAGATGCGCCCAATCGCCAGCGGCAGCACGTTGAGTTCTATCCGCGCACGGTCGAGCCGCGACAGCACATGGCCGCGCCCGTCCTCAACCGCGATGCCGACAGCGCGCAACTCCAGCGCATTGCCTTCGCGGCTCCACGCCAGTTCGACGCCTTGGATGGAGACCGGCCGCCCGGCGCGCGCGGCGCTCAGTTCAGCCTGGACGTGTTCACGGATGGCGTTGAGTTCGATCGGCCCTTGGCTCAAGCGCCACCACGCCACGCCGAGCCCGATCACCAGAGCGGCGACCAGGCCCAACAGAATCTCGAGCGCAATGAGCGTCGAGCGGCGTATCATCCGCACATCTCCGCCGCCCCGCGGTAATCTCTAGCGCGGACGGCTGATTCAAAGCAAAGCAAACGCCCAGTCCCGGCGCAGCGCAAAGGCTGACGCGCGGCGGCGAGGCGTAAGCCCCGGAGGCCTGTCGTGGCGAAAGTGCTCAAACCTGGCGACCCCGCACCCCCGTTCGAGCTGCCGACGGCCGGGGGAGGCTCCGTCAGCTTGGCCAGCCTCAAGGGCAAGCGTGTGGTCGTCTATTTCTATCCGAAAGACGACACGCCCGGTTGTACCCAAGAAGCCCTAAGCTTCACTGAAAACGCGAAGGCCTTCGCACGTGCGAACACCGTCGTCATCGGCATATCGCGCGATAGCGTCGCCAAGCATGACAAGTTCGCGGCCAAACATGGGCTCACTGTGCTTCTGGCCTCCGATGAGGACGGCCTAGTCTGTGAAGCCTATGGCGTCTGGGTCGAGAAGAGCCTCTACGGGCGCAAGTTCATGGGCATCGAGCGCGCCACCTTCCTCATCGATGAGAAAGGCCGAATCCACCACGTCTGGCGCAAGGTGCGCGTGCCAGGACATGTGGAAGATGTCTTGAAAATGGTTAAGGCGATGGGCGCGAAATAGCGTGTTGTTTACGAGTCTTGCGCAGGTTTGGCCCAGTTTTCGCACCGATCTCGTTAAGAAGCCTGAAATTCCTGTAAACGGCGGCGTGCGGCTGTTGCAATTCGGGAGCGTTTCAGGTTTGGATGGTCAAGGCGGGGCTAACGCACTTTTTGTTTATTAGTTAGCGGCGGTGGTGGCGGACCATGAGCCAATTCGGATCGCGGGCGCGAGCGTTCTTTGATCGCGCGTTCCCAGAGCGGCAGATTTATCATCGGAGCGGCGGCACGGTCCGCTATGTCTCCTTGTCGCCTGGCAAGCAGGCCCTGCTGGCGCTTGGCGCTGTGGGTCTCGCTGGCTGGTGCGTCTACGCGACGGCCAATACGGTCCTTGAGGGCCCCCAAGCCACCGCTTCGAACGCCGAGATCGAGCGCGAACGCGCCAAGTACGACCGCTGGCTGAACGAATCCCGCGCCCAGGCCGCCGCCGCCCAGGCTCAGCTCCAAGAGCGCTCCCGCCAGTTCGAGCAGGCCACTGCTGAGTTCGAGAGCCGCCACGAAGTGCTCCGCTCGCTCCTGGAATATGCTGGCGGCAATACCCTGCAAATGGCTGCCGCCCGCCCGATCGAGCGCGACGGCGCCCGCATCATCATGGCCGCCTCGATCGACGAAGCTGAGCCGCGCCAGTCCCGCGCCGCCACCTCGTCCGAGCCCTACCAAGTCACCACCGTCGGTTTCCGCGCCCGCGAAGAGCGGCTTGAGTCCGACCAGGCCCAGACACTCTCGGAGCTCGAAGACCAGGTCGTCGAGCGTAGCGAGCAGGTCCGCGGCGTGCTTCGCCTCACCGGCGTCCAGATGGCCAACATGACCGGCGCCGATGCCGACGCCGCCGCCGGCGGTCCGCTCGTGCCGCAGGACTTCGTCGCTTATCTCCGCGATTCCGGCCTCAATCCGGCCTTTGCCAACCGCGTCGCCCAGGTCGCCGCCCGCATCGGCGAATCCCGCCGCCTCGGCGCCCTCGCCGGCGCCACTCCTCTCGCCGCCCCGGTCGCCGTCGATTATCGCGAGACCTCCGGTTACGGCCAGCGCATCGATCCCTTCAACGGCCGCCCAGCCTTCCACTCCGGCCTCGACCTAGCCGCCTTCGAGCGCGCCCCCGTCGTCGCCACCTCACCGGGCACTGTGGTCTTCGCTGGAAGCCGATCCGGTTATGGCTATACGGTCGAGATCGATCACGGCCACGGCTTTAAGACTCGGTACGGACACTTGCGCGACATTCAGGTCCAACGCGGTGACCGCGTTGCGATCGGCCAGCGCATCGGCTCGATGGGGTCTACGGGGCGTAGCACTGCGACCCACCTTCACTACGAAGTGTGGTTCCGCGGCAGGGCGGTTGACCCTGTTAACTTCTTGAGGGCAGGACGGCATGTTCACGAACAAGGCTAGACCGGGAGAATCCAACGTGCCTGCGCTTCCCGATCCAGCTCCCCAACGCCGTTCGGCCGCCCCGCGTAGCGGCATCGCTTCGATCATCGCAAATGGCGTAAAGATCACCGGCACGGTTGAGGCCGACGGCGCTGAGCTGCAAGTCGACGGCGAGATTGAAGGCAATGTCCGCGGCGGCTCAGTCACCGTTGGTGATACGGGCATGATCAAGGGCGACATGGTCAGCGAAAGCGTGACCGTGCATGGCCGCGTCGAAGGTTCGGTCCGCGCCCGCAAGGTCATGCTGGCCCGCAACGCCCACGTGCTGGGCGACATCGTCCACCAATCGCTCTCCGTCGAGATGGGCGCGGTGTTCGAAGGGCAGTGCCGCTACCTGCAGGATCCGCTGTCGCAAGGCGGCCCCGGCACTCCGGCGGCGCCGCAAATCGTTTCCGCATCCGAGCGTCCCCAATCCGCCTTTGGCGGCGGCAACTCGGTCTTCGGCGAACCCTCCAACGACGACCGCATGGTGTCGGGCGTCATCGTGACGGGCACGTCGAGCTAAAGTTTCCTCATCTGGGTTGGAAAAAACTGACTTTAAGGCCCGGCTTCCAGCCGGGCCTTTTTTCTTTGCGCCGCCGCTTCTATGGACGCCCGCGTCCTCGCCGATCTGCCCTGGATCCGGCGCGCCGTCTAAAGCCCAAGCTGCGCTAGCGGCATGCGCAGGTGGAGATAGTCGGCCCTAAAGTCGCCGACCGCCATCAAGCCCGGCCAGTCTGTAACGCGATGATGATTGCCGCGGCTATGGATAAGGCCGCGGCGGCGAAGCTCCTGCATTACGCGGTTCACGTGCACGGCCGAAAGACCAGTTGCGTCGCCAAGCTCCGCCTGTGTCAGCGGCAGGCTCACGACATTATCGCTCGCAACGCCCATCGCGCGCTGTCGAACAAAATACTCGCAGAAGAGATGCGCCATGCGCGAGAGCGCGTGACGCCGCCCGATATTGGCGATCCACTCGCGGAAGATCGAGCCGTCAACGGAAATGCGCTTCACCAGCAGCGCTGCGATCGACGGCTCATGAGCCATGAGATCGCGCAACGCTTCGTACGGAATGTACCCTACACGCGTCGGACAGACCGCGACCAAGCCGTGATCGGTGCAATCGAGATAAAGCGTCTGCAGATCAGGAATGTCGCCCGGCAAATGCAACGATAACAGCTGGCGGTTGCCATCCCCGCATATCTTGAAGCTGCACAGCAGACCGCTCAGCAACAAGCATGCGTCAGTTGGCGTCTCGCCTTCGTGCTGAATCTCGACACCCTCAGCGACTGAAACGACACGAACAGGCAGGCGCGAGAGCAACGCCTTATGCGCTTCAGTGAGGTTGGCGATGGTCTGAAGGCTCGCAAAAAGCTGCGATCGATCGGCCGAATTGAGGTTTAGCATGGAAGTCCCGGCCAATTTGGCTGGGAACCAAAAGGCTCGGAGCACGGGCGGCAAACCCGTCATCAAGCAATCTGGACCATCGCAGGTTGAAAGCAACTCACAAAGGTTGCTGCCAGCAAATATTCGACGGACAGCGTCGCGCCACGCTGTGACCTCACGCGCCAAATACGAGCTTAAAGCAACGCGCTAGCCCTTGTGAGCGCCGACTGAAAGCGTGGATACACGTTACACAAATCCGACCGAGTCCGCGGCGGCGTATACTCGCACGCATGAAACAGCCGCCCAAATCCGAAGCCATCCGCAACGCCCCGATCGCGCTTTGGCGCCTCGCCGGCGAATTCCTGCGCACGATCTTCGGTCTCTTTGGTCAGCCGGAGCGGATAGCGGAGCAGCACACCTTCACGGCGACAAACTACAAACTGGCGCTGAAGTGGCTCCGCATCACAGAAGCCATCGTGCGCGAACTCTTATTGATCGAAGCCGCCGCCCTGCCCCGCCCGCTCCCAGCGCCAGCGCCGCGCGCGCCGCGCCGGCGCCAGCGGGGACTCCATATTGTCTGGGCTGACAATCCCGACGCCTGGCGCGTCAGCTTCAGTTGCTTTGCCGGAGCGCCGCGCACGCGCGTAAAGCGCTTAGCCAACGCGCGCGCCCGAACCGACGCCATGGCCAACGCCCCACGCTTCTATTCCGCCTGGCCGATCGCCGAACGCGTCGAAGCCATCCTGCGCGTCTACAACGAACCTGTTCGCTACGCGCGCCGGCTCGCCCGCCGCCTCTCCACAAACGGGCCGGTTGCACGGCCACGCCTTCTCCGCGCCAAGCCCGAAGACCTTGAGTATTGGCTCGACCCGCCGGTGCACGCCGAACTCCGTTCGCTCACCGACGCGGCCGACCAACATCTTTCGGCGACACCAGCTAATCTCCGCATAATCAAAAATTTCGCAGCGCCGCTGACAAGAGTTAGCGACGCGCCTCGGCCGTGCGCGCTTAATCGGCGCGGGCCGATGGAAAAAACACCGCAACACCCGCCCCGACTCTGGATCGGATTTCTGCTGCTGGCGCTCTGGCTGGCGGTGGTGGCAGGCGCTGTCTGGGCGATCTGGCTCGCGCCGTCCGTCTAAACCCCGCGGCCGCGCTCCACACGTGCGGCGCAATTGACTTCGATCCAATCCGCGAAGGCTTTGCCGAAGCTTTCAAACAGCTTCTTGCTATCCTCTCGCGTCAGCCGCCCCTCTTCGTCCAAAAGTTCGCCGACGTTCGAGATATACATTTCCGGCTGCTGCAGCATCGGCATGTTGAGGAAGGTCGCGATCTGGCGAAGGTGGTGGTTTGCCCCAAACGCCCCAACCGCCCCCGGCGTCACGCCAATGATCGCCGCCGGTTTGCCGATCAGAACGCCCTTGCCGTACGGCCGCGAAGCAATGTCGATCGCGTTCTTTAGAACACCCGGCACGGAGCGATTGTATTCCGGCGTAGCAAACAAAATCGCATCCGCGGGCGCAATATCATCGCGCAAACGCTTCCAGTCATCAGGCGGGGAATCCGTGTCGAGGTCCTGATTATAGAGCGAGACGACAATATCGACGAACCGGAACTTCAAATGCTGCGGCGCCTGCAGGGCCAACGCCTCCGCAGCTTTGCGGGTAAAGCTTTGTTCGCGCAGGCTCCCGCAAAGCACGGCGACATCACGTTGAGCTGGCATGGAAAAACCTCCTTGCCAGCCAACGCACCGACTTCGTTCTTGTTCAGCGGAACTTCAGCGCGAAACCGCCGGGACGATCGCCATGTATTCGGCTTTGGAAAGTTTCAGCGATCCGATCGGCAAAGGCTGGCCCGGCTCAAGCAGAACCGCGAGCCAGCTCTTGATAAACCCGCCCTCGCTATAAAGCGCCGCTGGCCGTGGCCCGCGATTAGTCTCCACCCGCAAGATAAACGCCGCCCGATCCGGCCCTTCCGGCCAAACATTGCGCATCCGCCCAAACGCGCCCTCGCCAAGCCCGGCAAACTGCAGGCCCGCCATCTCGCACAGCGCCTTCGCCGCCTTGAACGCTGGATCGTCCCGCTCGTGCTCAGCCCGAATCCGCGCCGCTTCTTCGATGCGTTTGGCACGCAGCGGATTGAGCCCGGCAATGCGAACCAGATGCGCGCTCATCTCCGCATCCGGCACGAGCTTCAATTTGCGCAAACTCTTCAGCCAAGTTTTCTGCCGCGGCGTAAGCGGCTCTTTGCTTTCGAGTTCAATCAGTTTCTGATCGAGCCCACGCAAAGCGGCCGCAACATTGCGATAGCCCTTTTGCTTCGCCAGCTTCCGCGCCGCTTTCGCCGGCGAACGCTGCAAGCGCAGGGCAAGTTCGAACAGCTCCAGATGCGGATCAGCAAGCATGCTCTTCAGCCCCTGCCGCGCACACTTCAACGCCAGTTCATCGCCGCGCCGCGACGCGAAATATTGCGCATGCCCGCCGGCCCTGGTCTGCGAAACGTAATCATGCGCATAGAGGCTCCACAACGCTTCCGGCGCGAACTCGCCGGCGATCAGGAACACTTGCCCCTTCATTGCCTCGGACCATGCATTGCAGGCGAGCACCAGCTGCAAAGCATCAGTGTGATCGGCCGCGCTTTTCGGCAGCACGATCTCGTCGGCGAGCAAACCCTGATACGTGGTCAGCGGCGAAGCGCCGGTGCAATGCGCGCGCTGGTATTCGGCCAACCAGCCGCCCGGCTCTGCAATGACAAGCGTCTCGCTCATGGCCCCCGCCATCTTGTGCTAGTCGATATCAGCCACCTGCTGTTCGCCTGCACCGCTGACTCGCGCGGCAAGCGAAGCGGCCATGAACTGATCCAAGTCGCCGTTCAGCACCCCTTGAGTGTCAGACGTTTCAACACCGGTGCGCAAGTCTTTGACCATCTGATACGGCTGCAAGACGTAAGACCGGATCTGCCTTCCCCAGCCGATCTCGGTTTTGCTGTCTGCCAATTGCTGCGCCGCAGCTTCGCGCTTTTGCAGCTCCTGCTCGTAAAGCCGCGCCCTCAGCATATCCCAGGCGGCGGCCCGGTTCTTGTGCTGGCTGCGTTCGGCCTGACAGGCAACGACGATGCCGGTCGGGATGTGCGTCAGTCGAACGGCGCTATCGGTCTTGTTGATGTGCTGACCGCCGGCGCCGGAGGCGCGATACGTATCGGTGCGGACGTCCTTGTCGAGAATCTCGATCTCGATCGATTGGTCGATCTTCGGATAAACCCACACGCTCGCAAACGAGGTATGCCGGCGCGCATTGGAATCGTAAGGACTGATCCGCACCAGACGATGCACGCCCGCCTCGGTCTTCAGCCAGCCATAAGCGTTCTCGCCTTGGACCAGCACCGTGGCGGATTTGATGCCAGCCGTATCGCCGCCCTGCTCTTCCAGGAGCTCTACTTTAAAACCGCGCGATTGGGCCCAGCGCATGTACATACGCAACAGCATTTCGGTCCAATCCTGGCTCTCGGTGCCGCCAGCGCCGGAATTGAACTCGATATAGGCGTCGTTGCCGTCAGCTTCGCCCGAGAGCAACGCTTCAAGTTCGGCTTGCTCGGCGCGTTGTTGCGCCGCTTTGAGGGTCTGAAACGCTTCTTCGACGAGGCTCTCGTCGCCTTCGGCTTCGGCCAACTCGGCCAGTTCAAGCGAGTCGCGCAGATCGCGCTCAAGCGAGGTGATGCTGTTCATCCCCGCTTCGAGCTTATTGCGCTCGCGCATGAGCTTTTGCGCGTTCTCGGGATCGTTCCAGAAATCGGGGCGCTCGGAGAGCGCGGTCAGTTCGTCAAATCGGACCTGGGCCTGATCCCAGTCAAAGACGCCTCCGCAGCAAGGCGACGGCGGATTCGATTTGTTCGGCAAGAGCAGCGATGTCGGCGCGCATGTTTTTCTCAGTCAGTGGGGGAATGGTCAGTTGTCAGTAGCCAATAGGGAGAGGGATGCGGAAACTCAATCCCCCACCATGGACCACTGACTACTCACGACTGACCTCAGTACAATCCACCCAGATCCTCAGCCTGCTGCTCCTGCAGCTGGCGTTGCTGGCGTTCGCGTTCGGCCTCGCTGCCGTAGCTGGCGGTGATGCCGGAGAGAACGCGCGGATCAATCGGATCGGTGCCGCCAAAGACGAACGGCGAACTCGCCATGCTGTTGGTCGGCTCGGTGTCTGGACGGAACGCTTCCAGGATCGTTTGCGTCGAAGCTGCGGTCGGCAGAAGCCCGGTCATGGCATCGACCCGCACGAGCCGTACGCCCGCCGGAATACGGAATGGCGTCGGCGGCACGTCGCGCAGCGCGTCGGCCATGAAATCGCGGAAGATCGGCGCGGCGATGCGGCCGCCGGTCTCGCCTTCGCCCATGTTGCGCGGCTGATCGAAACCGACCCAGATGCCGACGACGAGGTCCGGCGAGTAGCCGATGAACCATGCGTCTTTGTAGTCGTTGGTGGTGCCGGTCTTGCCGCCGAGCGGCATGCCGAGCGAATTGATCACCGTGGCCGTGCCGCGTTGAACCACGCCTTCGCTCATCGAGACGATCTGATAGGCCGTCACCGGATCAATCACTTGCTGCCGCGTATCCTCCAGCGCTGGCGGACGCATGCCACGGCGCCATTCGGCGGTGCAGTTCGGGCACTCGCGCTGATCACGGCGGAAGACCGAGCGGCCGCTGCGATCCTGGATACGGTCGATGATGACCGGCGTGATGCGCCGCCCGCCATTGACGAACATGCCGTAGGCCGTCGTCATGCGCATGACCGTGGTTTCGCCAGAGCCGAGCGCCAGCGCGAACACAGGCTGCGTATTGTCGCCATAGACGCCCATGCGCTGGCCGTATTGCAGCACGCGCTCAGCGCCCATTTCGTAAGCGATGCGCGCCGTCATGGCGTTACGCGACAATTCCAGACCGCGGCGCATCGTCGTCGGGCCGTAATATTCTCGCGAATAGTTTTCAGGCGACCAATTGGTGCCATCGCCGGCTTCGATCGCGAGCGGGCCGTCGTCGATCAGCGTTGCCGGCGTCAGGCCCTGGTCTAGCGCCGCGGCATAGACGATCGGCTTGAACGCCGAACCCGGCTGACGCATCGCTTGCGTCGCGCGGTTGAGACCGTTGGCGTCTTCCAGCGAATAACCGCCGACCATCGCCAGCACGCGGCCGGTGTGCGGATCCATCGCCACCAGCGCGCCCTGCACTTGCGGGATTTGCTTCAGCGTGTAGCGCCCGTTCGAGCCGCGCACCGCATAAACGATCGCGCCAGCGGTCAAACGGCGTTCGGCGTTGCGCCGTCCGCCCTGAGCGGCCCATTGCGCATCGTTATCTGTCAAACGGCCGGTGGCGCCATTTTCATCGGTCAGCGTCACTGCGCCGCCAGCAACGCGCGTGACCATCGCACGCACCCAGTTCGAGAGCGCCGGCGGCCGATTGGCATCAGCCAATTGCGCTTGCACATCACCCGCCGCGTCGCCGCGTGCAAGTGGTCCGCGCCATTCGTGGCGGCGGTCGTAATCTTCAAGTCCAGCACGCAATGTGCGCGCGGCCGCGAGTTGCAGACGCGTATCGATCGTGGTCCGGATCGAGAGGCCGCCGCTATAGAGCGCCTGCTCGCCGTATTGTTCCTGCACCTGCCGGCGCACTTCCTCGACGAAGTGCGAAGCGGCCACGTATTGGTCGCCCGCCAAGCGGTTGGCGACTTGCAGATCAGCGGCGCGCGCTTCGGCGGCTTGTTCTTCGTTGATGTAGCCCCGTTCGAGCATGCGCCCGACCGCGTAGTTGCGGCGGTCGATCGCGCGCTCGCGGTGGCGCGGCAGCTGATAATTGGCCGGCCCCTTCGGCAGAATGGCGAGATACGCCGCTTCCGAGATCGTGAGCTCGCCCAGCGGCTTGTTGAAATAGTTGAGCGAAGCGGCGGCGACGCCATAGGCGCGGTTACCGAGATAGATCTGGTTCAGGTAAAGCTCGAGGATGCGGTCCTTATCGAGCACGCGCTCGATGCGTTGCGCGACGAGACCTTCGCGCAGCTTGGTCCACACGGCGCAGAACAAACCGCCGATGCCGCCCGAACATTCGGCGGCACGGCCAGTCAGCATGTTGCCGGCGACCTGCTGCGTGATCGTGGAAGCGCCCTGCAGGCGGTTGCCTTGAATGACATCGAGCGGAATGCGCAGCACGGCGCGCGCAAGGCCCTGATAATCAAGACCGGAGTGTTCGAAGAAACGCGCGTCTTCAACCGAGACGAAGGCGTTCTTCACGTGATCGGGAATCTGTTCGATCGGCACGAACACGCGCTGCTCGCGCGCGAACTCAGCGACGAGCGCGCCATCGCCAGCATAAACGCGGCTCGTGACCGGCGGTTCGTAATCTTGCAGATCGGCGAGCGAAGGCAGCCCTTGCAGCGCGGCGATGATGAAGCCGACCACCGCCAGAAAGCCGATGCCGACCAGCGCACCGAAGCCGATCAGCAGCTTGCGCCATGGGAAACCGCCGCGGGGCTCATCGTAGCCGCCGTCGTCATCATGGCGGCTCCAGCCGCGGTCGTTGTAGGGATCGTCTCGCAGCATTACGCCCCGCTTCTCGCGCGTTCGAATTTCCGGGCCGGCGTCGCGCTCTTTTGGGGCGCGAGTAAGGCCGCTCCTGGGTGGGTGCAGGCACTCAGTCGAGGCGCAGACCCTAGCCGAAGATTCGCGCCGTTTTTAGGCGCTGGCGTAAAGCTGCGGCCCGGCGAAATAGGCATCCACCGCCCCGGCCATCGCATCGGCCATCCGTTCCCGGGCGCGCGGATCGGACAAGCGTCGCTCATCCGCCACGTTCGACAGGAAGCCGGTCTCGATCAGCACTGCCGGAACATCCGGCGCCAGCAACACGAACAGCCCAGCGTTGCGGTGGGTATTGCGCAAAAGCGGCGCAACTTCGCCCAGACGAGGGATGACTGTCTGCGCAAATTGGGCGGAGCGGTTCGTGGTCTCGCGCTGGGTGAGATCGACCAGGATATCGTGCGCGACGCCGCGGCGGGGGGCGTCCCCGATTTCGAGATCCCAGTTTTGCGACGCCATCAGGTTCTGCGCCCGCGCCGCGCCGCGTTCCGAGAGCGTATAAACCGAGGCGCCGGCAGCTTCGCGATTGGCGTTGGAATCGGCGTGGATAGAGATGAAGAGGTCCGCATTCTGGTTGCGGGCGAAATGCACGCGGTCTTCCAGTTCCACGAACCGGTCGGCGTCTCGGGTGAGCGCCACCTGATAATTGCCCCGCGATTCCAGGGCTTGGCGCAGCTTCAATGCGGCGTCCAGCACCACATCTTTTTCCCGCACGCCGGTGACGCCTACAGCGCCGGGATCGCGTCCGCCATGGCCGGCGTCGACGACAATGGTGCGGCGCGGGGCGCTGCGGCCGGGGCGTTCAACGCGGGCCGGCGTGGCTGTGAACGGTTGGGTGGCGGCGATATCGAACACGAGTTCCGGCGAACGCCGGCCGCCGACTTCCTGGCGCACCAGCTGCGCCGGCGCTTCCAAATCGAGCACTAAACGCGAAACGCCATTAGCCTGCGGCGCATAACGGTAACGGCGGACGACGCCGGAACCTGGCCCCTGCCCGGAAACGCCTTGCGGCAGCGCGAGGCGCGCATTGGCGACATCGATAACGAAACGATGAGGATCGTTCAGGAAGAAAGTCCTAGCCGTGGCCGGCCTATCCAGCGCGATGGTCACGCGCGCGGCGGGGCCGTTGTCCTGCACCAAGACGGCGCGGACCGCGGCGGGCTCATCGGCCCAGGCATGACTGCTCGCGGCCATCCCAAGGGTGGCGGCGCCGGCGGTCAGAAGGGAGCGACGGGTAATCTGCATGAACAGGCGGAAACTACCGCAAGCGGCTTGCTAGCCCGTTGAAAAGGAAGGTGAACACACCAGTAACTGCAGCTTGACGAAGCGTTACAAACCATTCGTCGTGTACGGGGTTGGCGCCTCCGCCATACGGGTGTTGACTGTACGTAATGCGGAGCTTCGGGGCGATCCTCCTTGCGGCGCTAACATTCGGCCTCGCCACCCCGGCGAAGGCGCAGGATCCGCTTGCTCACACCGCGTTCCTGGAGCTGCAGGAAATCTGCAGTGCGGATCGTGGCCGGCTCTGGGGCGCCGACCTTTGCGGGCCTCTGTTGGTGGTCGATCCAGCCACGCGCATGGCTTGGGCGAGCCAGCCGGATGACGGCGGCATCTTAAGCGTGACGGACACGGGATGGATCGGCGAGTTGCCTGCGGACGTGACGGTCGCCAACACGTCGGTCAACTGGGCCGGCACGCAGTGGATCATGGTGGTCGCGCCGCTGCCGGCGGACGGCGCCGAGCGGCGCGTACTGCTTGCGCACGAAGCCTGGCATCGGGTGCAGAACCGGCTTGGGCTCACGGCCGGGCCATCAACGTGCGCGCATTTGGAGACCGAGCGCGGGCGCTATTTGCTGCGGCTCGAAATGCGGGCGCTGGCAACGGCGTTGCGTTCGAGAGGCGCCGGTCGGCGCAATGCAGCGCAAGACGCGCTTTTTGTCCGCGCCTTGAGGCATGCGGAGTTTCCGGAGGCGGCGGCTCAGGAAGCAGCGCTCGACCGCAATGAAGGCCTTGCCGCCTATACCGGCGTCCGTCTCGGCGCGGGCGAAAACACCGAGCTTTTCGCCGCCCGCCTGCTCGACCGCTACGATGAACACGATGCCTTCGCCCGTTCTTATGCCTATGCGACGGGACCCGGATATGGGCTGCTCTTAGACGCAGAGCGCTCGAACTGGCGCTCCCGGCTCGGCGGCTATGCGCCCGCCGACATGTTACGCGAAGAGCTGCGCCCGCCGGCGTTTGACGAAGCGAGGCTCAACGAGATCGCCTACCGCTATGGCGGCGGCCGGATCGCGGGCGAGGAAGCCAATCGGGCGCGTGAGCGGGAAGCGCTCGTCGGAGACGCCCGCCGCCGCTTTGCCGAGGGCCCGCGGTTAGTATTGCCGGTAGCGAACATGCAGATGGAGTTCGACCCCGAACGGGTGACGCCTATCGAGGGGCTCGGCAGCATTTACGCGACCCTCAGTGTTCGCGACGCCTGGGGCGAGCTTCGCGCCGCGAGCGGGGCGCTGATTTCCGCCGACTTCACCCGCATCGTCCTGCCCCAACCGGACGCCAGCGGCCTCGCCGGGCCGGGCTGGTCCGTCTCGCTCGTTCCGGGGGCGCGCGTCGGCGGCCCGGACGCGCAGGGCATTCGGCGTGTAACCGGCCCCTGAGCAACGGCCATGACCTACCGTCGGGCCTGAGGCTTGCGGCTTTCATTCGCCATCAAATCATGCAAGGTAGACCCCATCGCCGCGTGCGCCGTCAGGGGGACCCCCAAGAGCGCCCGGCGCGCTCCCGCCACGCGGATCGGCGAACCAGGCCCTGCGGCGCGCTTCCCTAGCGCCCGCGTTCGGACCCGAAGGCTCATCCGTTGCCGGAGCGTAAGCGCCGCCTCCTTCAGGCTGCGTCAACCCGGAGCCACTTATGATCTTCTCAGCGATCGATCTACGAGCCGGAGACCCTCAGGGTCTGGGCTGCGATCGCATAGGATCATCTTTCATGACTTTGCGTCGCCTCGCCGCCCCTGCCCCGGATCGAACCGGACGTCCGGGGGCCTGTGCGCGCGACGCGCACGGAGCCCATCTTAATGGCCAAGAAAATGTTGATCGACGCCGCGCACCCGGAAGAGACCCGGGTCGCGGTGCTCGACGGAAGCCGCGTTGAAGATTTCGATTTCGAGGTTGCAAGCCGAAAACAACTCAGAGGCAATATCTATCTCGCCAAGGTGACGCGCGTTGAGCCGTCGCTGCAGGCGGCCTTCGTCGAGTATGGCGGCAATCGCCACGGCTTCCTCGCGTTCTCGGAAATCCATCCCGACTATTACGCGATCCCCCACGCCGATCAGGAAGCGATCAAGGCTGAGCTCGCCGCGGCTGAAGCCGACAGCGAGGGCGAAGACGAGGATCAGGAAGAACTCGACGAACGCCGCCGCCGCATCCTGACGCGCCGCTACAAGATCCAGGAAGTCATCCGCCGCCGCCAGATCATGCTGGTGCAGGTGGTGAAGGAAGAGCGCGGCAACAAAGGCGCGGCGCTGACGACCTATCTCTCGCTCGCCGGGCGCTATTGCGTGCTGATGCCGAACACCGGCCGTGGCGGCGGCATCTCGCGCAAGATCACGCAAGCAACGGATAGGAAGCGTCTCAAGAAGATCGCGCAAGACCTCGACGTGCCGCAGGGCCAGGGCCTCATCATCCGCACCGCGGGGGCCAAGCGCACCAAGACCGAGATCAAGCGCGACTACGAATATCTCTCACGCGCCTGGGAGACGATCCGCGACGAGACGCTGAAGAGCGTCGCGCCGGCGCTGATCTACGAAGAAAGCTCGCTGGTGAAGCGCGCCATCCGCGATCTCTACGACAAAGACGTCGATGAAATTCACGTCGATGGCGAGGCTGCCTACAAGGAAGCCAAGGACTTCGTGCGCATGCTGATGCCGAGCCACGCCAAGCGCGTGCAGCTCTGGAAGGATGCCACGCCGATCTTCGCCTATCACGGCGTCGAGAAGCAGCTGGACTCGATCTATTCCCCGATCGTGCACCTGAAGAGCGGCGGCTATATCGTCATCAACCAGGCCGAAGCGCTGGTGGCGATCGACGTGAACTCCGGCCGTTCGACACGCGAACGCAATATCGAACAGACCGCGTTCAAGACCAATTGCGAAGCCGCCGACGAAGCGGCGCGCCAGATGCGTCTCCGCGACCTCGCTGGCCTCATCGTGATCGATTTTATCGACATGGAGGACGGCAAGAACGACCGCGCGGTCGAAAAGCGCATGAAGGAAAACCTGCGCTTCGATCGCGCCCGCGTGCAGATGGGCAAGATCAGCGGCTTTGGCCTGCTTGAACTTTCGCGTCAGCGCCGTCGCACCGGCGTCCTGGAAGGCACGAGCCACGTGTGCGAACATTGCCAAGGCACCGGCCGCGTTCGTTCGGTGGAATCGGCCGCGCTCGCGCTGCTGCGCGCGCTCGACGAGGCCTGCGCCAAGCAGAAGCACCACACCATCGAAGTGCGCACGGCGACGGAAGTCGCGCTCTATCTGCTCAACGAAAAGCGCGAAGGGCTCGCGGCGCTGGAGGAAAACCGGCACGTCCGGATCCGCATCACGGCCGCGTCCGACATGACGCCCGGCGACTTCGAGATCAATGTCGGCGCCGATCTCATTGAAGAAGAAGACGAGGCCGAAGTCGACGCCACCCCCGCGCGTCGAGGCCGTGCAGCTGCGGCGGTCGAAGCCGTCGATGAGGACGACGTCGAAGAAGAGATCGAAGAAGCCGAAGACGAGGAAGAAATCCCTGTTGCAGTCCGCAGCAACGACGCCGATGCCGATGACCGGCGCGGACGCCGCCGTCGCGGACGGCGCGGCGGGCGCCGCCGGCGTGGCGAGGATGAAACCGCTGAGGCGAGTGGCGAGGAAGCTGAAGCCGAAGCCGCGCCGCCGCGCGTCGCGCGCGAAGAGCGCGGCGAACGCGGACGCAACGGCCGCCGGCGC
>JAEYPY010000015.1 GCA_023410295.1 Pseudomonadota bacterium | reverse complement strand
TGCGCTGGCGGCGGGACTCATGCTGCGCAAGAAGCACGCGTCATGAAGATCAAAGCGCCGCCCCGCATCATGATCGTCGCCGCGCTGTGCGCGCTGGCGCTCATTGGCCTCGTCGTGCGCGAAGGCGCGGCGCGCTCGGGCGGATTTGAAGTGCTGTTGCCGATGGAAGCAGTCGATCCGCGTTCTCTGCTCAGCGGCCACTATGTCGATATTAATCTGACGCAGCGCCTTGTGGAGGGCGCGCCCTGCCCGCGCGGCGGCATGGAGTCGAAGTGGCTGGCGCTGCGGTCCGAAGGCGCTGCGCACGTCGTCGCCGGCGGCGCCGACTCCCGCGACGAGGCGCAACAGATCGGGCCTGTGCTGGTGCGCGGCGCCTTCGAATGCTGGCAAATGGGTGGTGCGGAGGGCGCGCCCGCGCAGAACGTTGTCCGCCTCGATGTCGGCGTGGAGCGCTTCCACATCAACCAAACCGACGCCCTGCGCATCGAAAGCACGCTGCGCGAACAACAGCTGGGCGAAACGCGCGCCTTCGCCATCGTTTCGATCGGCCGCGACGGCCGCGCGCGGCTGAAAGGCTTGATGCTGGACGGCGAACGGCTCGAACTCGCCTGGCTTTAGCCCCAGGGCCCGCGCGGCTTCGGCGCAAGCGCGATGTACGCAAGCGCCCCGCCCACGAAGCCGCCGAGATGGCCCTCCCAGGCAATCGGAAAGAGCCCGAACTCGCTGGCGGCGCCCATCAACACGACGTTAAGGAAGAATATCATCCCGTAAGCGCCGCGGATGCGCGGATCGGCGACAGCCTCACGCCAGGTGCGTCGCATCGCCAGGAAGTACGCACTGAAGACGCCGCACACCGCGCCCGAAGCGCCGACAGCGATCTCGTCGGTGTTCCAGTTGATGGCGATGAAGGCGATCGCGCCCAAAACGCCGCCCGCGAAGAAGACGATCAGAAAACGCCACCAGCCGAGCCGCATGGCAGGCAAACGGCCGAGCGCGAAGAAGAAGAACGCGTTGAGCCCGGCATGCCACCACGCGACATGCAGGAAGATGTGTCCGAAGAGCGGCCCGAGCGCTTCGTACCAATTAACGAAATGGCTCGGGCTCTCGGCGTTGAAGCGCTCGGGGATTAACGCAAAGGCATCTCGAACAGATAACTGCTGCCCCGGCGTCGCGAACATGAAGGCGACATAGGCTGCAACGATCGCCGCCACGAGCGCCCAAATGATGAACGGCGTCGGCGGGCGGGCGGCTTCTTCGTTCAAACTCAAGGCTCCACGCGGTTAATGATCGCGCCATGCGCGATATGGGGCGCGGCGCTTCGCGCGCCAATGCGGCCTCTCGCCAAAACGGCTGGCACGCACGTTGCTTCCTCGCCCCGGACACGAATTCACCCGGAGCACACAAGCGTGCGCACGTTCACCTTAATTGTCCTTACCGCCGCGATGCTCGCGAGCCCCGCCTACGCCGACGATCCCATCGCCAGCGCCGGCGACATGGAACGCGCGTTCGGCATGGGCTGGGAAAGCTTCGACCGCCCGATCAATCCCTCGACCCGCGATTCCAATGGCAACCGTGTCATCGTCAACGGCCGCATGCAGATCGAAGGCACGCTGACCGGCGGCCTGCAGGACGGCTTCGCCACTGGCATCGGCTCGGCGCAAGCCATCGGCAACCAACTGAACGTGGTTACGCAAGGCAACTACAACACCGTGATCGTGGATTCCACGCAGATCAATAACGGCGACATCAGCGCCGAAGCTGGAGATTGATGCATATGCGCGCGCTGAAAACTCTCGCCCTCGCCCTCTCGGCCAGCACGATGCTGACCGCCTGCGTCACGCCGTTTTCGGGCAATGACGGCATGTATGCGTTGCCGATTGGCGATGCGCCCGTCACCGCGAACCCGACCGCGTATTCGCCGGCGCTCGATTGCCTGGCTGCACATGCGCGCGCCAGCAACGTCGCCGCCCCGCGCATCGCTGTCGGCCGCATTCTCGATTACACCGGCTCTGTCTCCGAGGAAGGCGGCCGTCGCATCACGCAAGGCGCTTCGCTCATGGCGATGAGCGCGTTCGCCAAGGCCGGCGCGCGCCTGGTGGAGCGTTTCGATACGTCCGTCACCGAGCTCGAGCTGCGCTACGCGAACAACCGCCTGATCGGCGAAGAGGCGCCGAACGCGAGCGACGAGAACGTGCGCCGCATCTATGCGGGACAAATGCCGGGCTCCGACTTCTACTTCGTCGGCGGCATCACCGAACTCAATTACAACATCCGCTCCGTCGGCGTTGACGCCCAGGGCGGCCACACCGATGCGCGCGACGGCGTCGGCAATATCGGCGCGCGTCTTTACGTCATGAACATCGCGCTCGATTTCCGCCTCGTCGATACGCGCACGCTCGAAGTCGTGGACGTGATCTCCTACCAAAAGCAGATCATCGGCCGCGAAGTGCGCGCCGGCGTCTTTTCCTTCTTCGACGACACCTTCATCGACATCGCCGGCGGCGAGCGCGCGCTGGAGCCGGTGCAGCTCGCCGTGCGCGCGGGCGTGGAGCGTGCGGTCGTTGAAGTCATGAGCCGCTTCTATCAAGTCGATGGCGAGACCTGCGCCGCAGCGATCAACGCCGAAGGCGATCCGATGGGCCCTGGCGCGCCGTACGGCCCGCAAAGCCCGGCTTCGGTCGCGATCGACAACGCGCGCACGCAAGAGGCCGATACCTGGCACGCCGACCGCGATGCGAGCCTCACCGGCCTGCGCGGCCGCTCGTAAGCAACGGAGCCCGCCGATGCGCGCCGTCCTTCTTTTCACCGCCGCGCTGATCGCAGCCCCCGCTGCGTACGCGCAGAACAGCCAGTACAACGGCGGCAATGCTACGGCCGTGACGGAGCTGGAGGTCGGCGCCGCGCACGATGCGGCCGCGACCGCGACTGCCGGCGGCAATGTGGTCACCTCCTCTGTCGAGGAAGACGAAGAAGATCTGCTCAACCTGCAGCGCATGGACGGCAACGCGTCGGCGACGGCGGATGCCACCGTGTGGGAAGCGGAAGGCAATGTCGCGGTTTCGTCCGCCGCCGTCAGCAATGGTGGCACGGCGAGCGCCGCCGACGACAGCACGATCAACGTGGACTCCACGCAGCTCTCACACGGCGACGCGACGGCCACGACGATCTTCCGCGGCGCTTATTCAGCCAATACCGCGACCTCCGCCTCAGCCAGCGGCAACGTCGCGGCGATCTCGCTGGATCACAGTGAGCTGCGCTTGTTTTCCGAGCAGGAAAGCACCGGCTCGGTGCGCGCGAGCGTCGATGCCGATCACGGAGGCACGGGCCAAGCCGTCTCCGGCGCCATCGCCAGCGCGAACAACATGAGCGTCGGCGGAGATACCGCCACCGTGCTAACCGATATCCGCCAGAGCGCGACGGGCGAAGAAGTCTCCGCGCGCGTCGATAGCTATGCTGGCTATGTCAATGACGCCTCGGCCAATGCGACCGCCAACGCCAACAGCGCCAGCATCGACAATCAATGGGGCTACGTGAACACGCGCATCGATCAAAGCGCGAGCGCGAACGT
Source organism: Pseudomonadota bacterium (assembly GCA_023410295.1). Lineage (GTDB taxonomy): Bacteria > Pseudomonadota > Alphaproteobacteria > Caulobacterales > Aquidulcibacteraceae > Vitreimonas. The sequence goes on along the minus strand of JAEYPY010000015.1, from coordinate 4,875 downwards.
TTCGGCGCAATCTTATGTGACGCTCGGCGGCGATTTCCTCGGCTTCGCCTCAGCAGGCGCTTACGGCGTCGGCAACCAGGCACTGGTCTCTAACGTGGGATCCGACACGGTGCTCGACGTAGTGCAGGCCAATGGCGGCGATATTTCCGCTGACGCAGCCATGGTCGGCACGGGCGGCGACGCCGCGCTGGCTTCGGCCGCCGCTTACGGCAACAACGTCACCGCCTCTCTCTGCGCTTACTGCGATCAAAATGTGCCGGGCCTCACCGCGACGAACAATCAGACCAATTCAGGTGATGTCACCGCGCGCTCCAGCGTGACCGCGCCTTACGCGCGCACGGCTGCGGCCAGCTCCACGGCCATCGGCAATGCTGCGACCTATCAGGTGAGCGGCCCGAACTAGATCGATTAGATCGAATAGGTGTCGAGCAGCTGATCCATCGTCTCAGCTGGCGCCTGACCGCCTTTACAAGCGCCGCCGACGGCTTTCGCAGGCACGCCCGCAACCGTGCAGCGCGGTGGAACGGACTCCAGCACCACCGAGCCAGCGGCGATGCGCGCGTCTTCGCGGACTTCGATATTGCCCAGCACTTTCGCGCCTGCGCCGATCAGCACGCCGCGACGAATCTTCGGGTGACGATCGCCGCCCGCTTTGCCGGTGCCGCCCAGCGTCACCGAGTGCAGCATCGAAACATCGTCCTCCACCACCGCGGTTTCGCCAATGACGATGCCGTGCGCGTGGTCGATGAACACGCCGCCGCCGATCTTCGCTGCAGGATGAATATCGACCGCGAAAAGCTCTGAAACACGGCTTTGTAGGTGATACGCGAGCACATGGCGCTCCTGGCCCCAGAGCCAGTGCGCGATGCGATAGGCCTGCAAGCCGCCATAGCCTTTGAAGTAGAGGAAGGGCTGCAGATAGGTCGTGCACGCGGGATCGCGCTCGCGCACAACGCGCATGTCGCGCGCCGCCGCGGCTCCGATGGACGGATCAGCGGCGTACGCTTCGCGGACCACTTCGCGCAACTGCAGCGCCGGCAGATCACCGTGGCCGAGCTTTTGCGCGAGGTGATAGGAGAGCGCGTCTTCGATGCGATCGTGATGCAGGATCGAGGCGTGCAGATAGGACGCCAGCAACGGCTCTTCGGCCGCGGCCTGCATCGCTTCTACGCGCAGCTGCGCCCAGACCCCGCCTGAGGCTTCGAACACGCGAGCGTGGGTCTCGGCCATGTTATTCTCCCTCTCGCGGGCCCAGCATCGCGCGCGCAAGCTCGGCCGGCAATTGCCCCGTGACCGCCATGTGGTGAGCACGCAGCACCGCGGCAACCGTGAATCCGTCGCGAATGCGCCCATCGCCGACGCGCTGCAGCACTTCGGCGAAGGGCGCGGTGCGCCGCTTCAGCACCTCGGTGCCGTCCGGGCTCGGCCGCCCGGGCGTGAGGCCGGTGGCGAGATAAATGACGCCGCGCTCATCGGTGATGGAATTGGAGAGGTCGAACGAGAGGATGAGGTCGTAGCGCGCCGCCACGAGCCCTGTTTCCTCCTCCAACTCGCGCTGGGCGCATGTCAGCGCCTGTTCGCCCGGCTCTGCGCCACCGGCCGGCATCTCCCAGGAATAATGGCCCACGGCGAAGCGCCATTGGCCGACGAGATGCACGCGCCCGTCATTTTCAATGGGCAATACGCCGACGGCGAGCTTCTTCGGCCGCACCACGGTGTAAAACCCCTCTTCGCCGTCAGGATGGATCACCTCGTGGCGGTCGATCGCGAACCAGTCGTTTTCGAACGGACGGGTCGCGCCCTTGTCGATCCAGGGATTGGTGTCTTCTTCCCAGTCGTCGTGCATAGCGCCTCTCTAGCCTTCCGCGGCTCTTGCGGCCATGTAGGGCGCATGGTTGTTCCCGTCTCCTCAATCCCCGCACAACCTCGTGAAAACGAGCCCGCCAGCGCTGTGCATGAGAGCCCCGACACCTTGGCGCTGCTGGCGCGCCGCCGCTCCAGCAAGGTCGCCCACCTCACCACGCCCGCGCCGACCAGCGCCGAGATCGACGCGCTGATCCAGCTCGCCGCGCGTGTGCCGGACCACGGCAAGCTGGGGCCATGGCGCTTCGTCGTGTTCGAAGGCGATGGCCCGCAGCGCGCTGGCGAAGCCTTGGCGCAAGTGATCGCGCGCGATCCCGATGTCGATGCAGCGCGGCTTGAGCACACGCGCGGCCTCATTGCGCGCGCTCCGGCGTGCGTGATGGTGGTTTCGGCCGCCGTTCAGCACAAAAAAATCCCGGAATGGGAGCAGCAGCTTTCGTCGGGCGCGGCGGCGTTCGCGTTGCTCGTTGCCGCGCACGCGATGGGCTATGCCGGCTGCTGGCTGACGGAATGGCCGGCTTACGATGCACGCGCCCGCGCTGCGCTCGGGCTTGCCGAACACGAACGCATCGCGGGCTTTGTCTATCTCGGCACGGCGCGCGAACCGGCCACCGAACGGGTGCGCGCGGATGTTACGACGCGGATCTCGCGCTTCTGATTTGAACGAAAAAGCCGCCGCGCCTTGACGCGACGGCTTTCCGTTTTCAGTGACGTCGAGCGCTTAGAGTTCGCGGCCGATTGTGAACACGATGGCGCTGTCGTAGCTCGACGGGCCGTAGGTGTACCACTCGATGTCGCTGCCTTCGTCGATATCGGTGTCGTGGTAGCGCAGGTCGAGCGTGAAGCCGTGGAAGGCGTAGCCAGCGCCGATATTCCAGGTGTTGTAATCGTCTTCCAGCGCGCCGCCGGCAACGCCGTCGGGATTCTCGATCGTCTGATTGCCGTAGGCGGCGTCGATGGCGAAAGCATCCGTCAGCGCGAACGAACCATTGAGTTCGTAGTAGGTGGCTTCGCCGGTGTTGCCGTAGTTGTCGTCGGAGTAGAACACCGCCGCGCCGAGATTGACTTGCTCGGTGACGTCGATGCCCGCGCCGACCATGAGTTCGTAATAATCGAATTCAGCGCCGTCATCGTCCGCGCCCGGATAGAAATAGCCGATCACGCCGAGATCCCAGGTCACCGGGCCCGTCGTCGGGGTGACGCCGACATAGGCGTCCAATTCCATGCCTTCGGAGAGGCTGGAGGCCCAGACGCCGGCGTAGAACATGTCGCTCGACCAGTCGGCGCCGCCCTGGATAGCGGGGTCGTTGCCGGACAGCGAGACGCCGCGGAAGACGTAGTCCGTCGTCAGCGCGACATTTGCGGTCACCTCGGCATGGGCGGCGCCCGCGCTCATCATTGTAGCGCCTGCGGCCAGCGCAGCGCCCATCAGCTTCTTCATGAGATGCATCCTCTTTCCCCGCGGGTTCTCGCCGCGTTACGGCGAGGCTCACGCCGAAGCGTGAACGAGTGGTTAAGTAAGCCGCATCGTCGGGGCGCCCGCCGACAGATCAAGGCGACAGCGTCACTCTGCGGTCACAGGCGAACTTTGCGCCCGATTTCTGGGCTGGATAAGCGCAGAAAGCCTCTGAAATGCGCAGCGACGGTCAGCGTTGCGAAAAAGACGCGTAGCCCAGGTGTAGCCCGGCATCGACCAGCAGGGTTTCGCCGGTGACGTGGCGCGAAGCGTCGGAGAGGAAGAAAAGCCCTGCATCGGCAATGTCTTCGGCGGTCGATGCGGCCTGCAAGGGCGTCGAGCGTTTCGTGCCCTCGCGCAGCCGGTCCACCGTTTCGGCGGGCAAGCCTTTTGCGTGCCAGGGCGTGTCGATGAAGCCGGGGCAGAGCGCGTTGACGCGGATCTTCGGCCCCAGCGCGCGGGCGAGCGAGAGCGTCATGGTGTTGAGCGCGCCTTTCGAAGCGGCATAGGCGACCGACGAGCCGATCCCGGTGACGCCGGCGATCGAGGAGACCATCAGCACGCTGGCGCGTTCGGACGCTTCCAATAGAGGCCGCGCCGCGCGCAACATCTGGAACGGCCCGATGACATTGACGGCGTAGAGCCGCTCGAAATCCTGGCGCTCGAGCGCATCGAGATCGGCGTGGTTGCGCGCGAACTTGGTGATGCCGGCATTGTTGGCGAGTGCATCGATGCGCCCGAACGGCGTGGCCGCCGCGGCGATGGCGCGACAATCCTCGTTCTTCGAGACATCGCCTTGCGCCAGCACCGCTTCGGCGCCCGCGGCGCGTACGGCGGCGGCGGTGGCCTCGGCCTCGGCGACGTTCTTGGCGTAATTGATGATCACGGCCTTGGCGCCGCGCGCGGCCGCGCCTACGGCCAGAGCCGCGCCGAGACCGGTCGATGCGCCTGTCACCAGGACGATCTTGCCGTCGAAATCACGCATCGGCCGTCTCCTCTTCAGGGCTGGGACTTGCCAGCCGCGCGCCGGCTCTTCAAGTGTCGGCCATGAGCACCGATCCCAGCGGCCTCAGCCAACTCGGTAAAGCCGCTTCCATTCCCGCGAGCCCCGACGAGGCCAGGCTCGAGCGCGTTCCCAATCCGCACGCGGGCACGCTTTACCTCGTGCGCTTCACCGCGCCCGAGTTCACCTCGATCTGCCCGGTCACCGGCCAGCCCGATTTCGGCGTGCTGGTGATCGATTATGCGCCGCGCGACTGGATCGTGGAATCCAAGAGCCTGAAGCTTCTCCTGCAGAGCTTCCGCAATCATGGCGCCTTCCATGAGGCTTGCACCGTGCAGGTCGCCAAGCGCGTGATCGAGGCGATCGACCCCGCCTGGCTGCGCATCGGCGGCTACTGGAACCCGCGCGGCGGCATGCCGATCGACGTGTTCTGGCAGACCGGCGCGCCGCCGGAGGGCTTGTGGCTGCCGGATCAGGGCGTCGCGACGTACAAGAGCCGCGGCTAGCACCAACATATTCGTATGCTCGAAAGTTGGAGCGCGCGGCCTCCGGC
>JAEYPY010000006.1 GCA_023410295.1 Pseudomonadota bacterium | reverse complement strand
CGCCTCCCCTCCGTCCATTTGGTGCGGCGGCGGCGATCGCGCCAGAGCAATTCCACGACTGACGGCGCGACGCGCTAAGCGGGCTGCGTCACCCGGCGCAGCGTCAAATTGAGCCGCCCACCTTTGGGGAGGAGCCGCGACGTTCCGGGCAGCACGCGGTCGACGCCGTGATAAGCGCGTCGTGCGGCCCCGCCCAGCATGCAGACATCGCCCGAGGCGAGCCGCACGCTGCGCGTTGGGTCCGAGCGGAGCACACCGCCGATGCGGAAGACCGCGGTGTCGCCGAGCGAGATAGAAAGCACGGGCGCGTCCCAGGCCTCCTCGTCGCTATCGACGTGAAGCCCCATCCGCGCCTCGCTCTCGTAGAGATTAATCAGGCACGCCTCCGGCGGCGCAGGATAGGCGGCGAGTTCGTTCCACAGCTCGAGCACGCGCGGTGGCATGTCGGGCCATGGCGCGCCGGTTTCAGGATGCGTCGCCTGGTAGCGGTAGCCGCGCTCCTTATCCGTGACCCAGCCGAGCGGACCGAAATTGGTCATGCGCACGCTCATCGGCGCGCCGGATTTCGGCATGCGCGGAATGTAGAGCGGCGCGGCGCGCATGCGCGCGAACACCTCGTCGCGCAGCGCTTCTTGCTCGGCCCGCGAAAGCAGGCCGGGCCAGAGGCGAAAGCCCTCAAGGTCGGAGGCTGGGCGGGGCATGGTTCTGGGCTATCCCGACATTCGGTTTCTTTTTTGTTCTAGTCGCAGGGCAGCCCTCCCCCGGGCTCGGACTATTCCCCTGCCCCGAATGCGGATAGTCCGCTCTAAAGGCTTGCAGGTTCGGGCACATACACCACATGAACCCCGAACGAAGACGGCGCGAAGTCTGAGGGGGCGACGGGCCGTCGAAACACTTTTGAACCAAACAGGACGCGTGCCCGGGGACGCCAGCTGATGGGTCCGAGCAACCGAGAGCCCGCGTCGCTGAGAGAAGAAGGAACGAGGACTAAAATGGGCAAAGTCATCGGGATCGACCTGGGCACCACCAATTCGTGCGTCGCCGTCATGGAAGGCGGCTCTCCCAAAGTGATCGTCAATGCCGAAGGCTCGAACACAACGCCCTCCGTGGTCGCGTTCACCGAAAGCGGCGAGCGCCTGATCGGCATCCAAGCCGCGCGCCAAGCCATCACCAACCCGACACATACCTATTACGCCGTGAAGCGCCTGATCGGCCGATCGTTCGACGATCCGATCACCAAGAAGGACATGGATCTCGTCCCGTACAAGATCGTGAAGGGTCCGAACGGCGACGCCTGGATCGAAGGTCGCGACAAGAAGTATTCGCCGTCGGAAATCTCCGCCTTCACGCTGCAGAAGATGAAGCAGACGGCCGAGGATTATCTGGGCGAGCCTGTCACCCAGGCAGTCATCACCGTTCCGGCCTACTTCAACGACGCCCAGCGCCAAGCCACCAAGGACGCCGGCAAGATCGCCGGCCTGGAAGTGCTGCGCATCATCAACGAGCCGACCGCGGCGGCGCTCGCCTACGGCCTCGACAAGGAAGGCGCCAACAAGACCATCGCCGTGTATGACTTGGGCGGCGGCACGTTCGACGTCTCGATCCTCGAGATCGGCGACGGCGTGTTCGAAGTGCGTTCGACCAATGGCGACACCTTCCTCGGCGGTTAAGACTTCGACGTCCGCATCCTGAATTACCTCGCCGACGAGTTCAAAAAGCAGAACGGCGTCGACCTGCGCCAAGACAAGCTGGCGCTACAGCGTCTGAAGGAAGTGTCCGAGCAGGCGAAGAAGGAGCTGTCGAGCCGCACCGAGTTCGACGTCTCGGTGCCGTTCATCTCGATGGACGCCAATAGAAATCCGCTCCACCTCAACATGAAGCTGACGCGCGCCAAGTTCGAAAGCTTGGTCGACGATCTGGTCCAGCGCACGCTCGGCCCGTGTAAGGCCGCGCTGAAAGACGCGGGCCTCTCGGCCAGCGACATCAAGGAAGTCGTGCTCGTCGGCGGCATGACGCGCATGCCGAAAATCCAGCAGGTCGTGAAAGAATTCTTCGGCCGCGAACCGCACAAGGGCGTCAACCCGGATGAAGTCGTCGCCGTGGGCGCCGCGATCCAGGCCGGCGTGCTGCAGGGTGATGTGAAGAACGTCGTGCTCTTGGACGTGACCCCGCTTTCGCTCGGCATCGAAACGCTGGGCGGCGTGTTTACGCGCCTCATCGAACGCAACACTACGATCCCGACCAAGAAGAGCCAGATCTTCTCGACGGCTGAGGATAACCAGAACGCCGTCACGATCCGCGTCTTCCAAGGCGAACGCGAAATGGCGGCGGACAACCGCCCGCTCGGCCAGTTCGACCTTGTCGGCATCCCCCCCGCTCCGCGCGGCATGCCGCAGATCGAAGTCACCTTCGACATCGACGCCAACGGCATCGTCTCGGTGGGCGCCAAGGACAAGGCGACCAACAAAGAACAATCGATGCGCATCCAGCCGTCGGGCGGCCTCTCCGACGACGACATCAAGCGCATGGTCAAGGAAGCGGAAGAGCACGCGAGCGAAGACAAGACGCGTCGCGAGCTGGCGGAAGCCAAGAACCAGGGCGAAGCACTGGTGCACGCGACCGAAAAGCAGCTGCAGGAAAACGGCGACAAGATCCCGGCTGGCGATAAGTCGAACATCGAAGCGGCAATCGCTGCGCTGAAGAGCGCGCTGGAAGGCAACGACACCGCCGACATCGCCAGCAAGACGCAGGCCTTGGTGCAAGCGTCGATGAAGATCGGCGAAGCGCTTTATGGCGGCGCGGGCGCACCCGGCGGCGACGCCGATGCGGGCGCCGGCCCGGACCAGGAAGGCGTGGTTGACGCCGACTTCGAAGAAGTCGACGGCAACAGCAAGAAAAGCGCCTAGGGCTGGGGGTGGTCATGCGCGTGAGTAAGCTCGCATGAGCGACCGCGATTACTACGAGGTCCTCGGCGTCCCGCGGGGCGCCGACCAGGCCCCCATCAAGTCGGCCTTCCGCAAACTGGCGATGAAGCTGCACCCGGACCAAAATCCGGGCTGCAAGGTCTCCGAGGAAAAGTTCAAGGAGATCGGCGAAGCCTATTCGGTGCTGTCCGACCCGCAGAAGCGTGCGGCGTACGATCGCTACGGCAAAGCGGCGTTCGGCAATGGCGGCGGCGCACAAGGCCCGTTCGGGCCGGGCTCGGCCGGCTTCAACGACTTCTCCGACATCTTCAACGAGATTTTCGGCGGCGGCTTCGAGGACATCTTCGCGCGCGGGCGCGGCGGCCCGCGCAATGGGCCCGAGCGCGGCGCCGATCTTCGCTACGATGTCGAGATCACGCTCGAACAAGCCTTCAAAGGCATGGAGCGCCAGATCGTCGTACCGCGCGCACAAGCGTGCGAACCTTGCGGCGGTACCGGCTCTGAAGGCAAAGCGCCCCTAGAGACATGCCCCACCTGCGCCGGCGCCGGCCAAGTGCGCGCCAGCCAAGGCATGTTCCGCATCGTGCGTACCTGCCCAGCTTGTCATGGCCGCGGCCAATCGATCAAAAATCCCTGCAAGAGCTGCGGCGGTCGCGGGCTTACGCAGAAAGAGCGCACGCTGGCGGTCAAGATTCCGCCCGGCGTTGAAGACGGCACGCGCATCCGTCTCGCCGGCGAAGGCGACATGGGCGCGCGCAGCGGCCCGCCCGGCGATCTTTATCTCTTCCTCTCGGTGAAGCCGCACACGCTGTTCGAGCGCGACGGCGCCGATCTTTACTGCCGCGCGCCGGCGCCGATGTGCAAAGCGGCGCTCGGCGGCGAGATGGAAATCCCGACCATCGACGGCGACCGCGCCAAGGTCACCATCCCGCCCGGCGCGCAAACCGGCCGCCGCTTCCGCATCAAGGGCAAAGGCATGACGCATCTGCGCGGCAAGGACCGCGGCGATCTCCATGTCGAGCTCCTGGTGGAGACGCCGGTGAACCTCACGGCCAAGCAGAAAAAGCTGCTCGAAGAATTCGCCAAGGATTGCAGCGAAGAAGCCCACCCGCAAACCAAAGGCTTCTTCGACAGCGTGAAGAAGTTCTTCGAAAGCGCAGCGGACGGGCCGGCGCGCTAGTCCGGCGTCGTACGCGCCTTTGACTCCGCCTCGATCTGCCGCAGCTTTTGATCGAGCTGGCTGATGCCGGATGTACCGAACGCCGCCCGATAATCGGCTTCGTACTCGGGCGGCAACAGCTCGATCAGAAAGCTGTTCTCGACCCAGATTTTCACGAACTTAAAAAGACCCGCTGAAGCCGGCTGCGCAAGCCAGCCGTAACGCGCCGCAATATCCATCGCCTCCTGCTCCGACAGCGGCGTGCTCACGAGCACATGCGACCCCGAGCTTTGCCGCATCTCGGGATCATGCCCGACACCGTTTGGACGCGCAGCATCTCGCGTCTCGCCCCAAGGCATCACTTCGATCAGCGTACCGTGCTCGTCGCCGAGGCAGACGAACCAGGCGCCTTGCGGAAACGGCGGGCACGGAGCGTGGAGCGCCCGCGCTCCAAGCAGCTGCGAGAGCCCTTGTGCGCTGGTCTCAGGATCGCGGGCATTGAAGGACACGTGGTGGAGCATTGGGCCTCGCTAAGTATGTAGGCCACCTACTACGAGCGGTGCGTGCGGCCTGTTACAGCGGCCACAGCGGATCACCGCGCGGGCTTCATGCGCCCCAAAGATCATCCACAGAGAGCTTGCCGCCGCCGCGCGCTCAGTCCATGGAGATTCACATGACGCTTTCCATCGCCATCGCCGGCGTTGCCGGCCGCATGGGCTCGGCGCTGACGCGTGCCGCGGGCGCCGATCCGCGCTTTCGCGTTGTTGGCGGGACAGAGCGTGGTGGCGCTGCGTGCGGCGATGTCGGCTTTCCGGTTAGCGACAGCGCCGCAAGTGCGGCGGCGCAGGCCGATGTTTGGATCGACTTCACGGCGCCGGCCGCCACGCTTGGGGCGCTGGACGCGCTGGGCGGCACGAAGGTGCGCGCCGCAATCATTGGCACGACCGGTTTCAGCGCTGATGACGAGACGCAAGTCGTGGCGCACGCCAAGCGCATCGCTATCGTGCGCTCCGGCAATTTCAGCATGGGCGTCAATCTCTTGGCGGCCCTGGTGGAACAAGCGGCTGGGAAGCTTGGACCGGCGTGGGATATCGAAATCAGCGAAGCGCATCATCGCCGCAAGGTCGATGCGCCCAGTGGCACCGCCCTGCTCTTGGGTGACGCCGCCACAAAGGGACGCGGCACAACGCTGGCCGCTGTACGACGCGATGATGCGCGGGGCGCACGACCCGAAGGCTCGATAGGCTTCGCTGTGACGCGCGGCGGCGGCATCATCGGTAAGCATGAGGTGATGTTTGCATCGGAACGCGAGGTGCTGACGCTGAGCCACGAAGCGCTCGATCGCGCTGTCTTCGCTGATGGCGCGCTGGCCGCGGCGCTCTGGGCAGCTGACAAGCCGGCGGGACTCTATTCGATGCGGGACGTGCTGGGGCTCTAAGCGCCACGCTTAGCCCGATAGAGCGCGGCATCGAGCGCGGCCGCAAACGTATCGCACTCTTTGGGTGACAAAAACGCGCCGAGCCGCATCTGCTCCTTCCCTACGCGGATCAACACGCCTGCCCCGTCACGCAGTACGCGCGCCCAGAGCGGATTAACAACCCAGTGCCGCTCGCCGTCCGTATCGCTGCTGAACACATAGATGCGCTCGCGCGTCACCCGCACGCGCTCGATGCGCCGCGCGGCGCGGTAGTTGAAGCGAAACGCGAGCCATAGGGCGAGGACGTCGAGGCCGAGAAATCCAACCACCGGAAAAGCGCCTTGCGCCAAGAAGAATAGCGCGACGGCGAGGTTGATGACGATGACCAAAATCAGCATCAGCTTGAACGCGGCGAGGCTGAGGCTGCGGTGCGGGCGCAGCTCCGCGTCCATAAAAAGTGCGCCTTCGGGCGGCGGCGGCGCGGGAGCGCGTTCCCAGGTGGGCGTCATGGCCCTAAGACTAGCGCCAAGCCGTGCGCCGCCAAGAGACCGATGTCGAAACGCCTGACCAAAACCAAAGCCGAAGCGCTCTATGCACGCCTCGCTGCAATCCGGCCCGATCCGAAGACGGAGCTGGAATATACCAACGCCTATACGCTCTTGGTGGCGGTGGTGCTTTCAGCGCAGGCCACGGACAAGGGCGTCAACCGCGCTACGGCTGAGCTGTTCAAGATCGCCGATACGCCAGCGAAGATGCTGAAGCTCGGCGAAGAGAAGCTGGCTGAACACATCAAGACCATCGGCCTCTGGCGCAACAAGGCCAAGAACGTGATCGCGCTCTCACAGGCGCTGATCGACAAGCACAATGGCGAGGCGCCGCGTGAGCGCGAGGCGCTGCAGGCGCTGCCAGGCGTTGGCCGCAAGACGGCGAACGTGGTGCTGATGGAGGTGTTCGGCGAAGGCACGATCGCTGTCGATACGCACGTTTTCCGGGTTGCGAACCGTACGGGTCTCGCGGATGGCAAAACGCCCGATGAGGTCGAAGCGCAGCTGCTGCGCATCACGCCGAAGCACTATCTGCACGGCGCCCACCACTGGCTCATCCTGCACGGCCGCTACACCTGCATCGCGCGCAAACCGGAATGCCCACGCTGCGTGATCGCCGATATCTGTCTTTATCCGGCCAAAACGCGGGCGATCGCGCCGACGAAAACGTCCGCGCCTTCAGGTGCGAAATCGAGAAAGAGATAAGGCTCGATCGCTTCGATCTCGATTACGCGCCAGCGGCCGTCGCCGCCCAGCACCAGATCGATGCGCACGTAAAGGAGATCATGCGGCACGGCGGCGCGCGCGGCTTCAGCCGCCTCCATCGCCGCAAGCGGCGGCGCCTCGGCGACGAATTTTGTTTTGCCCGGCACGTTCGCCAGCCAATCGCCGGCCTGCGGCACTTTGCGGATCGCGTGCGAAAATTCGCCGCCGAACCAGAACAGCGAGCGCTCCCCTTCCGTCTCGATCGCGCGCAAGAACGGCTGGACCATCGCGGGGCCCGGCGGACCGGCGATGAGATCGGCTTCGCTCCACGCATTGCGCTTGAGGCGCACCGTGTTGATGGAGCCGGCGCCGACCTGCGGCTTCACCACGATCTCGGCCGCATCGAGCGCATCGAACGCCTGCGCCACAGTACGCGCATCGGCCTTCTCGACCCAGACTGTCTCGATCGCTGCGGCGCCTAAGTCTTTCAAGTACGTTTTGCGCGCATTCCAGCGCACAACTTGCGAGCTGTTGAAAACCTGGAGACCCGCGCGCTCTTGGGCTTCCAGCGTTTCAACGAATTCCTGCGCTCGTTGCGTGTAGTCCCAGCACGTTCGGATGATCGCCGCGTCGTACCCTTCTTGCGGCAACGCTGGATCGTCCCAATAGCGCACGTCGAAGCTGATACCGCGCTTGGCGCCGGCGGCGAAGATAAGATCGCGGCTGACATTTTCGATCGCCGGCACTTCGCCTGGCGCCATCGCTTGGCCGCGATAAGATCGGCCGGTGAGGTACGCGAGGCGCTGCATTAGCGCCGCGCGTCCGCCTCGGCGGCGCAGGTCTCAAGCGTCGGCGTCGGCGCGCCGTTCGCGCGCGCGCTCGCATGCGCCTCGGCGAGGCGGAGTTCGTTGCGCGCGTCGGTCGTCAACACCAGCAGCAGCGCGCAGGTATCGAGGCGGTATGTGAGCGCAGCGCCGGCGCCGTCCTGGCGGGCGATGTCCGGTGCGCCGAACGCCCGTTCGATCTCGGCGCGGCTTGGCGCGTCAGCGCGGCCGGCGGACGCCAGCAATTGCGCAGCGAGCGAGGGATAAGACGGATGCATGGCCGCCTCGTTAGAAACGGGCGCGGTGGCGGGCGGCGTGCTGGCGCAGGCGGCGAGCGTGAGCGCAGCGGCGATAAGGGCAATGAGTCGCATGGCGTCGAACATGCCGGGCGTCGCCGGCGGCGGCAATGCTTGCCAGCGCAGGATGTGCGCGCTTAATGGCCCCGACACCCTAGGAAAATGAGCTCATGAGCACTGCGCGCTACGATGTCGTCGCTGTCGGCAACGCCATCATCGATATCCTGAAGCCGGTCAGCGACGATTTCCTGCGCGAGGAAAACATTGCGAAGGGCGGCATGACGCTGATCGACGAAGCGCGCGCCGATCACCTCACCGCGCGCATGGCCGATGCTGTGGTCGCAGCTGGCGGCTCGGCCGCCAATACCATGACGGGCATTGCCAGCTTCGGCGGTACGACCGGCTATATCGGCAAGGTCGCCGACGATGAGCTGGGCGCTCGCTTCCGCGCCGAGTTCCGCGCCGCAGGCGTCGTGTTCGATATCCCGCCGCGCCCTGCCCCGCCCGGCACGGCGCGCTCGCTCATCGCGGTGACGCCGGACGGCCAACGTTCGATGAACACCTATCTCGGCGCCTCGACGCTGTTGGAGCCGGACGATCTCGATGCAGAGCTGATCGCCGCGGCCGATACGCTTTTTCTGGAGGGCTATCTATTCGACCGCGACGAAGCGAAGGCGGCGTTCGTGCGTGCGGCCGAGATCGCCCGCGCCGCCGGGCGCAAAGTGGCGCTGACGCTTTCCGATACCTTCTGCGTCGATCGTCACCGGGACAGTTTCCGCCATCTGGTGGCGGGGCATATCGACATCCTGTTTTCGAACGAGGCTGAGATCCTCTCGCTCTATCAAGTGCAGGATTTCGGTGCGGCGGTCGAAGCGGCGCGCGCGGCGTGCCCGCTGGTGGCGGTGACGCGCTCGGAGATCGGTTCGCTGATCGTGACGCGCAACGAGACAATTGAAGTCCGGGCCTTCCCGGTGACACAGGTTGTGGATTCCACGGGCGCGGGCGATCAGTACGCGGCGGGCTTTTTGTTTGGCCACTCGCGCGGCCGTTCGCTACCGGAGTGCGGCGCGCTGGCTTCGTTCGCGGCGGCGGAAGTGATTTCGCACATGGGCCCGCGGCCCGAGCAAAATCTGCGCGGCCTCGCGCTTAAGAGCGGCTTTCGCGTCTAGAGAATAAAGCGCGAAAGATCAGCGTTCTTGGCGAGATCGCCGACATTCTTTCGCACGTATTCCGCATCGACGCGCACGGTCTCGCCGCCGCGGTCGGGGGCGGAGAAACTGATCTCGTCGAGCAGCCGCTCCATCACGGTTTGTAGCCGCCGCGCGCCAATGTTTTCGACCGTAGCGTTCACATCGGCTGCGGTTTCGGCGATGGCTTCGACAGCATCCGGCGTGATGTCGAGCGTCACGCCTTCGGTTTGCATCAGCGCTGTGTACTGCTTGACGAGGCTTGCCTCCGGCTCGGTGAGGATGCGGCGGAAATCGTCGCGCGTCAGTGCTTTGAGTTCGACGCGGATCGGCAGGCGGCCTTGCAGTTCGGGGAGAAGATCCGACGGCTTGGCGACATGAAAGGCGCCTGAGGCGATGAAGAGGATGTGGTCGGTCTTCACCTGGCCGTGCTTGGTGTTGACGATGGTGCCCTCGATCAACGGCAGGAGATCGCGCTGCACGCCTTCGCGGCTGACATCGCCGCCGCCCACGCGCTCAGAGCGCGAGGCGATCTTGTCGACTTCATCGAGGAAAACGATGCCGTCTTCAGCGGTGACGCGGAGCGCCTCCTTCACCAGCGCTTCCTGATCGACGAGCTTGTCGCTCTCTTCGCGCACCAGCGGCTCGTAGGCTTCGTCGACAGTCATGCGCACGCGCTTGGTCCGGCGGCCGAAGGCTTTGCCGAAAATGTCGCCGATATTGACGACGCCGACGCCGGGCTGGCCGGGGATATCGAGGCTGCCCAGCGGATTGGCGCTGTCTTCGACATCGATCTCCACCGCCGAAGCGCCGAGTTCGCTATTGCGCAGGCGCTTGCGGAAAGATTCGCGGGTGGCGGCCGAAGCGCCCTGCCCCACCAGCGCGTCGAGCACGCGTTCTTCGGCAGCGGCTTCGGCGCGCGCGCGGACTTCGCGGCGGCGGTGCTCGCGCACCATGTCGAGTGCGACTTCGACGAGATCGCGCACGATCTGCTCAACGTCGCGGCCGACATAGCCGACTTCGGTGAATTTCGTGGCTTCGACTTTCAGGAAGGGTGCGTTGGCGAGCTTGGCGAGGCGACGGGCGATCTCGGTTTTGCCGACCCCGGTCGGGCCGATCATCAGGATGTTCTTCGGGGTGACTTCCTCGCGCAGGTTGTCCGGCAGCTGCTTGCGCCGCCAGCGATTACGCAGCGCAATAGCGACGGCGCGCTTGGCCTCGTCCTGGCCGACAATGTAGCGGTCGAGTTCGGAAACGATTTCGCGCGGAGAGAACTGGGTCATGACGCTGACTTAAGCGGCCGCGCCCCCCGCGCAAGGCGTCATTCGCGCGCGCTTTCCGGCGGAAAGATGCGCGCCCAGCCGCCGCCTGGCTTGACCCAGCCGAGCAGCGCGCGGCGCACGCTGTGCCAACCAGCGCCCAGGATCAGCACGAAGCCGCCGAGCACGACCAGCACCGATGCTGCGAGCGCCCCGGCGCCGAGGCCGAACTCGTTCAGGATGACGCCAATGGCGACGCCGGTGGTCAAAAGCGCCGAGACGATCAGCACGCGCCGGTTGATCAGCAGCGAGACAAAGCCGAGCACGACGACAACCAGCAAGATCACCGCGGCTTGCAACACGGTGCTGCCCTGATCGGTGGCGGACGCCATGATCAGCGTGCCCGCGCCGCCCATCGCCGCGGCGCCGTCCTGGCCGAAGGCTTGGCCAACCAAACCGAACGCGCCGCCGAGGATCAGTGGCGCGGCGGCGAAGTGGAGCCAGAAGCCGTTATCCGAATAGCGCGACACGCGCGCCGGATCGCGCGCGTCGAAGCCGACGCCGGCGAGGAAGAGCACAAGCCCAAGCACCAGATAGATTGCCGCCAGATATTGCACCGTGAGCTCGGCATTGAAGAGAAGCGCCGCGACGATGACGAAGAAAGCAATTCCGCCGCCCGCCATGCCGATCGAGAATGGCAGGCGGAAGCGCGCGTAAAACGCGGCAGGTGCGATGAAGGCGAACGCGGCGGCGAGCAGAAGCCCTGTGCGCACTTCCGCCGGCATACCGTCGCCGGCGTCGATATTGAGCTCGCGGCCGAGAAGCGCGCCGACATAGAGCAGCGCAACGCCGATGACAGTGAAGGCCGTGAGCGCGCAGACGATGGCGATGGCGGGCAGGAAGAGCCGGCGCCGCCGCGCGAACAGTTCGCCAAGACCCCACATGACCAGTGCGGCGCCGAGGCAGAGCGCGCCAGCCGTCAATGTCATTTGCGGCGCATCGCCCCCGCCCGTTGCGGCGAACGAACCGATGCCGACGGCCAAGCCGATGGCGAACAGCCCAATGCCAATGGCGAGGAAAACGTCGTGGAAGTTGCGGATGAAGCGGAGATCCTCCTCCCCTGCCGGCGCGGGCGCAACGCCGCCGGTGGCGAGGAAATTGTAGAGAGGGGCGACTTGGTCGGCAGTGATGATGCCCGCCGCGGCCGCCGATTCCAGAGCGCTACGATCCGCCATGAAGCGTCTCCACCGTAAGATTACGGTTGGTATAGACGCAGATATCGGCCGCGATGGCCATTGCTTTTTGAGCGACCACTTCGGCGTCCGCCTCGTAATCGTAGAGGGCGCGGGCAGCTGCGAGTGCGAAATTGCCGCCTGAGCCGACGGCGATCACCTTGTGCTCCGGATCGAGCACGTCGCCGGCGCCAGTGATCAGAAACGTCTCCTTTGCATCGGCAACGATCAGCATGGCGTCGAGGCGGCGCAGCGCGCGGTCGGTACGCCAATCCTTCGCAAGCTCAACACAGGCGCGCGCCAGCTGGCTCGGGAAGCGTTCGAGCTTCTGTTCGAGCCGTTCGAACAGCGCGAACGCATCGGCGGTGGCGCCGGCGAAGCCGACGATGACAGCGCCGCCCGCCAGCTGACGCACCTTGCGCGCGTTACCTTTGAGGATGGTGGGACCGGCGGAGACTTGCCCGTCGCCGGCGATGACGACCTTGCCGCCCTTGCGCACGCAAAGGATCGTGGTGCCGTGCCAGTTCTGTTCGCTCATGCCGCTGATGTGGCGGAGCGAACTGGCGCGATCAAGCCGCGTCTTCGGATTCGATGTCTTCGCCGGCCTGGCGCCGTAAGATTTCGGCGAACTCGGGCGCGGGAACAGCCGCGCCGTAGAGGAAGCCCTGCACCCAATGGCAGCCGCGCGCGGCGACAAATTCCATGTCCTCGCGCCGCTCGATGCCTTCAGCCACGACTTCCATGTCGAGCGTCTTGGCCAGCGCGAGGATCATGTCGACGATGGCGGCTGCATGCGAGTCGCCGCCATCCAGAGCGCGGATGAATTGCTGGTCGATCTTGATCACGTCGAACGGCAGCTTAGAAAGCGTGGCCAAGCTGGAATGGCCGCAGCCGAAATCGTCGATCGCGAGGCGCACGCCGGCGTCCTTCAGCGGCTTGATCACACGCAGCGCGCGGTCGGGATCTTCCATCATCACGGACTCGGTGATTTCGAGCTCAAGGTTCTGCGGCGCAAGGCCGGCGTGCTGAACGATGCGCAGCACATGATCGGCGAAGCGGTCCGAGCGGAACTGTAGCGCTGAGACGTTGACGGCGACCTTGGTCTGGTGCCCTGCCCGCGCCCACGAAGCGGCCTTCCAGCAAGCCTCGCGCATGATGGCGTCCGAGAGCACGCCGATCAGACCGCTTTCTTCAGCGACCGGGATGAAACGGCCGGGGCTGATGATGGTGCGGTCCGGACGAATCCAACGCGCCAATGCTTCGCACGCTTCGATGCGGCCGGTGGCGAGACTGATCTTCGGCTGGAAGTAGGCCCGGAATTCGTTGCGCTCGATCGCAGTGCGCATTTCGCGCTCAAGATTGACGCGCGCCACGGCTTCGCGGTCAAGCGACGGCGTGAAGACTTTGAGGCGCGCCGGCGCTTGCTGCGCGGCTTCGAGCGCCATGCGCGCATGGCGGATGACCGCGTCGGCGTCACGGCCGTCGCGCGGGGCGATAGCGACGCCGCAGCAGGCGCCGAGGCTGAGCTTGTGGCCACGCCAGTCGAACGGCTGGTTGAGCGCGGCGTTGAGGTGTTGCGCGAAGCGTGCGGCGTCGGCGGGCGCGGAAAGGCCTGGTACGAACACAGCGAACTCACCCGCGCCCAGGCGCGCGGCGCTCGCTGCCTGCTCTACACTGGCGCGCAGACGCACGACCCGGTCGACCGTGCGCACCGCGGTGGTGAGGCGCTCGGCAACGACGCGCAGAAAGTCGCGCGCGGCGTGGTTATCGAGCGTCTGCATCAGCTTGGCGAGACGTTGCAGCTCAAACACGGCGACGGCGCCAGCCTCCTTGCCGTCGCGCGATTGAAGGATGTAGTGGTCGACTTCGCGGACGAAGCGTTCCTGGTTGGGCAGGCGCGTCACCGGATCGACGAAGGCGATTTCCTGAATTTGCCGCATCGACGCGTCGAGGCGCGATGTCATCTTGTTGAAGGCGTTCGCCAGCGTCTCGAATTCGTCGCCGGTGCGCAGATCGATCGGGGCCGGCTCGCCGTCCTCGGCGATCTTCTCGGCAAAGCGCGAGAGATGGCCGAGCGGCGACACGGCGCGGCGAACGAAGAAGGCGGTCAGCGGCAGCGCGGCAAGACCCACCGCGGCGAGCAGCATCAGGAACGGCGTCAGCGCCGCGAGCGCATCGAAGCGATAGGCGGTACCGTCCCACATGATAAGGGCAACGCCCAGTACCTGGCCGTCGCGCAGTACGGGCGCACCCAGCGCCAAGCCATCGTCGCGCGTCCGTTCGAATGCGAACGCGCCCGTGTGCAGCACGCGGGCGGCGACACGGTTAACGGCTTCGGCGTCGGACGGCGTGCCGCCTGCCTCAGCAATCGGCGTGTTGGACGCATCGCGCACGGAAAGGCGGCGGACTTCTTCACGCTCGGAAGTCTGGTCCACCATCATGCGCAGGCTGTGCATGTCGTCGGCGGCCAGCATCTGTTCGACACCGTTGGCCATGTGGTGGACGAGCGCGCGGGTGATGTTGAGCTGCTGGTGGAGGCTTTCGCGTTGCGCGCCGTAGAGCAGCATCGCCGCCGAAAGCGCAGCCGTCACCGCCAGCAGAAGGCTGGTGAACAGCACGGCGCGTGCGGCCAAACCTTTTGGCGCTCGCAGCGATGCGATGTTCCAGAACCGCGGCATGAACGCTCCTCAACTGCGCGTACGCGCGAGGAGACTGCCGGTACTTCGTTAGAACACGCTGAACTTTTGTGAGTTTTTGCAACCGGTTGCAGTAATTGATGGTTAGCGGCGCTTAAGCATGTGTTGCACAAACCCGCTATTCGCGCGGGTGCCTAACGAAGACGTAGTAGGCGCCGGCGCCGCCATGGCTGCGGTGCGCTTGCGCGAAGCCCGATGTGAGCGCGCGCAAGTCACGCTCTGCCAACCATCCCGGCAGGCGCTGTTTCAACACCCCCTGCCCCGAACGGCCAACGCCGGTGATGACGATCACGGTGCGATCACCGCGAGCCTGCGCCGCGTGAAGGAAGCGCGCCAAGGCATTGCGAGCGCTCTCCTGGGTGTGGCCGTGCAGGTCGAGGCTAGCGCCAATTTCCAGTTTGCCGCGGCGCACGCGCTTCTCCGTGCCGCGGTCGGCTGGCGGCGCGACCGGCGCGCGTGCGGCTTTCGGGATGGCTGTCGCGGGCGAAACAACGGCGCGCGGCTTAGCGCGGAGCGTGGGCTCGGCCGGCGCTTCGGCGTCGTCCGCCGGCATCGGCTTGCGCGTTTTGACGTGCGCTGC
>JAEYPY010000217.1 GCA_023410295.1 Pseudomonadota bacterium | reverse complement strand
CTTTTGTATCTCTTCCTGCAAGGCACGCCGCTCAGCGCCCTGGGCTGGCCGCTCGTCGTCGGCGGCGTGTTCTTCACGGTGATCGTCGGCGCCTTCATCGCCACCGTCGCGGGCTATATGGCTGGTCTCATCGGCGCATCGAACAGCCCGGTCTCGGGCATTGGCATTCTCGCTATCGTGTCCGGCTCGCTGCTCTTGGCGATGTTCGTTCAGCCCATGCTCGACGCGGGCGCGACCGACGCGCTCGTCGCGTTCGCGTTGTTCACAGTGGCGATTGTTTTTTCCATCGCCACGATCTCGAACGACAATTTGCAGGACCTGAAGACCGGCCAACTCGTCGGCGCCTCGCCCTGGCGTCAGCAGCTGGCTCTGATCGTCGGCGTGATGGCGGGCTCGCTGGTGATCGGCCCGGTGCTAGATCTCCTGAACGCCGCTTACGGCTTCCCAGGCGATCCCAACCGCGCGGCAATCGTCGCCGAGCCGCTCGCGGCGCCGCAAGCGACGCTGATCTCCTCACTCGCGCGCGGCGTGCTGAACGCCGACCTCGACTGGAGTCTGATCCTGATGGGCGCCGGCATCGGCGCTGTCGTCATTTTCTTCGACGAGATCCTCGGCTTCCTCAAGGTGCTGCGCATCCCGCCGCTCGCGGTCGGCATCGGCATGTACCTGCCGACGGACGTGACGACGCCGGTCGTTGTCGGCGCCATCATCGGCTATTTCTACAACCGCGCTGTCGAGAAGCGCGAGAATGGCGAAATGGCCAAGCGCTTCGGCGTGCTGCTGGCGTGCGGCTTCATCGTTGGCGAAAGCTTGTTGGGCATTCTCAACGCCGGCCTCATCGTCGCCAGCAACAATCCCGCGCCCATCGCCATCGTCGGCGAGGAATTTGCCGGGACCGCGCGCTGGGTTGGCCTTGGCTTGTTCGCGACACTGCTGGCGATCATGTACGCCTGGGTGGCGAGCCAGTCGCGGCCGAAGCGGGCGTAGCGCCGCAATTCGCGCGCAATGTCGGACGAGGTTCGCCGCCGGAGGAGACGGCCCATGCATCTGTGGATCGTACTGGCGGCGTTCGCGTTCGCAGCGGTGACGCCGTTCCTGTCCGCGCCCCGCCCTAGCGCTGACGAAGCGCAATGGATGCAGAGCGGCGATCAAACCGCGGAGGCAGAGGAGGAGCGGGACGAGGCCTGACGCCCCATCCCGCTTTCATCCATCAGTGGGGCCGTGCTTCGCCGGCGGTGTTGAAGGTGCGCTGCGTGCGGCCGGTGTGCGGGCCTTCGGCGATTTCTTCGATCATCTTGGCGCAGAAGGCGGGCAGATCGGCCGGCTTGCGCGAGGTGACGAGTCCGGCATCGACCACGACTTCCTCATCGACCCATTGCGCGCCAGCATTCTTTAGATCGGTCTTCAGCGACGGCCACGACGTCATGCGCCGGCCTTTGACGCCGCCAGCGTCGATCAGCGTCCATGGACCGTGGCAGATCGCAGCGATCGGCTTTTCCTCTTCCACGAAGCGGCGGATGAAGGCGATCGCCTCGCGCTCGATGCGCAGATTGTCGGGATTGGCCACGCCGCCTGGCAGCACCAGCGCGTCGTAGCTATTGGCGTCGGCGTCGGCGAGGGTCTTGTCGACACGAACCTTGTCGCCTTTCTCGTCGTGATTCATGCCCTGAATCTCGCCGCTCTTCGGGGCGATGATGTGCACCTCGGCGCCCGCATTCTTCAGCGCCTTTACGGGCTCGGTGAGTTCCGATTGCTCGAAACCATCCGTCGCAACGACGGCGACTTTCTTGCCGGCAAGCTGCTGGGTCATTTCGCTCTCCTGATCATGGGGTTCAGGGAAGAACGGCCGGCGTCGGCGCACGTTCCCGCTAACTGCGCCCCTCAAGCATCCGCGTGAGGCGCTCCACGGCCGCGGTCAGTTGTGCAATCTCCTGCTCCCGCAGCAGATCGATCTTCTGATGCAATGTCTCAATCTCGAGTTCGGCTTTTCGATTGATCTCGAAATCTTCAATGCTGCGGCTCCGATCGATGTCCGCTTGTCGATTTTGGCTCATCATGATGATCGGCGCTGTGTAGGCGGCCTGGAACGACAGAAGCAGGTTGAGTAGGATGAAGGGATAAGGATCGATCCGTTCGGCGCTGACCGCGTTGAAGGCGATCCAAATGATGAGCAGCGCCGACTGCACAAGGATAAAGCGCCAGGATCCGACTAAGGCGGTGACCCAGTCTGCGGCGCGGTCTGCGAAGCTCTGCGGGGCATCGTGCGATATCGGCGCTTCGCGACGCCCAACGGCGCGCTTGCGAAGTTGAGCGAGGACGTCATCGATCTGCGACATGGGACAAGCTCCGGTCTTGCCCTATGTTAGCTGGACGGCGTGCTTCGGTCTTGCACGCGATCAAAGAGCGCGTTGAACGCCGCAACGGCGCGTGCGGCCCCTTCGGGATACGCCCATACGCCCGCGGAGACAGCGAGGAAGTCCGCTCCGGCCCGCACAAGCGGCTCGGCGTTTTCGACCGTAATGCCGCCGATGGCGACGCAGGGCGTCTCCATCGTCTCTTGCCAAATCTCCAGCAGCTCAATGTCGGCGCGCGTCTTCGGCTCTTTGGTTTGCGTCGGGAAGAATGCGCCGAAGGCGACGTAGTCGGCGCCGGCTTCCGCGGCCTCGTATGCGAGATCGCGCGAGTCATGGCAGGTGACGCCGACGATGCGGTCCTTGCCCATGATGCGGCGAGCCTCGGCATAGCTCGCATCGTCCTGGCCGACATGCACGCCGTCGGCGTCGAGCTTCGCCGCGAGATCAGGCCGGTCGTTGATGATGAAGGCGGCGCCCGCGGCTTGCACGACCGGCTTTAGCGCCGCGCCGATGCGCAGCACGTCAGAATCGCTCACGTCCTTCAGACGCAGCTGCACCGCCGCGACGTCGCCGCCAGCGAGCGCGTCTTCGAGCGCACGCGGAAACGTTGAAAGATCGAGCGCGGGCGGCGTGATCACATAGAGGCGGCAGCGGTGAGCCATCGCGCTTTCCTAGCGCGCGGGCAGGGGAAGGCAATCAGCGCGTCGGGCGGCGTCCGAACGCCGGCGTTCCGACCGGCGCGCGCGCCAATGCCGGTTGCGCCATGGGTGTTGTGTGGCGTGCTGGCGAGGCCGGGCGCGGCGCTTGCGGCTGGCGCGCAGCCTCGGCAATGGCGCGGTCCATCGCCTTTTCGGCGCTCTCAAGGAACGCGGCGCTTGGCTTCGCTGGACTGCGTCCGTCCGGCGCCTGCGGCGCGGGCGTTGGCGATGTGAAGCCGCCGCCGGGCGGATCGCCGTACTTGTTTGGACCGGTCGTGCCCGGCAGGCAGCCCAGGTTGATGAACATGCCGAGGCTGATGACGATAAGCGCCAGGAACGGCCAGCCGAGCGAGCCGAGCAATTGCTCCGGCGGCCAGTTTTCAGCGACGGCGGTGACGATGTTCATCACCAGGAGAACGATGGGCGCGAGCGGCAGCAGCGTCCACCAGCCGCTTTGCCCACGATCGTGGAAGCGTTTCACCTGCAGCGCAAACAGGCTCCACGTCACCGCGAGCGAGAGCGGCAGTGTGATCGCCAGCTGCGAGGAGAGCGCGGAAAGCGCCGCGACTGGATTTTTGTCCGCCGTGGTCGTTGCTTGAGTCGCCATCGCCGAGACGAACACGACAAGCCAGTTGAGAAGGTTGACCCCGATCGTGCCGAGCCAATAGGGGCCGCGGCCAATGCGGCCGTTGAAGCTGAACAGAAAGCTGAGCATCGCCGGCCCCGCTACAAAACTACGCGGCGAACCTAGCGGAAAGCGATTAAGGCCCGGCTCATAGGCGTGGTTCAGAAAACGTGAGCCGGCGTGGTGAACAGCCGATAAATTGTCAGTATAAACGATTAGGGCTCCGCGCGCGGCGGAGCCCTAAAGCATTTCGTGGCTGCGCTGGCGCCTATGCGGCCTGCACGCGCTCAAGCACCTCGTTCCACTTGCCCATGCTGGCGAGGCCATTCATGCGCGCACGATGCAAGAATGCGGCTTGCGCGGCGGCGACGTTTTCCGGCTTGCCATTCCACGCCTTCTGCGGCGCGGCTTGCAGCGCGCGGCCGTAAGAGAACGTCATCTGCCATGGGAAGCCGCCGATCTCGTTCATGCGCGAGAGGTGCGCGGTGGCTTGTTCATCGCTCTGGCCGCCCGAGAGATAGGCGATGCCCGGCACCGCCGCCGGCACGCACGCCTTCAGGCACCGAATAGTCTTCTCGGCGACCTCGTCGACGGATGCCTGCTTCGCCGCCTTCTTGCCCGGCACGATCATGTTCGGCTTCAGGATGATGCCTTCGAGCTTCACGTTCATGAAGTAGAGCTGCTGGAACACTTCCTTCAGCACCCACTCGGTGACGGCGTACGTCGTGTCGATGTCGTTATCGCCATCCATGAGCACTTCTGGCTCGACGATCGGCACGATGTCGAACTCCTGGCAGAGGTTTGCGTAGCGCGCGAGCGCGTGCGCGTTGGCCACGAGCCCTGCGTATGAAATGTTGGTCGGGTCGATCACCGCGCGCCATTTGGCGAAGCGCGCGCCGCGCTCGTAATATTTTGGCAGGCGCTTATCGAGCCCATCGAGGCCCTTGGTGATGCATTCGCCGGGCTTGGCGCCATGCAGCACGCGCGTGCCTTCGTCGACCTTGATGCCCGGGATCGAGCCTGCATCGGTGATCAGCTTCACCAGCGGCGTGCCATCCTTCGCGTCCTGCCAGATCGTCTCGTCGTAGAGGATGACGCCGGAAACGTAGGACATCGCCTCCTTGGCTCGGAACATCAACTCGCGGTAATCGCGCCGGTTCTCTTCCGTGCATTCAACGCCAATGGCGTCGAAGCGCTTTTTGATTGTGCCGGTAGATTCGTCGGCCGCCAGGATGCCCTTGCCCGGCTGCACCATGTCGTCGGCGACTTTCGCCAATGCTTCGAGATTCACGTTTTCGCCTCGTGCTGGAAGGGCTCTTCGGCCCTGTTCTAATTGGATGCGCGGGGTTTAGCGCGCTCCGCCGGAAAAGGCCATTGCGGGCGGGCAGGTGGGGAATTTTACCGCAGCATGGCGGCTTTTAAGGGCTTAATTGGCGCTGTCTTGCTTAACGCAGCGCCGCTTGCGCGACTTCTTTGCCGGCTTCGCTGGCGTAGGCCAGAAAGCCGCGGATCAGAAAGGCGTCAGCCGCATTGCCGTATCGCAGCGGCGTTCCGTCGAGCCGGACGATGCCGCCGCCGGCGGCGCTTAACACCGCGTGCCCTGCGGCCGCGTCCCATTCGCTGACTTCGCCAAAGCGTGGGTAAAGGTCGGCTGCGCCTTCGGCTAGGCGGCAGAACTTGATCGACGAACTCGCGTGCGCCGGCACGCCGCCGAGCGTCTCGATGAACGCGGCCGTGCGTTCGTTGCGGCCAGAGAAATCCGAAATGATCACGCGCAGGGGCCGCTGAGGCGCGCTAGCGCGGATTGGGGCGAGCGGCTTAAGTTCGGCCCCGGTGCTGGGATCGTAATAGGCGCGGAGCACGCGGCCTGGTTCGCCGGCATAGAGTTCGCCGCTGGCCGGCGCGAACACGACGCCCATTTCCGGCGCACCATTGCGGACCAGCGCGATGTTGACGGTGAATTCGTCGCCGCCCTTGGCGAAACCGCGCGTGCCGTCCAGCGGATCGACGCAAAAGAAGAGATCGCCGCACTCCGGAATGCGCCCGGCGGCGCAGGCCTCTTCGCCTAGCATCGGAACATCGGGGGCCAGCCGGCGCAGGCCGTCCTCGATCACAGCTTCCGCGCGCTGGTCGGCGATGGTGACGATCGAGCCGTCTTGCTTAGTTTCGGCGTCGAAGCCGGCGAGCCGCACCGCCATGATCTCGCGTCCGGCGGCGCGCGCGAGCGCGATGAAATCTTCAAGTTGCGGCATGAGTGGGATCAAGCACGCGAGCGAAGGCTAGTCCAGCTTCTCAGGGCTATTGGCGTGCAGTTCCGTGAGCCACGTCGTGGCTTTCGCGTCGCTCGGCATGCGCCAGTCGCCGCGCGGGGAGAGCGCGCCGCCGGAGACGATCTTGGGCCCGTTCGGTACGGCCGAGCGCTTGTACTGATTGGCGAAGAAGCGCGTGAGAAACAGCTCAAGCCATTTGCGGATGGTGGCGTAATCGTACGTTCCCTGCCAGGCGCTCCAGGCGAGGAAAAGGATCTTGCTTGGCTTCAAACCATAGCGTGTCAGCCAGAAGAGATTGAAGTCTTGCAGCTCGTAGGGGCCGACCACAGCCTGCGTGCTTTGCGGCGTCTCGCCCGGAATAAGTTCCGGGCTGATCTCGCCTTCGAGAATGCTGACCAGCGTTTGCGACGTTTGCGGATCGAACAGCTTGGACTCCGCCACCCAGCGGATGAGATGCTGGATCAGCGTTTTCGGCGCGCCGCCATTGACGTTGTAGTGCGACATGTGATCGCCGACGCCATAAGTGCACCAGCCCAGCGCCAGCTCCGAGAGATCGCCGGTGCCGACAACGAAGCCGCCTTCGGTGTTGGCGAGACGGAAGAGATAATCCGTGCGCAGGCCCGCTTGCACGTTCTCGAACGCAACGTCGTACACCGGCTCGCCGCGCGCGGCGGGATGATTGAGATCTTCCAGCATGCGCTGCGCGAGCGGCTGGATCGAGACTTCCCGCGCATCGATCCCGAGCGAGCGCATCAGCGCCCACGCATTCGTCTTGGTCGCATCGCTGGTGGCGAAGCCGGGCATGGTGACGCCGACAATGTTGGTGCGCGGCAGGCCAAGCACATCAAACGCGCGTGCGGTGACGATCAGCGCGTGCGTTGAATCGAGCCCGCCAGAGATGCCAATGACGACGCGCTGCGAGCCCGTCGCCTCCATGCGCCGCACCAGCCCCTGCACCTGAATGTTGTAGGCTTCGAAGCAATCGCGGTCGCGGCGCGTGAGATCGTCCGGCACGAATGGGAAGCGGTCCAGTTTGCGCTTTAGCGGCAATGCGCCTTCTGGTGCCCCGATTGTGAACGGTACGCGCCGGAAGCGCGCCAGGGTTTCCTTATAGCGGCCCATCGCATCGCGGAAGTTCGAAAGCCGCGTGCGCTCCTGGGCGATGCGCTCGACATCGATATCGCCAATCACCAGCTTTGGCTCGCGCGAGAAGCGCTCCCCTTCGGTGATCTTCTCGCCCATCTCGTACGCGATGATCTGGCCGTCCCAGGCAAGATCGGTGGTGCTTTCGCCATGGCCTGACGCGGCGAGCATGTACGCAGCTGCGCTGCGGCGCGACTGTGCGTCGCACAGGATGGCGCGGTCTTCGGCCTTGGCGATGACGATGTTCGACGCGGAGAGATTCAAGAGCATCGTCGCGCCCGCAAGCGCGCCGAACGTGGACGGCGGCACGGGCGTCCAGAAATCTTCGCAGATCTCGACGTGAAAGACCGCGTCGCGCACATCGCTGGCGGCAAACACGATATCGGCGCCGAACGGAACCTCTTCGCCGCCCAGCACGATGCTGCGCGCGTTGGCATCGCCTGCGGTGGCGAAATAGCGCTTCTCGTAGAACTCGCGATAGTTCGGCAGAAAGCTCTTCGGCACGACGCCAAGAACAGCGCCGCGGTGGATCACGACGGCGCAATTGTAGAGCGCCCCCGAAAGCCTGAGCGGCGCGCCGACAACGAGCGCCGGTATCAGCTCGACGCTTTCCGCCTTCAGTCGTTCCAGCGCCGCTTCGACAGCGTCGAGCAGGGCGTTCTGCAGCAAGAGGTCGTCGATGGCGTAGCCCGAGAGCGAAAGCTCAGGCGTCAGCAGGATCGCAGCAGACTCGGCGTCAGCCTGACGCCAGAAGGCGAGGATCGCTTCGGCATTGGCTGCGGGATCGGCCGGCACGACCACAGGGGCGCATGCGGCTGCGCGCACGAAGCCGTGCGTGTAGAGCGATTGAAACCGCTCTCGCGGGTCAGCCTTTTTGCGCGATGCCATCGCCGTCAGCCTAACATGTTATGCTCAGGCCGACTATAAGCACTCAGTCGTCGCGCCGCTCGATTTCGACCCGATCGTCGTAACCTTTGCGCGCCGAATAGAACACGAGCGCCATCAGCCCGCCGCCGACGGCGAGCGAAAGGAGCGTGCCTAAGGTTAATGCGATCCAGCCGTGTATGCTCATGGCTGAGGCGTCCCAGCCCGTCAGAACGCCGAACATCACGGCGGCCAGAATGCCGCCCAACGATACCGTCAGCAGGAAGACTTTCATTCCATCAATGTGTGTCGCGACCGCGGCGGCATCCAGCCGCCGCACTGCCGCGCGACATCATGACGGAGGGTTAGTCGGCGCAGAACGCCGGGACCTCGACCGGGGTCGAAGCGGTGTGCTGGCGCCATTGGCCAGCGGCGTTGCGATAGCGCTCGCCCACGCTAATGCGTCCGCGCTGAAACACCTCGCACGCGACCGCCGCGGCCATCTCGTTCACCGACGCGTTACGCTCGGCGGCGCGCTGAGTGTAGAGCGCGCGGCGGCGGATGTTGATCTGATCGACGCGCCCACGCAGGTCAGCGGAAATCGAAGCGCCGGGCACATACCCCAGATAGCCGTCGGCTTGCTCGCCGACGAGACCGCCGGCGCGCGCCTGGTTGACGACAGCGTCTTGCGCAGAGGCCGGTGCGGAGAGGGCGAGGGCGCCGGCCAGCAACGCCGCAGCGGAGAAGAGTGCGAATGTGCGGGTCATGGGTCCTGCCTCAGAACAATTCTTGGTTTTGCTCAAGCAGCTCCTCGGCGTCACGTTCCAGACGCACGATCACTTCCTGGCGGATGTTGACGTTGAGATTGATCTCGATCGGCTCGTCAGGCGCCTGGATCTGCACCGGAATGCAGCCGGCCGCGGCGATCGCCGCGGTAAGTCCGGAAAGCAGCTGTGCCCTCATGCCTGAAGCTCCTTGTCATGGCTTCTAGCGCGGCGTGGCTGAACGCGCTCTGAAGCCGTCCTTTATCTTGTTCCGGGGCCACCCTGGTCAACTGGCTCGGCAGGTTCGGGCGTGACTTCCACCTCGGTTTGCCGGCCGCGATTGAGAATTTCGCCCGGATCAGTGATCGAGGCGGCGGTTTGGGCGAGGGCCCGGAAGGGCGCCGTGACGCGCACATTGAAGTCGAACGGCACGCCGCGGACGGTGACGTCGCCAAGCCCCGGCACCGGGGCAATCTCGCCGAGGCTCACCGCGTCGCCGGCATTACGGCCGCTGAATTCGATCGCCGAGACGACTTCGCCATTGATGTCGCCGTCGAGTGTCAGCGTCAGCTCATCGTAGGCGAAGCGGCGCAGCGCATCGAAGGCGAGGCGCGTGGCGCCCGTCGCATCGGCGCCGGCATTGCCCGTGTAAGAGATGAGCCCGCCTCCGCCTTGCGCGCGCAGAACGCCGTGTTCGATGTAGGCGGTCTGCCGCGTCAGCCGTAGCGGAAATGAACCTCGAACTTGGCCGGTCGCGGCGAGATCGGGTATACCCAGATTTGCGATCAGATCGGCCGCCTGCACATCGCGCAGCGTGAGCTCGATGCGCGTTTCGTCTTGACCGAGCCGCACTGTCGTTGGCGACATGGCGAGGATGCCGCCGGCGAACTCAAACTCCGCGCGCTCGACCGAAACGCGCTGTTCGGACAAGAGCTGGAATTGCAGGCGGCCATTGCGCACGGCGAGACCTGGGTTGAGCAGGCCGACCGTGGCGACTTGGCCAGGCGGCGTCGTCAGCTCGAACAGATTGTCAAAATAGATGTCGCCGCGCACGTCTTCGATCACCGGCAGCGTCGCCGTCGCCATCGATACGCCTTGGGCGCTGAGCGTGCCGGTCGCCGTCAGCGCATCTCGCGTCCAGGCCACATCGGCGATAGCGGAGGCAGGGCCGCGCACATTGGCGACCGCACCGCGCGCGCGCTCGCTGATGTGATAGGGCTGCAGTGTCTCGCCAAACGTCAGCGTCGGCGCGGCGATCCGCGCAGCGCCCGCGCCGGTATCGACATCGTGGTGCGCGGTGAACTGCGCGAGCTGGCGGTCGATCTGCGCCAGGACGATCTGTCCCTCCGCATCGAGCTCGCCGCCGCGGAAAACGGCGTCGACATCGGCAAGTTGCATCGGATTGAAGAGCGGGCGCTGGTCGATGGAGGCCGGTTCGTGCGCCGTCAGCAACGCTTCGCCGGCGGTGACGCGAATGACGGCCTCGTCGTGTTCGGGCGCCGCGCTCCAGCGCCCGGCGATGGTGCTGACCGTGCCGGGTAAGCTCGGATCATTGAGGATGCCGCTCTCGAACGCGCCTTCGACGCGCCATGTATCGCCGCCGAAGCGCGCATCGGCTGTGGCGCGCTGCATGGTGATGGCGAGGGTGCGGCCCTCGTCCATGGCGACGCTGATGCCGGGCGTCTGCGCTTCCACCAGCAGCGACACGTTGCCCGTGCGGCCGCGGAAGCGGCCTGTCACCGTGGAGGCGTTGACGCGCGCGGGTTGGCCTTCCGCGCCG
Source organism: Pseudomonadota bacterium (assembly GCA_023410295.1). Classification (GTDB taxonomy): domain Bacteria; phylum Pseudomonadota; class Alphaproteobacteria; order Caulobacterales; family Aquidulcibacteraceae; genus Vitreimonas. The sequence goes on along the minus strand of JAEYPY010000217.1, from coordinate 18,666 downwards.
CCCATGCGGCCATTGAGCGCCAAGTCCTGAATGGAGAAGCCGCCGGAGAGATTGCTGTTTGCGTCCGCCGCGATCAGCGCGCCTTCAAGCGGGCAGAGCGCGAACGCGCCGTTGTTGAACGAAAGCCCCGCGGCATCGAGCCCGCCCAGCCGAACGGGGAGACAGCCACTATTCGTGGCCACGCGCCAGCCCGCGCTCCAGGAGACAGCCACGTCCAGCGCCGCCACCATGTCTCGCACTTCGCCATCGCCGACGGGCCCCGTAATCGCGCCAGGTCCGCGCAGATCAACGCGTCCGCCGCCGCCGGGCGAAACGATAATGCTGATGCCAAGATCGCGCGCGGCGATGCTGGCATTATCCGCGCGCCAATTATCCACCGTGAGCGTGCCGTCCGCTTCGAACGGCGCTTCGGGCGCCCAGTCCAGCGTGTCGAGCAGAAGCGCCGCGCTCGGCGCGCCGCCGCCGGAAAGCTCCAGCGCGACGGCGCCGTGCAGATTGAGTTCAGGCGATTGCACCACGAGCGCCGGTGCGTCGCTGCGCAGCGGCGCGAGGCGTAGCACCGCGCCGGTCGCAGCCCGCGCTTGTGCAGGTTCGGCGATCTCAACGCGAAAGCCGCGTTGCTCGATCTCGAAAGTGATCGGCACGGTGAGATCGAAGCGATCGGCCGCGGCGTCGAGCGCACTGCGCGCGCGTGCAAACGTCGGTCCGACGGGCGAACCGCCAAGATCGGGGAAAGCGTCGCGGAGATTGTCTTGCGCGCCGGCGTTGAGACGCGTTTGCGCGAGCGAGATCTGGGCATCGCCGGCGGCATTGCCCGGGCCGCTCGCGCCAAAGGTGATGCGGCCCGAAGCGTTGGCGCGTTCGGAGATCATCGCGAGGCCCGCGTAGCGGTCAGCGGCGAGCGTCCAGGTCGCCGCGCCGGTCGCTTCGCGGCCCTCGGCGCGCGCTTCGAGCCGCGCGCCTGCAAAGCTGTGTGAGGAGGCGGTGAGTGCGCCGAATTGCGCCCGCGCCTGCGCCTGCCATTCGGCCGGATCGATACTATCTGCGCGCGCGATGGCTTCGCCGCCGGCAGCGCCGCTGAGCCCCGCACCAGAAATGTTCGGCGCTTCAAGCCCACTCACGCGCCACGTGGCTTCGACGGTGTAGCGTGACAGATCGAGCGGTGCGCGCGCGCTTAGGCGGACCTGTGCGCCCGTGATCTCTGCGCCGTTCCACACCAAGCGACCCACAGTCGCGAGCAAGCGACCCGCCGCGACGCCATCGCGCGAAATCAGGATGAGTTCGGCGCTGCCGTCTTCGAGCACATGTGTTTCGCTGCGTTGGCTGGTTTCATCGATGCGCGCGACGGCTGAGAAATTGTGTCCCAGCCGCCCGGCCGCTTCGAATGTGCCGGTAAAGGCTCCGAAGGGGGCTTCGATCAGCGCCTGGCCGTCTTCGATGACGAACTCTGCCTCAGGCAGCGTCATGCGCCGCGCGCCGGGCGGACCCGCGCGCAGATGATCGAGTGCGCCAGCAGAGACGCGTCCGCTCTGATCGATGCGCAGGCGCAGGCGCGGTTGGATCACGCGCACGGCCGCGAGCCGCGGCGTAAGTCCCGACCAGGCCCAGCGCGCCTCCACCATCGCCGCCGAGGCGTCAGGGGAGGTGTCCGAACCGAAGCGGACATTGCTCAGCGTCAGATGATGGAAGTCGAGGCTAACGATCTGGAAGTCAGCGTCGGCGCCGCGGTCGGCCAAGGCGGCGCTGATAAAGAAGCCGGCGATCGGGAATCGGAGTAACCAAATGGCTAACGTCAGGGCAGCCGTGCTCACCCCGAGCGCCAGGAGGGCGGTCGTCCAGCCGATCAGAAGTCGGCGGGCCGGCGGCGGGTCATCCGGCGATTTAGGCGCCGGTTGTTCTTGACTCGCAACGGCCTGGTTAGACCTATGTGCCATACTCGTTCGCTTGGCGCGGTCCTTGCTCGCCCTATTTCGCCTGTTGTCGTGCAGGTCGAGCGTAGGAATGCCGCGAATTCAGTTTCGGGTCAGATAACCAAAGGGCGAAAATACTTGTCCTTTGTGTGATTTATGCTGAACCCGGGCATGGTGGAGCGCGAAGTTGAGGGCAGTTTTCGGCCAGACACTTATGAACGCCCGGAAAGGTTTGGCGGCCTTTGCGATAATGGTCGCCGCTTTGGGCGTTGGACTCGGGCTTGCCTGGAATGCGGGCCTGTTCGGCGCGGGCGCTGTCGCGCTCGCCGCTGAGACGGCTGCGGTCCGCGAACAGGCGGCGCGCCGGGCCGAGCATCTTGCCTTTACTGAAGCTTATCGGACGCACCAAGCGCGCGAAGTCCGCGTCGCCAATGGCGAGACGCTGGCCGGCCTGCTGACGCGCGCCGGCGCGAGCCGCGAAGAAGCCAACGCGGCGCTCGCTTCGCTTGGCAATGTCTATGATGCGCGCCGCCTCCGGCCCGGCCAGCCGGTCAGTCTCTTCTTTACGGACGCGCGCCTCACCGGCGTCGCCTTCCGCTCCGAGCCAGGCGCCTCGGTCACGGCCAACCGCACCACCGCAGGCGGGTTTGCCGCCCGCGAAGTGATGATGCCGCTGACGTTCGAGATCGCCCGCATCGCCGCGCCGGTTGAAACCAGCCTCTACGCAACGGCGCTCGAACTCGGCGCCACCGATCGCGAAGTCGGCGCGCTCGCCGATGCGTTCGCCTACGACGTCGACTTCCAGCGCGACGTCCGCGCAGGCGACAAGTTCGAGCTGGTGTTCGAGCGCTTCTATGACGACGAAGGCAACACGGTCCGTACCGGCGAATTACTGTTCGTCTCGCTGGAATCGCGCCGCGGCCCGCGCGCGTTCTATCAGTTCCTGGCGCCCGGCGATGCGCGTCCCGATTGGTACGATGCTGAAGGCAAGAGCGCACGGCGCTTCCTGATGCGCACGCCGATCAATGGTGCTCGGCTCTCGTCCGGCTTCGGGATGCGCCGCCACCCCATTCTCGGCTATTCGCGCATGCATCGCGGCACCGACTTCGCCGCCAGCACAGGCACGCCCATCCTCGCTGCGGGCGATGGCACCGTCGTGCGCGCCGGCCGCTTCGGTTCGTACGGCAATTATGTCCGCATCCGCCACGCCAATGGCTATGAAACGGCTTATGCGCACATGTCCCGCTTCGCGCGCGGCATGCGTGCCGGCGCGCACGTGCGCCAGGGCCAAGTCATCGGGTATGTTGGCACCACGGGTCGGTCGACCGGTCCGCACCTGCACTACGAAGTCTTGCGCCGCGGCCAGCAGATCAATCCGGTGAATCTCCGCGTCGCCAATGGCCGGAACCTCACCGGGCGCGCTTTGGAACTTTTCCAGATCGAACGCCAGCGCATCGACCGTCTGCGCGAGGCGCGCGACAACGAGACTCCGCTGCAGCAAGCCTCCTTGCGCGCATCTGGCGCCGCGCAAGGCTCGCGATAACTTGAAGGTTGAGCGCAGGCGAAATCCATCGCATGTTAAAGCTCAGGAAATGAAGGTCTGGTCGTGGGGGCTGACCGCAGCGAGCAGAGGCCAACGCGTCAATGGCAATTCGTGCGCTTATTGCGGATGATCACGAGCTTTTCCGCAGCGGGCTAAGACAATTGCTGGTCGATGTCTTGGGCGCCGAAGAAATACGCGAAGCCGAGACATTCGATCAGGCCATTGAAATCTTGACGAACGAAGGCGCGGGCGACCTCATCCTCGTCGATCTGCGCATGCCCGGCATGTCCGGCGCCGAAGCTCTCGCGGCGCTGCGCGACGGTTTTCCTGACGCAAAAGTCGCCGTCGTTTCGGCCTGGGAAGAGCGCGCCGAGATCATCGCCGCGCTCAGCGCGGGCGTGCACGGCTATATTCCGAAATCTCTCTCGTCAGCCGAGATCGCTGCCGCGATCCGCGCGATCCTGGACGGCCACATCTTCGTGCCGCCGGCGCTCGGCAAGCGCGATCCCTCCGCGCCGACACGTACCGTCGCCGCGCGCGAAGGCGAGGACAAGCTCACCATCCGCCAGAAGGAAGTGCTGAACGAGCTGCTGAAAGGGCAGGCGAGCAAGGAGATCGCGCGCACGCTCGACATCGCCGAAGGCACGGTGAAAATCCACCTCGCCGCAATTTATCGCGCGCTCGGCGTGCGTACCCGCGCTGAGGCGATCGCCAAGCTCAAGTCGCACTGATCGGCGTTTGCCGCAGCTGTTCGGCGGCTGTTTCGCCAAGCTCGCGCGGATTGACCGGCTTGATCAGCCACGGGAAGCCGGACTCGCGCAGCAGAATCAGCGTTTCGGGCGCAGTGTCGCCGGTGACGATCACGACGCGGGGCGGCGGCGTCAGCTTGGCTTGCAGACGCCGCGCAATGTCGATGCCGACCAGCGCGCCATCGATGCGCAAATCCATCATCAGCAGTTGCGGCCTGAACCCGCCTGCGAGCAGCGAGTCAGCTTCCGCTTCGTTAGCGGTTGCGCGGACCTCGGCGTCGATATCGCTCAGCATGCCCGCGACAGCCTCCCGCGCCATTGGGTCGTCATCGACCACGAGCACCGGCGCGCGCGCGAGCATCACATGAACTGATTGGTCCGCCGCCAGCGCTTCGTCGGCGGCGCGCGGCAACTTCAGACTAAAGCGCGAGCCCTTGCCGACGCTGGACTGCACCTTGATCGAGGTGTCGAGCAATTCGCCAATGCGCGCGACGATCGAGAGGCCAAGCCCCAGTCCTTCGCTGCGACCCTCCAGCCGCACGAACTCTTCGAAGATGCGCACCTGATCTTCCGGGGAAATGCCGGGGCCGTTATCGACGACCGCGACTTCGACTTGTCCATTGACGGCTGCAGTCTCGATCCGGGCCGCGCCGCCGCCGTGCTTAAGAGCGTTGGAAACTAAATTGCTGAGCAGGCGCTCCAGCAGCAGCGGATCGGTGCGTACCACAAGCGTCGTCGGCTGAGCTTCGACGGCGCGGTCCGGATTCTCCGCGGCGATGCGGTCGAGCACATCCTGCAGTCGAACGTCCTCGATCTCAGGCTTCACCACACCCGCTTGAATACGCGCGAGATCGAGCAGCTTGGCGAACATGCCCACCAGGGACTGCGTCGCCCGATCCATTTTGGCGATGATGTCGCGCGCCTCGGGCGCATCGACGCGGCGCTCGAGCGCGCTGAGATAAAGCGTCAGCGCATGCAACGGCTGGCGCATGTCATGGCTGGCGACGGCGAGGAAGCGCGTTTTCGCCAGGTCCGACGCCGCCGCCTTGGCGCGCGCTTCCTCCGCTGCGCGGGCGGCCAACAGCCATTGCTTGCGCTCGCGGCGCAGCGCCAGCACCGCCAGGCCGCAGGTCGCCAGCGAGAGCAGCGCGAGGATGACCACCAGCGTATCGATGCGGTCGCGCGTGCGATCCTCTTCGAGCCGGATATGATCGGCCCGCCGCAGCGTCGCAGCATGCAAAGCCTCGGTGCGCGCCTCGATGGCGCTGCTGAGCGCAAGGACACGCGTGTTCTCGCGTCGGGCGCGGACGCCGGCATCAAGCGCCGCCGACAGACCCGTGAGCAGCGTTTCCAACTCCGCGACGATCGCGGTCGCGTCGGGATCGTGCGCATTGAGCGCGCGCACCCGCGCCAGCGCCGCCTGCGTACGTTCTTTCGATGCGGTGTATTGCGGGAGGTACGAGCGATCGCCGCTCAACAAGTATTCGCGCTGGCGACTGACAGCTTGGGTCTGCTCGTGCGTGAACTCGATCAGCGCATCGCGCGCGCCGCGGATATCGCTGCGCTGTGTGCGGGTTTCGTTGAAGAGCCGCCCGCCCGCGCCGAGCACCAACACCAGGGCGAGAACAAGCGCGGCGACAAGGGCGATCGCGCCGGTCAGGATGAGATCGGCGCGCCGAGGCAGAACCTTGTCCATTACCCGCCGGCCCTTATTTGCGCTCCAGCCATGCGACGATGATCTCAGGTCGCGCGGGCTTTTGCATCACCTCAAAACCCGCAGCCGCTGCCGCGGTTTTGGCTCGGCCGTGAAACGATCCCGTCAAAACTAAAACCCGGGCGTCCGGCGCGCGCTCGGTCAAGCCGCGGACAATGGCGACGCCATTGGGCTCCGCGCCCAGATCGAAGTCGGTTACGATCCAGCGCAGGTTGGGTATTTGATGCGTGTAGGCGGCAAGCGCCGGCTCATCGCAGGCGTGAAGCACCTCGGCGCCCCAGTCCTTAAGGATCAACGATAACGCCTCGGCCGAGGCCGGATCGTCTTCGATGATCAGCGCAAGTGGGCGCTCGCTGGACATTGTCGGAGGACAACACAATGTGAACGCGCCGGGCAGTGCGCTACAAGGCTTAGTCCGAATGGCATAGACCCACCGCCTATGCCTCTTCTCACCATCCGAGAGAGTGACGCACTAGGTCTTCGACCCGGACTTCTGTGCAATATTCTGAAGCGTGCTGTTTCGGCATCTTCCCACTCGTCAAGCACCTGCACTTCGACGCGAGGGTAAGTTGAGCATGAAACCGCTGGCGCTTCAGAACCACAGCCACGCCGAAGACCTGAACGCCTGGTCCGTTGAAACGGGTGGACACGAAGGTGCGGATTATTGCTCTCGCGCCGGCGCGCAGGCGCTCAAGGACAAGATCGAGGCGTATTGGCGCGAGCGGGGTCACAACGTCATGATCGCCTTGCACAATGTCGGCTTTCACCCGGCGATCCGCGCCGCGCGCTACGATGTGCGCAGCGACATGATCAACGGCATGCCGCGGCAATCCGTGAAGGCCGCCGCCAAACCGATTCCGACGCTCATCGAAGAATTTGACGAGGTCGAGGACGACCTCGGAAACGAATAGGGCCTGGGCGGGTCCTCAAGAGCAGGGGCGCGGTCTCACCGGAGGCTGCGCCCTTCGCTTTTTCGGGCGCTGGTGTAGGGTCGCGCGCCCATGTCCGACGATATTGCCGCGCCCGATCTTGATATTCCCGAAGGTTATGAGCCGCTCGAATGGCGGCGCGGCTTCGTGCGCCAGATTGGCCCACTTTATCGCCGCCAGCGCGGCGACGGCTACGCCATGGCGTTTCGCGTCGAGGAGCATCACACCAACGGCATGAGCAACGCTCACGGCGGCATGCTCATGAGCTTTGCCGACATGGCCTGGGGGCATGTCGTGTCGGTGGAGACCTCGTCCTATTGGGTCACGGTGCGCCTGACGCTCGACTTCCTCGCCAGCGCCCGGCTCGGCGATTGGGTCGAAGGCGCGAGCGAAGTCCTCTCCAGGGAGGACGATCTCTTCGTCGTCCGCGGGCGGATCTGGAGCGGTGACCGGCTGCTGATCACAGGCACGGGCGTGTTCAAGCCGATCCAGCCACGCGAACCGCGACCAGGCGAGAAAGCTTTCAGCGCCGCCGGCTCTGCGTCAGAACAGATGCGTGGGTAGGGTTCTTTCGATCGCCATGGAGATTTCGCGCCGCACCTTGCTGGCCGCTGCGGCCATCCCGCTGACGGGCGTCGGCGCCGCCTGCGCCGCGCGTACGGCGGAGCGGTTTTACATCCGGCCGGGCGGGGAGGGCGACGGCTCGAGCTGGGATGAAGCGGCGAGCTTGGGGGCGATTGGCGAACTGATCGCGCAACTCATCCCCGGCGGGGAAATCCTCATCGCCGCCGACGCCGGCGCTTACGAGATCGACGACGCGATCGAGATCAGCGCCGGTGGGCGCGCCGACAAACCGATCCGCGTTCGCGGCGTCGCGAGTGAGACGGGTGAACCCAGCCCAGTCGCGATCCGCGGCGTCTCAACTGATGACGAGCAGCCGGAAGCATTTCGCCTCCTGCGCGGCGCGGATCATCTGCATTTCTCGCACTTCGCCTTCGCGCACATCGGCAATGGCTGCTTCCGCGTCGGCGCGCCGGTGAGCAATCTCACCATCGAGGATTGCAGCTTCGCCGACGTTTACCGCTTCTTGGAAAACGGCGTCAGCCGCGGCCAGCGCGACGCCAGCATCCGCGGCTTCGCCATTCGCCGCTGCCAGGGCGAAGGCGTCGAGCGCGGTTTCCTGCGCGTCCGCTACGGCTCGCGAGACGGCGTCATCGAGGATTGCCGCGCTGTCGGCCTAGCGAACGAGGGCGGCAACATCCCCGCCGGTTGCGCGCTCGATGACCGCGCCAGCGCCATCACGTTCCGCCGCTGCGTCATGGAAAATTTCCAGCAATGGCGGGCCGGCGAATACTGGAACGGCGACGGCTTCTCCGACGAAGAGAACAACAGCGCCATACGCTACGAAGCCTGCGAAGCGCGTGGTTCGACCGACGGCGGCTTCGATTGCAAGAGCCGCGATGTCGTGTTCGAGAACTGCATCGCCGAGGACAACAAGCGAAATTTCCGCATCTGGAGCGCGCGCGGCGCCATGCGCGGCTGTGTCAGCCGTAATCCCAATTTCCGCGGCCGCGGCCAGGAAAATGCCGATTCCTGCCATATCTGGATCGGCGGCGAGAACGCGCGGGTGGCGATCGACCAGCTCATTATCGAGGATCAGGACGGGACAGCGGTGTTCGGCTTTGAACACGATAGCGCGCTCGCTGAAGTCCGCGGCATCGAGCTACGGAGCCCCGCGCGCAATTGGGGCGCTTCGGTCAGCGAAGGCGAGGGCGTGCTGACGGCGCGACAGGATTAACTCTTATCCACAGCTTCTGCGCGAATGAGTAGCGCTTGAGGTGAGAAGCGTTGCGCGGCTTCATCTTCGCGGCATATGGCAGAGCCAAAGGGCGCGCTGCTTTCGCCGCCCGGTGCTGCGTTTCTGGTTACCGTCTCATGTCCGCCGTTGATCACGACAGGCTTGATATCTTCGTTGTCGGCGCGCGCGGCGTGCCCGACGTGGAAGGCGGTGCGGAAAAGAACGCAGAAATGCTGTTTCCGCGCGTCGTAGCCGATGGCTATGGCGTGACGCTGGTCGGCTTGGCCGACAATATCAAAACGGTTGAGTTCAAAGGCGTTCAGCTGCTCAAGGCGCCGCGCTCGAAGCTCTTCAAGACCGACAAGCTGCTTTACTACGTCACCGCGGTCTTCATGGCCGCGCGCCGACGCCCGCGCATCGTGCACTTTCAGGGCCTCGGCTCGGCGCTCTTCCTCTGGGCCTATAAGCTCATGGGGGCCAAGACTGTCGTGCGCTATGGCTCCGCCGATTACCTCGTCAGCAAGTGGGGCGTGGTCGGCAAGCTTGGCTTCCTCGCCAGCGAATTCCAGCTGCGCTTCGCGGACGCCGTCATTGCCGTCACGCCGGCGCTGGCCGAACGCCTCGCGCGCCGCGGCATCCGCGACAACGTGCACGTCATCGCCAACGCGGTCGATTTCGGCCTTTCAGACGCGACGGCGGAAGCCGCCGAGCCCTACATTCTCACCGTCGGCCGCGTCACCGCACAGAAGAACGTCGCCAACCTGATCCGCGGCTACGAACTCTACGCCGCCAAGAACCCGGGCGCGCCAAAGCTGCTCGTTGCCGGCGGCCTCGATGAGGCGGAGTACGTCGAAGAGCTGCAGCCGCTCTTGACCGAGCGCACGCATCTCGCCGGCCGCTTCGTCCGCAGCGCCATGGCCCCGCTCTATCGCGGCGCGACTGTCTACGTGAACGCCTCGCTGCACGAAGGCAGCTCCAACGCGGTGCTCGAAGCCATCTCCGCCGGCAGCCCGATTCTCTTGAGCGACATCCCGGAGAACCGCGATTTCGGCCTGGCTTCCCACCACTATTTCGATCCGCACGCGCCCGAAGCTATCGCTGAAGCGCTGCAGCGCGCCGCCGCCGAGCCAGCGCGTTATGTCGTCGACGCCAAGCGCTTCCTGACCTGGGACCAGGTGGCTGAGCGCACCATCGACATCTACCGCCGCATCGCCCCGCCAACGCGGGCGGGGGTCGCGGCCGGCGCCACGCTCGCGCCCGCGCCCTGAGGCGCTGCAGCGCTCTGGCGCTGTGTCAGCAGATAGAGCGTGTAGCCGCAGATGATGCCGTAGAGCATGTTGCCCTCGATCATCCACATCGGCATCGTCGACATATTGAGCACGAGAAAACTCAAGTGCGCGCCGACGAGCACGCCGCGATGCGGATGGCGCACACGCAGCGCCGCGCCCAGCATCGAGAACCACACGTAAAGCAGCACGAACACGCCAACGATGCCGTATTCGTAGAGATAGTTCACGAGCGTGTTGTGGGCGTATTTCGGGAAGACGCCGTTCCAGGATTCCGGACCGAAGCCGATCACGTGCTCGGTCAGATCGCCGGCCATCCAGCCGTAGATGTAACCGCTCCAGATCCGGGGCCGGCCCGAGACGAGCCGGCTTTCTTCCACCGTGTACTGATCCGGCGGCTTGAACAGGTTCACGTGACCTGAGGTGACGACGCCAACGTCAGAGAACCGCTCGGCGAAGAGAATGCTCGCCAGCCCCAACGCGATCGCCACGGTGACGATCAGCGCGCTCACCACGAACGGCCTGTCGCGGGCCGGGAAGCGCTGCAGCGTGGAAAAACCGAAGAACGCCGCCATCAGCGGCAGGATCGCCACCAGAGTGGTGCGATAATTGGCGAGCACGATGCCGGCGACGCAGGCGCCGATCAGCACGTATTTCAGCGTCTTGCTGAGCCGGGTCGTAAAACACGTCACCGTGAGGCACGTCGCCAGGATGACCGAGAACACGGCTTCGTGGTTGAAGCCGCCAATGTAAGAACTGGCGTTGGCGTCTGTTTCGGTGTGCTTGCTGACGCCAAGCGCCACCGAGGCGACCTGGAACAGCAGTACCGGGACGAATGCCCAGAGCAGCGATTCCATGAATGCGCCGTCCTTGGCGCGGCGCAGTGCGCTGAACACGCTGAGAATGACTACGATCAGGTACCCGTGCTTGGTCAGGACCTGCACTAGCCCCGCCGTGAACTCGCCATTGGCCATGGCGCTCGCGACGGTGAGCGCGATCAGCGCGTAGAACGGCAACAGAAATTTGAGCGCCAGATGGCGCCAGTTGATCACCAGGAGGCCGCCGAGGAAGACGGCGATCGACATCACCGCGTTCGCCGACATGCCCGCCACCATCGGGCGATAGGTAAACGTGTGCAGCGCCTGCATGATGTAGCGCAGCCAGGTCGTGCCGATGACATAAGCGGCGGCGCGGCTGCCCGAGCGCACCATGACGGCGACGATCATGAAAAGGCTTAACGCCGCGACCGGGTAGAGCACGTAGCCCGGCAGCGTCGGAGCGGGGAGTGTGCCGAGCTCGTTCATCGCGCCCCTACGTCGCTCAAATCTGTCCCTTTACGCCAGCGCATCGTCCGCTTAGGCGTGAAATACGCCCTACGCGTTTCAGCGCTCCAATGGCGGCGCGAGACTTGTACAGAGGGACGCGCGTTTGTCATCTTCAGTTGCGGATTTCGAGTTGATTGTGCGGTGAGCGGACGCAAACGCATCCTCTTTGTGATTAACTCACTCGCGGGCGGCGGCGCCGAGCGGGTGATGACGACGCTGCTGCGCCATTCTGAAACCGAGTGTAGCGAGTTTGACGTCACCTTGGCGTTGCTGGACGATGAACCCGCTGCATATAGCGCGCCAGATTGGGTGCGCGTGCGCCAGCTCGACGGGCGCAAGTCGTTCCTGCCGAGCGTGACCAGCCTGCGCCGGCTCGTCGCCGAACTCGCGCCCGATCTGAGCTTAAGTTTCTTGACCCGCTCCAACATGGCTAACGTGCTGACGGCGCGACGCCCCGCCATTATCAGCGAACGCGCCAACACCTCGGCGCATTTCCCAGCCGGCATTCGCGGCGAGGGGCAGCGCGCCATGGTGCGGCTCCTCTATCCGCGCGCAGCGCGGGTCATCGCCGTCTCGCAGGGGGTGGCCGACGACCTGCGCCAGAATTTCGGTGTCGCGGCCGAGAAGTTGGTGACGATCCCCAACCCGGTCGATGCCGCAGCGATCATCGCCAAGAGCCAGCTTGAGCCCGAACTCGCGATCGAAAGCCCCTACATCTTGGCCGCTGGCAGGCTGGTGCCATCGAAGAACTTCGACATGCTGATCCGCGCCTACGCCAAAACCGGCGATAAGCGCCGGCTCGTGATCTTCGGCGAAGGCCCGCAACGCGCAGAGCTCATGGCGACCGCCGAGGCCTGCGGCGTTGCCGAGCGCGTATCGTTGCCCGGCTTCGTCGCCAATCCCTATCCGCTGATGAATCGTGCGGATCTTTTTGTGCTGAGCTCCAACGCCGAAGGTTTCCCCAACGCGCTGGTTGAAGCGATGACACTCGGCGTACCCGTCGTGGCCACGAATTGCGCTTCCGGGCCTTCCGAGATTCTTGCTGAAACGTCGCGGGACCAGATCAGCGCACTTACCTTTGCGCCGCACGGCGTCATCGTGCCCGCGAACGCGGCAGATGCGATGGCCGAAGCGCTGACGGCGATGGCCGACCCGGAGCGCTGCGCCCAATACGGCGCCAAAGCCGCCGCGCGCGCTGCAACCTACAGCGTCGATCAAGCCAAAAAGCGCTATTGGGGCGTCATCCGCGACGTGCTGGCCGAGGCCCGCCCGCGCTAGTTCGCGAAAATCGCCCGCATGCCTTTCACCTTGGCCGTGATCACGCGCCGACCGAACCACAGCAGCAGTGCGTAGCCCACCAGCGTCTCCAGAATGGCGATGCCGATCTCCGGCCAGGCGTCGATCTCCTGATAGGGCAGGATGAAACGGTGCGTGACAAACACGAGCGCCGCTACCGCCGCCGGCCCCGCCAGCACGCGCACGAAGTCCATCATCGAGCAGTCCATCGGCGCGAGATAAAGCTGCAGCTGCCGCGGCAGATAAAGCAGCGTCACCACCGTGAGGCCGAGCGCCACCGCCTGCACGCCAAACTGCGCCAGGATCACCGCCGCGATAGCCCAAAGGATCGCAAATTCCACCGTCATGCGCAGCCGCGCGCCGGTGCGGCCGACAGCTTGCAGCACGGAATGGCTGATGCCGATCACGGTCTGGATCGCGGCCGCGCCCGCGAGCAGGGTGAAGATTTCGCCGGCGCCGGTCCAGCGGTCGGAGAGCAGCAGCGTGAAGAACGCATCGCTCGCCGCCGCCACCGCGGCGACAGGCGGAAACACGAACATCGCTTGTGCCGCCGTCGCCACCAGCACCAGCTCGCGCAAGGCCGGCGTGTTGTCCTTGAACTTCACCAGCCGCGGATAGATCGCGCTGTTGAGCGAGCCGCCAAAAATGCTCACCGGCAGCTGCATCACGCGCATGGCGACGTTGTAGAGGCCGAGCGTCGCCGCACCCAAGAACTTGCCGACGATCAGCGTGTCGGCTTGGCGGCTGATGAACATCATTACCGACCAGCCGATCGTGTCGGCGGCGAAGCGGCCGTGCTCGGCAAGCTTGTCGATCTTCAGCACGAAGCGCGGACGAAAGCCGCTGGCGAAGTGGACAACGATGCCTTTGACGATGCGCTGCGTCAGGTGCTGCCAAACCAGAGCCCAGGCGCCGCCGCCCTCCAACGCCACCATCAGCGCGACGACGATTCCCGCCAGCGCCGCGGAAAACTCCGCCGCCGCCAGCCAGTGGAATTTCTCCTTCTGCAGCAGCGAGGCCGCGGGAATATCGACCCAGCCCATGATCACAGGCGCCAGCGCCAGCGTCGCCATGATCGGCACGAGGCGCGGTTCGTTGAAGAACGCCGCGGCGGGCCAGGCGAGGAGGAGCACGATCAGCCCCAGCCCAGCCGTCATCAGCACGATGGCCCAGAACGCGCTCGACCAGGCGTCGCGGTCGGTCGCATCCACGCGCACGAGCGAGCGTCCGAGCCCGGCGTCGCCGACATAGGTGAAGAACAGCACCACCGACATCGCCATGGCGACGAGGCCGAAATCGGTCGGTGTCAGCATCCGCGCCAGGAACGGCACGGCGATAAAGCTCGAGGCGAGCTGGAAAACGCGGGCGGCGGAAAGCGTCGCGGCGCCGAACGCTATTCGCTTAAGCGCCACGCTCCTTCCCCCTTCCCACGTTAGCCAATTTCGTGTGCAGCCCTTTCGGGTGCAAACCGCATGCCCTGAGCGGCGCGCCCGCGGCGTATAACATGCATGCTGGCGAGCGGAAGCCGCTGCTGTAAAGGCTGTCGCTGCGGCCGGAGGAGAAGAGCTTGACGTTAACTGAAACGCGCGTGGCCGCCGGCGACGCTGCAGCGCCCATGGCGCGGCGGCTGCGCATTGGCGTGTTCGGCGGCTTCGGCATCGGCAATTTCGGCAACGACGCCTCGCTGGAAGCGATGCTCCTTCTCCTGCGCGAGTCTCACCCTGAGGCCGAACTCACCGTCATCTGCACCAAGCCAGACGTGGTCGAGGCGCGGTTCGGACTGCCCGCCGTGCCGCTCTTCCTGCGTCCATCCGGGCGGCTGCGTTACCTTGACCTTGCCCTCCTGCGTCTGCCGCGCACCGTCGCCAATTGGCGCCATACGCTGAAGGCGTTGCGTCGTTTCGACGTCGTGCTCGCGGCCGGCACCGGTGTTTTCGACGATTTCCGCGACACGCCCTTCGGCTGGCCGAGCCGGCTGATGCGCTGGACGCTGGCGGCGCGGCTCGCCGGCGTGCGCTTCGGTTTTGTCAGCGTGGGGGCAGGGCCGATCCGCAATCCCATCAGCTGTTGGCTGATGCGCGAAGCGGCGCGCCTGGCGCACCACCGCTCCTATCGCGACGAAGATTCCCGCGCCTTCATGCGCAGCATCGGCCTTAATCGACCGCAAGACAGCGTGCTGCCGGACCTCGCGTTTCTGCTGCCGCCGCCGGCGGACGCGCCGCGCGCGCCAGATGCGCCCTTAACCGTCGGCGTCGGCATTATGACCTATCGTGGCTGGTTCGACAGCGAAGCCGCGTATCAGCGCTACATCGATCTGCATACGCGTTTCATTGAATGGTTGACGGCGCAAGGCTACGGCGTGCGCGCCGTCATCGGCCAAGCGCCGGCAGATTTCACCGCCGCGCGCGAGATCGAAAAGCGGCTTGGCCGCAAGCTGCTCGGTTCGCGCGAAGAGAACATGAGTTCGATCCATGACGCCATGGCCGCGATCGCCGAGACCGATCTCGTCGTCGCCTCGCGCTATCACGTGCAGATCGCGGCGCTGAAGATGGGCCGACCGTTGATCTCGCTCGGCTATGCGCCGAAGAACGATGCGCTGATGACCGATGTCGGCCTCGAACGCTTCATCGAAAACGTCGATGAAGTCACGTTTGAGCGGCTCACCGAGCAATTCACCGCGCTGGCGGCCGAGCGCGAGCACTATGCCGCCATTGTGCGCGAGCGCGTTGACGCCATGAGCGCGAAGCTGAAGCAAGCGCTGCACCAGCTCGAACTAATGCCTGCGAAGGTCGCTTAAGCCGCGGCCGTCGTCGCATCAGCTGGCCAGCGCCGCGGCGCGTGCGGTTTGCTGAAACGCTTCTGGAAAAGATAATACGGCCACACCGCAACGGCGGCGATGAAATCAAAGATGCTGGGCTTATGCCCGCGTTCGGCGAGACGCTCATAATCGCGCACCGCCATCTTCATTGATCCCGTCGCCGCCCACCAGAGCAGGCGACGGTAGTAAACGCGCAGGAAGCGGTTGAGCACGCGCTTGTACTCGGTGTTGGAGAGCGAAGCGGGCCCCCACCATTCGATGAACAGCAGCTTCTCCCACAGCACCGCCTTCACCGTCGGCGCGAACGTATCGATCAGTGAACCCGAGCCCGCATAGCGGCGCGTGTCGCCATTGTACTTGTGGACGAATCCCGCGCGCCCGCCGCGCGAGAGCGTGCGCCAGGCCGCGGCGATGTAGCACTCGACGATGTGGTTCGGATAGAACTCCGGGCCGTGCCGCCGGAGCTCATCGCAGCGCACCAGCACGTGCGCGGTCGGAATGTGCGCTTCGTCGGAAAGCACTCGCGCCAGCATGTTGCTGGCCTCGTACATCGAGCACTCCGTCGGAAAGAAATGCGGCCGGTCGATCCCGTTCATGCGCTCGGCCCCGGCGACGAGGATGACGTCGTCGCCCTGGAGCGCGAGCTCCATCATGTCCTCGATCGCCGTCGGCGGCAGGCCGTCATCGGCGTGCAGGATCCGGAAGTGGGTGGCCTCGGGCGGGATGAGCGTCAGCACCTTGTTCGAGTTCTCCTGAAAGGAGACCGTCTCTGGGTTGCGGACAGTGATGATCGGCACCTCGGCGTTGTGATAGCGCGCGATGATCTCGGGTGTCGCGTCGGTGCTGGCGTTATCGACGATGCAGTGCACGAGCGGCCGATAGGTCTGAGCCTGGACGCGCTGAATCGTCTCTTCCAGGTGCTTGGCCCCATTATAGACAGGGGTGACCACGGCAACGAGTGGTCGAGCGGACGGCTGAGCGGCGTTCATGCTTCAGAAAATGCCTAATGCCCGGCGGTCAGCCGGGGTGAGGCCTCTCTAGAGCAAGAGTCGAGCCGTTTGCGCTAGGTCAGAAGAGCCTGTCGAGCCAGGCCAGGGCGGCGCCGAAGCCCCAGATGATGAGCGCCCAGAGGGCGAGGCTCGCGCCCAGTGCGCCGAAGATCGAAAGGAAGAGGGACCAGCGTTTGGCCGCCGAGCGCTGCTGGGAAGGCGCGCTGGTTCGCGTCTCCGGCAGGGCCGCATCAATCCGTGAAACCATCAACGCCACTGTAGCGATCTTTCCAATTACTCAGGACAACAAAGAACAGTTGGCTTTAGAATTGGTCACTGCGGAACGCGGAAAGCATTCATGCGTGTTTACCGCCCCCGCAGGCAGTTAATTTTTGGTCAACCAATTGACCTGTGCGTAACGCCATACCCCCGAAGCTGGTTCCCGAAGTTTTTTACCATTTTCATTTGTTAGTGCGCGCCCGCAGCATTGGAGTGGCTCACGCGACGACTTGCCGTAGCGGAGAGCGAGGTTTTTGGGTGGGGAGCACGCTCCTCGCCCAGGGTTGGCGGCGCTGCGTTTTTGACTCTCCAGGCGCGCGAACGCAGTGGATCGCGCTCGTGTCAGCGCGCCCACTGGCGAAGATCAGACGCATACGCAGCAATTCGCAACGATCCTGTGGATTGCCGGAGGCGCTTGGTTAACAAGACGTGTATGTGCCGAGTTAGAACGTGTTAGCGCACGCGTCCTGGCTGAGGACTTGCTTGATGCGCCGCTGGCCCACCCCGAACCGGGTCGAGGAAATTCAGAATGAACGTTATCGCCATTCGTCGGCCCACGGGTGAGGTGCAGATGCCGCCCGAGGAAGGCGGCGAGCTTGGCACGATCAGCCTGAAGTGGCTGTTCGAGTTCCTGGTTCGGCGCTGGATGCTGATCGCCGCGACCGCGGCGACCGTGTTCATCTTCTGCTTCACGGCGCTGATGCTGCAGCGCCCACAATATTCCGCGACCGCGCTGGTGATGATCAACGCCGGTCCCGAGCGCGTGCTCAGCCCCGAGCAGATGGTCACCGGCAACGATGCCGGTCCCCCGACCCAGATCGTCGACTCCCAGCTTGAAGTGCTGCGCTCGCGCATGCTGGCGGGACGACTGGCCGACGAGCTTGGCCTCATCAACGATCCGGAATGGAACAAATGGCTGAAGCCGGGCGAAGACGGCGGTCCGGCGGTCGCCGAGGCGATCCCGCCGGGCGTGGATCCCGCTGCTCACGCGGCCCAAGTGCGTCTCGACGTGATCGAAGCCGTGAACGCGGCCATTCAGGTCAATCGCCGCGGCCTCACTTACGCGGCTGAGGTCACTGTCACTTCCGAAAGCCCGGAGCGGGCGGCGGAAATGGCCAACCGCCTGGTCGATCTCTTCCAAATCTATCAGATGGAATCGCGCCTCGAAGCCACCGAGCGCGCCAATACTTGGCTGTCGCAGCGGCTCCAGGAACTGCGCGAGGACGTGCAGCGCAAGGAAGACGCGGCCGAAACTTACCGGGCCCAAACCGGACTGCTGTCCTCGCAGGGCACGCTGCTCAGCGAACAGCAGACCACCGATCTACAAGCTGCGCTTGTTCAAGCGCGCGGCGATCTGGCGGAGAAAGAAGCCCGCTACAGCCAGCTGCTCGAACTCATCAACCAAGGCGGTTCGGCCGACACCATCGCCACGGTGCTCAACTCAACGGTGATCAGCCAGCTGCGCGCCCAGGAAGCGACGATCGCGCGCCGCCAAGCCGACTTCGAGAGCCGCTACGGCGAAGCCCACCCGGCGCTGGCTAATGTCCGCGCCGAGCGCGCCGACATCCAGCAGCAGATCAACGCCGAGATCGCCCGCATCTCGCAGGGCATGCGCAACGACGTGGAAATCTCGCGCGCGCGCCTCAACGCCCTGCAGGAAAACATGATGACGATGCGCGGCGAACTCGCCGGCAACAACGAACAGATGATCCGCTTGCGCGAGTTGGAGCGTGAAGCTGGCGCTGCCCGTACGGTGTATGAAGCCTTCCTGCAGCGCTTCCACGAGATCGCTGACCAGGGCTCGATCCGCACCATGCCGGCGCAGCTCATCTCGGCGGCGACGGTTCCGGCGGAGCCCAGCTCGCCGCGCCTGTCGATCGCCTTCGTGCTGTCGCTCGCGCTCGCGCTGGCGCTCGGCCTCGTCGCCGGCTTCCTGGCCGAAGCGCTCGACGAAGGCTTCGTCAGCGCCGACGATTTGGAGCGCAAGACCGGCGTCGCCGCGCTCGCGAGCATCCCGCAGATCCGGCGCC
>JAEYPY010000121.1 GCA_023410295.1 Pseudomonadota bacterium | reverse complement strand
CGCTGGCGTCTTCAACGAAGTGGCGCAGCAGCTGCGGCGGTTTGCGCACGAGGCGGTGCTTGGTGGCGATTGCCAGCGCTGCGGGGGCGCCGCGCAGGTCGAGAAGCACGTCGAACGGCTGCGTCAGGCGCCGCCAGGCCAGTTCCGCCCAGGCGCCGAAAGCTTCGCCGGCGGCGGGGCTTTGCAGCTCACGCAAACCCGGCGCGGCGCGCAGCAGGTCGCGCGCGGCCGGATCGCAGAACACGGTAAGCTCATCGCCCTCGCCCAAGACGTGCGCCAGCGCGCCCGTGGCGAGCACGGTTTCGCCGAGGTCGGCGGGGGCGATGAAAAGGACGGCGGCCATCTTCGGGTGGCGTTAGGCGCGAGGCCGGTAAATGCCAAGTCAACAAACGCCGCGGGCTTGCGGGGAGCTGCGGAGAACGCCAACTGGAGGCGATGTCCGGTCCTTTTCGCCTCAACCGCGCGCTGATCCGCGTCTCCGGCCCGGATGCCGGCGGATTCTTGAGCAATCTCCTGACGCAGGACGTCGATGCGCATGACGAACGAGGCGTGCGTTACGTCGCGCTGCTCACGCCGCAGGGAAAGATCATCGCCGACATGTTCGCTTGGCCCGATGCGGGCGACGGAGTCGTGCTTGAAATGAGCCCCGAGAAAGAGGCCGATGTTACGCGCCGCCTCTCGATGTATAAACTCCGCGCCGACGTGACGTTTGAGACCATCACGGGTCAGTTTCATCTGCTCTATTCGCCGGTATTTTTTCGCGGTTCGTCGCCCGATCCTCGATTTCCGGACGGTGAACTGGGTTGGCGCGAATTTTGTCCCTTGCCGACCGAACAGTATGATTTCCCCGTTGGCGACACTGAATACGACGCGCATCGTCTCAGACTAGGCGTGCCCGATCTTGCGCGCGATGCGGCGGCGGATGAGGTGTTTGCGTTGGAGGCGTTACTGGAAGAGCTGCACGGCGTCGATTTCAAGAAGGGCTGTTTCATTGGCCAGGAGAATGTCAGCCGCATGAAGCGGCGGGCGACGACGCGCAAAAAGTTCTGTCCGATCGTGTTCGAGGGCGAGGCCATCGCTTATGGCGCGCCCGTGCTTGCGGGCGACGCGGAGATTGGCTCGGTGCGAACGGGCGCCGCAGGACGGGCGATCGCTCTGCTACGGCTCGACCGTGCCTTGGAAGCGATCGACGCCGGCACGCCGCTTACCGCCGGGGGCCGAAACGTGCGGCTCGATTGCCCGCCTTGGCTCATCCTGCCCGCGCGCGAGCAAGGCTGAGTTGCAGCGCTTGCCGCTTGCGGCGGATTGACCCTCCTTTCCCTGGGGTCTAAGGCGCCGGGGCTGCGCTTTGGGTCAGGGGACTATCTTGAACGTTGCCATTTCCGCGACGGGTTTGTGGACGCCTTCAGAAGGCATCAGCAACGCCGAACTGGTCGAGAGCTATAATTCCTACGTCGACCGCTTTAACCGCGAACACGCCGCTGAAATCGAAGCCGGCGCGGTGCAGGCGCTGCTGCCGTCGAGCGTCGAGTTCATCGAGAAGGCCTCCGGCATCAAGCATCGTTACGTGCTCGATAAGGAGGGCTCGCTCGATATCGACCGCATGGTCCCGCGCATTCCGGAACGGCCAAACGAAGAGATTTCGCTGATGGCGGAAGTCTCGGTGAAGGCGGCGCGGCAGGCGCTGGAGCGCGCGGGACGCGATCCGGCCGATATCGGCGCGGTGATCTGCTCGTGCTCGTCCCTGCAGCGGCCTTATCCGGCGCTGGCGATCGAAGTGCAGAACGTGCTGGGCGCTGGCGGGTTTGGCTATGATATGAATGTCGCGTGCTCGTCGGCGACGTTCGCAATACAGAATGCGATCGATATCGTGCGCGCGGGCCATGCGCGCTCTGTGCTTGTGGTGAATCCCGAGCTGACCACGGGCCACCTCAACTTCCGCGACCGCGATACGCATTTCATTTTCGGCGATGCCTGCGTGGCGGTGTTGGTCGAAAGTACAGACATTGCGCCCAAGGGCGCCTGGCGCGTGATCGGCTCGAAGCTGAAGACGCAATTCTCCAACAACATCCGCAACAATTTCGGCTTCCTCAATCGCGGCGACGAGGCCCACCGCGACGATCCCGACAAGCTGATCACGCAGCAGGGCCGCAAAGTGTTCCGCGAAGTGGTGCCATTGGTCTCGGAGATGATCCTGGAGCACATGGATGAGCTGGGCTTGAAACCCACAGACATGCGCCGGCTTTGGTTGCACCAGGCCAATTCGAACATGAACCGGCTCATCGCCGAGAAAGTACTGGGCCACGAAGCGTCGCAAGATGAAGCGCCGACGGTGCTCGACGTTTATGGGAACACTGCGGGCGCCGGCTCCATCATCGCCTTCCACAATCACAATGCGGACCTCAAGGCCGGCGACAAAGGCCTCATCTGCTCGTTCGGCGCTGGCTACAGCGCGGGCAGCATTTTTGTGGAAAAAACAGGCTAGCGCCTTACGCTCGCCGGAGACGAGCGGGCATCAACGGGGGCGCAATGGCGGGGGCGATACGCAGCTTTAGGGTGGTTGTGCTGAGCGTGTTGCTGGCGGCGGCCGTGTTCAGCACAAATGCAAGCGCGCAGATTATCGAGACATCGGGCGGCAACCGATCGGGCGCGCCGATGGTCCGGCTTAGCGGGTTTCCGGCTGACGCCGACGTCGATGTGACATTCATCCGAACTGTGCCGGATTTGTCCGATGGCGTGTTCAGCGCCACAGCGCGCTATCGAACCGATGCTGATGGGGCGGTGTCTCTGGCCACGTCCCCCGCGAGCGGCAACTGGACCTCGGCGCAGCCGGAGGCGCCCTTCTGGTCGATGCAGCTAGACGGCCAAGCAAGCGCGCCGCCAGATGGCGTCGTTCGCATTCAAGCGAGATCGGGCGGTGTCAGCGCGCAGACGCACTACACGCTGCCAAGCACGGCCCCGGTAACGATAGAACCAGTCGCGCAATTTCCCGGCGCTTTCCTCGCACGGCCCGCCGGTGCATCGGGGCCGCTGCCGCTCATCATCGTGCTCGGCGGATCGGAAGGCGACGACCACACCGCGCGCTATATTGCGCCGCGGCTCGCCGCCGAAGGCTTTGCTGCGCTCGGACTGCCCTATCGATCGCCGGATCGCGGCCAGGGTCAAGCGTTCCCGGGATTGCCGGATGTGTTTTCCGAAATTCCGGTTGAACGGCTTGAAGACGTGCGCACGTGGGCGCGGCGCGATGCACGGGTCGATCACCGACGCATTGGCGTTTGGGGCGTCTCGAAGGGCGGAGAGTTCGCGATCCTCGCGGCGGCGAACTATCGCTGGCTGGACGCGGTGACTGCGATTGTACCGAGCGATGTCGTCTGGGAGGGGTTCGGATCTGGCGCCTTGGAGCGGACCGGCACGGCGTCGTTCTCCTTCAACGGGCGGACACTGCCGTTCGTCCCCTATGGCGCAGCCGGTCGCGGACGCGAGGCCAAGGATAGTGGACGCTGGCAGAATCCCGAACGAGCTGCGGCGGCGCGCATTCCGATCGAAAGATTCCCCGGCCTGCTGCTGGTGGCGGGCGGCCAACAAGATCGCACTTGGGATTCCAGCGGCATGAGCCAAGCGATTGCCGAGCGCCGCGCGCAAGCTGGGCGACCAACCGTCTCGCTGATTTTCCGCGATGCCGGCCACGAGCTACTCGGAGACGCACTCGAACCTGCGAGCTCCAACCTTGGCGGCACCGCTGAAGGGAACGGAAGAGCGCGCATGATCACTTGGGAGGCGACGATTGACTTATATCGCGCCGCGTGGCGGTGACGGCCATTTCTAGATAAGCGGCGCGTCGATCAGGCAGCGCACGCCGGTGGGTTCGAACAGTAGCAGGGTTTTGCTGTTGAGATCGTGCGCCAGGGCGCGTTCGATCAGCATCGAACCGTAGCCGCGGCGTTCGGGCGGCGCGACCGCCGGGCCGCCGCGTTCGCTCCAACTGATGTGCAGCAACGTCGGCGCTGTTTCCTCGCCGATGCGCCAGTTGAGATCGATTTCGCCGTCATCGTTGGAGAGCGCGCCGTACTTCATGGCGTTGGTGGCGAGTTCGTGCAGCGCCATGACCATGGCGAGCGCATAGCGCGGCGGCAGCATGACGTCAGGGCCGCCGACATGGATGCGGGCGCGGGAGGGCCCGCAGACGTGGGTGATCTCGTCGATCAGCTCGCGCAGCGGCGCGGGCGCCCATTCGGTGCGCGTTAGCAGATTGTGCGCCTTGGAAAGCGCGCTGAGTCGCGCGTCGAAGGCTTGGCGCACATCGGTAGCGACGCCGGCTTGGCGAAAGGTCTGATAGGCGATGCCCTGCACCACCGCGAGCGTGTTCTTGACGCGGTGATTGAGCTCATCGAGCAGCACTTTGCGCTGTTCTTCAGCGCGCTTGCGGTCGTCGATGTCGACGCCGGTCGACTGTGCCTCAAGCCACCGGCGGTTCTCATCGAAGCGCAGCGCTCGGTTGGTCCATAGCATCCACCGTGGCCCATCCGCTGTCAGGAATTCGTTCTCGATGCGCACCTCGGGGCTCGCGGGCGTCAGCTTGTCAAGCATGGCGCGCACGCCGGCGCGCTCGCTCTCCGGAATGAAGCCCCAGAAACTGGCGCCGGTCAGCGCTTCCACCGTGCTGTTGCGTGAACGCGCGTAGGCCTGGTTGACGAAGAGGATATCGCCGCTTGTGTTGAAACGGCAGATCATCTCCGACTGGCTTTCGACGACGGCGCGGTAGCGGGCTTCGCTTTCCTCGAGCGCGAGGCGCGTGGCGCGCTCGTCGGTGCGGTCGATCGCCATGCCGACATAGCCATCGAAATTGCCGTCAGCGTCGCGCCGCGGGCGTGAACTCACTTCCCACCAGCGCCAGACGCCATCGTGGCGGCGGAAGCGCGCTTCGTAAGTGTAAGCGATGTGGCCCGCGGCCCAAGCGGCGGCGCGCTTGTCGCGCACTCCTGGCAGATCTTCAGGATGGATATAGCTGATCCAGGCGCCGCCCATCAGCTGCTCTGCGGGCACGCCAGCCTGCTCTTCGAACGCGCGGTTCGCGAACACCATCGCGCCGTCGCGATTGGTCATCCAGACCGGCGCAGGGGTGCAGTCGGCGGCTTCGCGCAGCAAAGGCTCGCTGCGCGTCGGCGCAAAACCCTCGCTCTGAGGAGCGCTCCCTTTCGCCGCACCGGGTGTGCTCGACATGCGCAGAAACTCCCCATCGCGAGACGGATCGCAATGGCCCGAAGTTGTGAACGTCTGCGCTAAAGTAGAAGTTCCCTCGAAAATTAGGCCGCCCGCATCTGCGAGCGGCCTAATCATTGCGTTAGCCGCGCTTTACCATCCGCACTGGCGGCCTTGGTTCTGCTCCTGCAGATAGCTCATGAGCGGCTGGAAGTAGCGGACCATCGAGCCGCCATCCATTTGCCGCGTGCCGGTGAAGGCTTCGAGCGCGTCCGGCCATGGACGCGATTGGCCCATCTCCAGCATCGCGTTCAGCCGCGCGCCGACTTCTTGGTTGCCATATACCGTGCAGCGATGCAGCGGCCCTTCCCAGCCGGCTTGCTGACACGCGGCTTCGTAGAACTGGAATTGCAGCACGTGCGCGAGGAAGTAGCGTAGGTACGGCACGTTGTTGGCGATGTGATACTTCGCGCCCGGATCGAACATGGTTTCATCGCGCGCTGTCGGCGGGCGGATGCCCTGATAGCGCTCGCGCAGCTCCCACCAAGCGGCGTTGTAGCGATCCGGCGTGATGCGGCCATCGAACACCTGCCAGCGCCATTGATCGACCGTCAGCGCGAACGGCAGGAAGGCGATCTTTGAGAGCGCCTGCTCCATGAGCAGGCTTGTGTCGGCTGACGCCGCCGGAATCTGGTTGCGACGCAGGAGATTGATGTCGACCAGATATTGCGGCGTGATGTTGAGCGCGATGAAGTCGCCGATGGCTTCGTGGAAACCGTCGTGCGCGCCGTTGCGGTAGAGATAGGGCTGCTGATTGTAGGCGCGCTGATAATAATTGTGGCCGAGTTCGTGGTGCACGGTCTGGAAGTGCTCGGCGTTGATCTGGATGCACTGCTTGATGCGCAGATCTTCGACGTTGTCGACGTCCCAGGCTGAGGCGTGGCACACGACGTCGCGATCCTCGGGCCGCACGAACAGCGAGCGTTCCCAGAAGGTGTCGGGCAGTTCGGCGAGGCCGAGCGAGGTGTAGAAGCGCTCGGCTGTCTCGACCATTTGGCGCTCGTTGTAGTTGGCGCGCGTGAGAAGTTGTGTCGTGTCGTAGGTGGCCCCGCCGCGGCTGGGGCGGACGATCGGCATCAGCGTCGACCAATCCTGCGCCCACATGTTGCCGAGGATGTCGGCACGGATCGCGCCGGTCTCGGGTTGCACCGCATCGCCATAATGATCGTTGAGCTCTGCGCGGACGTAGCAGTGCAGCTGTTCGTAGAACGGCTGCATCTGGCCCCAGAGCCGCTCCACCTCGCGCTCCATGTCGGCGGCGGGCATGTCGTAGTTCGAGAGCCACATCTGGCCGACATTGTCGAAGCCCAGGTCGCGCGCGCCCTCGTTGGCGATCGCCACCATCTGCGTATATTGCTCGCGCATCGGCGCGGCGACGGCATGCCACTCGGTCCACATCTCTTGCAGGTGCGCTGGATTGCGCTCCGTGCCCATGAGCGTTTCGAGTTCGTCCAGCATGGTTTCCTCGCCGCGATAATCGATGCGGCCAGTGGAGTAGATCGAAGCAAGGCGCGTGGTGATTTCCGAGAGCTGGGCGGCCGCGCCTTCGCGTTGCGGCGCGGGCAGCGTCAACGAAAGGCGCAGCAGATCGATCTTGCGGCGCGTGTCCGGCGGCAGATCGAGATCGGCGTAGCGGGCCGCGCCACTGGCGAGCCTGACGCGCGCCTCGGTGCCTTCGGCGTCGACACGCTGCAGCAGCCATTCGGAATCGTAGTTGATGTTGGTGTTGTAGAGCCAGGCGACGCGGCCTTCGTATTCCGAGCGCTCCATCAGCTCGGCCTCGGCGGCCTCGACGTATTGTTGCGCGCCTTCCGCGGTTGCAGGCGGTAGCGACGCGCCGCTTTGACCAGTGGTGGCGCTGGTCGCGCACGCGGCGGCGAAGGCCGCAATGGCGATCCAGGAAGCCGCCGTTTTCAGAAGTGGTTTCGCCAGCATTTCATCCCCTCTTGTTTTCCGGTCCCCGCACCGCACTCACAGACTTTCGGCCGCCAGCCATTCGATGCCGTCGGCCGACATCATGAACATCGCCGCCTGACGCGGCTTGGCGCCGATGGCGGCGAAGAATTTCTGCGCCACTTCGTTCTCGACGCCGGTGGTGATGGCAAGCTCGCGCGCGCCCAGCGTGCGGGCGCGCTTGGCGATGGCCGACATCATCTTGCGCGCGAGCCCCGTGCGCCGGTGCGTAGGCGCAACGTAGAGTTCGCACAGCGAGACGGTCGGATAGCCGCGGCGGATATCGTAGCTCTTGGTGATGACGGCGTGCGCAATAAGCGGCGGCTTGCCCTTTTCCTGCGCCACCCAGGCTTCGAATAGCGCCTCACGGCCAAAGCCATGCGCCTTGATACGGTCGCTCTCCAACACAGAGACGGCGCCCTCTTCCGCCGCCGCATCCGCGGCGAGGCGCGCGATGGCCTCGGCGTCACGCGGGCCCGCGAGGCGAATATGCACGAGCGTGTCCATACCTAAGCGGCATGTAAGGCGCCTTGGGCGGCGCGAAGCAAGCTTTCAGTGGGCGCTAGTGATCCGTCCAGGGCCCCATCGGGCCGTCATCGCCCCAGCCACCGTCGCGCCGCGCAAGTAACGCGCCGAGCAGCGTCAGCCCGACCACGATCGCGACAGCGACGAGAAACCAGAAGAACATCTTCCGCTCCAGCGGCGGGCCAGCGCGCCCGCCCGAGGCTACGCCTCCCCAGCTACGACAGCGATCTTCTTATCACGTTCCGGCCCCGCGTTCGAGGGCAAGCCGATCCAGACGCGCAGAACGGGAACTCGGCGCCCCAAATCGAAGAAGAGCCAGCAGCCGAGCGCAGTGGCGCCAATGAGCAGCGCGGCCTCGAGCGCAAGCGGCAGCGCCAGCGCATCGAGGTGATAGCCAGCGGCGACAATGATGGTCTGGTGGATGAGGTAGAATGGAAAGATCGCTTGCGTGAGCAGCCGCCGCACGGGGCCATCGGCGTTACGCAAATGACGATGCGCAAAGCCGATGCAGGCGATGATCGCGCACCAGGCCTGCAGTTCGCGCACGCCGCGGAAGATCATGCGCAGCCATTCCGGCGGCGTCACGCCTTCGGGGTGCATCGCATAGAACACGACCACGCTGGCCCAAGCCGCGAGCGCGATACCCAGCGCCGGCCAGCGCCAACGCATGGCGCCCTCGAAGAAAGGCGCGTGCTTGGCGACGGCGAAGCCGAACAGGAAAGCGCTGAGATAGAGCGCGTGCAGATACCAATCCTCGCGGAAATCGTGGCTTTCGCCGAAGATCGGGAAGAGCGTCACGCGCAGGGCGAACATGAAGAGCCATGGCGTCAGCAGGAGACCCGGGCCGGAGATGAGCGCTGAGACGGCGCGCGGCATGCGCTTCAGCAGCGGCGCCAGCAGCGCGAGCGCTAGCGTGTAAAGGATCAGGTACGCAACGAACCACATGTGGTTGTAGGTCGGCGTCGTGAGGCAACCGTCGGCGTCGCACCAGGCGCCCGATGCGGTGGCGTAACGAACCCAGAAGTTATCCAGAGCCCCCGGATGCTGCGCAGCAAACTCCGGCGCGGCGGCGAGCGCCGAGACGATCTCGTAATAGCTCTGCGGCGGCACGATCACGAACATCGCCAGCAAGAGGGGCGGCCAGAGCCTGCCCATGCGGGAGGTCGTGAACTTCCAGCCGCTCATCTTGTCGGCCATGAACCGGCTGGCGGCGCCGGAGATCAGGAACAGGAGCGTCAGGCGCCAGGGGTTGGTGAGTAGCATCAGCGGCTCGATCGCCTCGCTGGCCCGGCTCGATTTCACGTGCCAGTCCCAGCTCACGTAGAACATGCCCACGTGGTAGAGGATCAGCGTGCCGAAGGCGGCGATGCGGAGCCAGTCGAGGTCGTAGCGGCGTTGGGTCATGGGCCGCGTTCTTCCGCGATGCAGGCTCGGCGGCTAGTTTGAAGCCGTGCCCGGCGGCCCGCCGGGACGAGCGGAGGGCCCGAGGTGACCAGCGGCGGCGAAAACGGGACGAGCGGCGGGACCGAGAAAGCCGGCTGGCGCCTCGGCCCATGGCCTACGGTGGCCCTCGTCGCGGCCGCCGTCGTCGCGGTCAACTCGACCTCCGATTATTTGGACATGCGTCGCTCGGGCGCGGACTTCGATTGGTGGGAGCCGTTCGTCTGGGAGGTCTCCAGCGCCCTCGTCATCGTCGCCATCGCGCCAGCCATCGGTTGGGCGATGCGGCGCTGGCCGTTCACGCGCGACAGCCTAGTGCGCCCCGCGCTTATCCACCTGGGCCTCACCATCCCGTTTTCAATCGTCCATATCGCGGTGATCTATGTCGTCAGAACGTGGATCTACGCCCTCATAGGCGGGCGCTATGGCTTCTTCGATGACGGCTGGGGCCTGGTGCTGGTCTACGAGTGGCGCAAGGACGTGCTTACTTACAGCGCTATCGCCGCCACCTATTGGATCTTTATCTACATCGAGGCGCGCCGTGCTTCGACCGCCGCCGAAGCCGCGCGCGCAAGCGCCGACTCGCGCATCGAGGTGCGCGACGGCGCCGGTGCGGTTTTCCTCAACCCTGGCGATATTCTCTTCATGGAAGCAGCCGGCAATTACGTCGAATTCCACACCGCGCAGAAAACGCACCTGGTGCGGGGAACGCTTGCATCATGGGAGGCGCGGCTCGCCGGGCGCGGCTTCGTGCGCGTGCACCGCTCGCGCCTGGTCAACCGCGGACGTATCACGGCGTGGAAAGCGACGCCGTCGGGCGACCTAGAACTCGCACTCGACGAGGGCCGCACAATCGCTGGCAGCCGCCGCTATCGCGCGGCGCTGGAAAGCGCCCAGCGAAACGGCGGCGCTTAGGGGTGAAAAGCGCCGCCGCCCCCGCGATGCTGAGGCTCGCGGTTACGAGCCGGAGATCGCCGCGAGCTGAGCCCGGTTCAGATCTTCGGTGGTGTATTCGCCGTCGCTGATGGCTTCCTGCACTTGCGTCGGCAGTTCGCCCTCGCCTTCGACGGACGCTTGCGTGGTGACGGCGGCAGGACTGGCGGCGGCTTGTACGCTGACGCTCGCATCGGCGCCGGCGCTCGCGCCTTCCGCTGCTTGCGTTGCGCTGTCGGCCGCTGCGTCCGCAGCATCGACCGTCGCGTTGGCGGCGTCGGCGGCCGCCAGCGCGGCGTGATCCGTCGGCGCCGCGACAGCAC
>JAEYPY010000023.1 GCA_023410295.1 Pseudomonadota bacterium | reverse complement strand
CATGATCGCCGCGAGGGCGCCAATGGCGAAGCCAAGCGCCAGTGGGGGGATCACGCTGATGTAAAGGCCTGAACGCGGAAAGCGCACGCGAAAGGGCAGGTTGTGCGCGATCGACTTCGCGGGCCGTCGCAGCACCGAGACGCCACTCGTCTTTCGCCCGCGCATGACCGAATAAGCTTCGCTCGCCATCAGCCAGCCGACACTGGAGAGCAGGAAGAGGTAGAGCAGTGAAATGATGAGATCGAGCTGTCCTAACCGCAGTAAGCGCTCGAACAGCCAGACGCCGAATGCGCTTCCGGCGATACCTCCGATCGAGAGCAGAAGTCCCATCCGCCAATCAACGGCCTTGCGTCGCGTCTGCGTCATGATCCCGGAGAACGAACTGGCCGCGATCTGACTCGCGCCGGTCGCGACTGCAACCGGCGCCGGTACGCCGAGAAACATGAGCGAAGGCGTCATGATGAAGCCGCCGCCGACCCCGACGAGGCCCGACAAAAAACCGACGCCGCCGCTGACCAAAAGGACGAGCAGCACGTTCACCGGCATTTCGGCGATCGGCAGGTAGATCAATTGTCCGCTCTGGCTTGACGAGAGGCGTCCCGCGCTCGCACGCCCTTATGGGCGGCGTCGCCGGAGAGGGCAACGCCGGGAAGGCGTGAAATTGCGCGGCTAAGGAGCCTCGTCAGGTTGCCGGACGGGCAGCCCAGGCGCGCGCCCCAAATTCGCCATTCGCGATGGCGCTCGACGCCCGCGGCCGGAAGGCCTGCGCCCGCGCCCGGGCCTGCTCGATCTGGTTCGGCGCCAGCTGGGCTTCGACCGCGGTCGCCCGTGCGCCGGCGTCTTGATCGCCCTGACGGGCCGCCACCAAGAACCAGAACAGCGCCTCCGAGGCGCTGGCGTTCACGCCGCGGCCCTGCTGGTAGAGGACGCCCAGGTTGTACTGGCTGTCAGCGACGCCCAGTTCGGCCGCTTGCCGGAACCAGCGGAAAGCCGCCGCCTCGTCCAGCGGCGCGCCTTCGCCGCGCGCGAAATAAACACCGAGATCGTGCATGGCGCGGCGATTGCCGGCCGCGGCTGCGCGCTCGGTCCATTGCCGGGCGACGGCGAGATCGGCCTGCACGCCTTCGCCACGCTCATAGAGCTTAGCCAAGCGATACTGCGCCATGGCGAAGCCGCGGTCGGCGGCGGTCCGCAGCAGTCGGACGCCGTCCTGCGTGCGGCCGGCGGCGAGGCGCTGCAGGCCGAGCTCGTACTGGGCCGTGAGATCTCCCGACTGCGCCGCTTGCTCGAGCGAGACATTGCGCGGCGCGAGCGGGCCGGCGACCACTGACGTGCTGGTCGGTGTCGGCGCTTCCGCGCTGGCGACGGGTGTCCCGTCAGGACCAATTGCGCCTTCAACTGGCGCGATGCCTTCAGCTGGCGCTTCAGCGAACGGATCGGCTGCTTCTGAGCCGAACGGCGCGTTCGGATCGTAGGTTTGTGGCGGCGTCGGCGAGGCTTCCGGCTCTTGGGCCGGGCCGGCGGCAGCGGGCGCGGCTTGGTCGGCTTGATTGATGTACCAGGCCCCGCCCACGACAAGCGCGGTAATGAGGCTTGCTGCGCCCCACAGCACGATGCGGCTTTTGCCGCGCAGGCTGAGTTGAGGCGTGGCGCCGGTCTCGGTGTTTTTCGCTTTGGGCAGCGACTGGGCCTGCGCTGCCTTGCGTGCATTCGCGAGATAATCGTTCTTACCTGGGGGCGGCGACGGTTCGACCGGCGCCTCCGGCGTCGCCGTCGGTTGGACGATTGTCTCGCTCAACAAATCGAAACTGTCGTCGGCGCTGTGATCCTGCGGCTCGGCCTCCGCAGCCAATGGCTCGGTAAGCTCGACTTCTGGAGACCAAAACGGATCGTCGCCTTCCGACGCGCTCGACAGCGGCTGCACGTCGTTGAGGAAGTCATCGTCGATGACGAGATCATCCTCGATGGCGATGTCGTCCGTGCCGAAGGTCGCCGGCGGCGGCGTGAAGGCTGGCTCTTCGTTGGGAGTGGGCGCGTCCTCCAAGAGATCGTCGAGACCGTCAATCTCTTCGGCAAAATAGATGTCGTCGTCGCCCGTAACGTCGATGGGGGCGGGCGCCGGCTCTGGAGGCGTGAACGATTGCGTGGCCGGCAGCGGACCAGCGCGCAATGGCTGCGCCGCGTCCATGGGCGAGACATAGGGTTCGACGTCGACATCGTCGAAGTCTGGGAAATTGAAGTCGCCGACGCGGCGCGAGGGTGTCGGGATCACATCCGGCGCAGGCGTTTGCGCAGGTTGCGGGGGCAGGGGTTCTTGACCACTCTCGATCTGCTCCAGCTTTGAGGCGACGCTGGAGACGGCCTTCTGCACCGGCGCGATCGCTTCGGCGGAATGCTCTTCCACTTCCGCCAGACGCTGCATGATCGAGTTGATCGCTTCTGTGACGCGTTGGCCGGAACGCTCTTCGCTGTCGAGCATGCGCTCGCCGAGTTCGCGCGCCAGCAGGTCTTGGCGTTGGTTGAAACGCTCGGCCATGCGCGCGACTTGCTCGCCGACGTGCTCGATCGCTTGGGCGCTGCGTGCTTCCACGGCGCCGACGCGTTCTTCCAGGCGCTCCGAAAGGCGGCCAACCTCGAGGCCCATGCGGTCGAACGCGGCAGCCTCGCGGCGTTCGATGTCGTCAAAGCGCTGCTCCAGCGTCGAGGCCATGCGCGAAAGCTCTTCGCGCACCGCAGCGCCCGCCGCATCGTCGTTCCGCGACTCCACGGTGCGGAGGCGCTTATCGACGGTTTCCGACATGCGCCGGATTTCCAGCGAGATGGCTTCGATCGTTTGCGCCTGGCGGCGTTCGGCTGCGGCGAGGCGGCGGTTCACGTCGGCGAGTGCGCCTTCGAGGCCTTCGCCGGCCACGCCTTCAAGCGATGCTTGCAGCTGCGTCTGAAGTTCGATGCGCGCCTCGCCGACCATTTGCGAGACCGATTGCGCCATGCTGTCGAGCCGCTGCTCGAGCATCGCGCGCAGGGCTTCGGTTTCTTGCGTCGCCGCGGCTTGCTCGACGCGCGCGCCGAGCGATGAGACGGTTTCTTCCAGCGTGCGGATGGCCGTGTTGGCGGTCGATTCGGTTTCGGCAATGCGCTCGGAGAGGCGGCTCAGCGCCTCGTCCAGCGTCTTCACCGCGCCGTCGACCTGCTCCAGCTTGTCGCCGCCGCCAGCGCTTGCTTCAACGCCGGCGAGGCGGCGCTCGAAGGCCGCCAGCGCCTCAGAAACTGGACTTTCGTCGCTTCTGCTCTCAAGCGCGGCCAGACGTTCGGCGATGTCAGATTGCGCGTGACGAAGCTCGCTCAGATCGATCGCGCCCGATTGGCCGGCGATGTCTTCGACTTGCTTGACGCGCGCCGCGAGCGAGAGTTGCGAGTTCCGCAGATCGGCGATCGCCGCGCCCGCGGCTTGGCGCAGGCCAGCCGTCGATTCACGTGCGCCGGCTTCAGCCCGTTCGATACGCGCGATCAGCGCCGCATGTTCGCTCTTCAGCTCATCGACGGCGCCGACGCGCTTGGCGATCTCGCTCTCAAGGCGGACCACTTCTTCGAGCAGCGCCTCCCGCGTGCCCGAATTATCTTGCCGAACCTCGGCGATCGCAGTCTCGACGGCGCGACGCGTGGAATTTTCCGTCTCCGCCAGGCGTTCGCTCAACTCGTCCTGCAAGCGGCGCAGTTCCGCGACCGCATCGGCGGAAGCGGCCGCTGCTTGACGCGCGGCTTCTTCGGCGACATTGCGCGCTTCGGCGAGTGTCTGCGCCACGGCGTCCTGCCGGTTCTCCATCTCCGAGCTCAGGAACGAGGCGGCAGCTTCGGCACGGCGCGCCACTTCTTCGGCGACCGAGACCTGTTGCTCCAGCTTTTCACGAACGCTGACGATTTCGCCCTTGGCGCCTTCGAACGCACGGCGGCTTTCGGCTGCTTCATGCTCGGCGCGTTCGAAACGCCCGGACAATGTTTCACCGGCGGCGCGGAATTGCTCAAGCGCCTCAGCGATACGTTCGGCCGCTTCGCCCGACGCAGCTTCGGCATCCTCGATGCGCGCGGCGAGGCCGAGCACGGAGCGGTCGATGGTGGATACGGCGCGGTCGAGCCCAGTTACCGCGAGCTGCGTGCGGCGCTCGATCGATTCCATGCGTTGGGCGAGGCGAACCGGGTCAGTCGTACGCGGCGCCGGCGCGCCGACGCTCCAATCTTCGTCGTTCTCGGCGTCGAGCGCGCCGAGATAGCGCGTCGAGCGCCGCAGCGCCGGAGCGGGCTGAGGCGCTGGCGATTGTGCGCCGCCGCTTCCAGGCCCCTGTCCTGCAAGCGCCTGATTGAGATATTCTCCGAGGCTCA
Organism: Pseudomonadota bacterium; assembly: GCA_023410295.1. Taxonomy (GTDB): domain Bacteria; phylum Pseudomonadota; class Alphaproteobacteria; order Caulobacterales; family Aquidulcibacteraceae; genus Vitreimonas. The sequence continues at coordinate 610 of JAEYPY010000023.1, read as the reverse complement.
TGCCCTGGCGCGCGGCCGCTTCTCGCGCAGCCTCACGCACTTTGGGGTCGATGCCCTTCACGCTCCAGCTTTGCGCGCCACTCATTTAGCCCTCGCCGCGATGTCGCCGCGCGTCCGCGGCTCACGCCCAACCCCAGGCGCGCTCGAAGAATTCGAGAATCGCCCACGACTTTGCAGTGTCGATCAAAGCGGTTGGCGTGTTAATGGCGGGTAAAATCGTAAACGGGGATTAGCCATGAGTGATGCGCCGCGACAATTCGGACCCGAAACGCAAGGCGCGACGTATCTACGTGGCCTCGGCGGCGTGAAGCCCGATGTGCCGACCGATTTTTTTGCATTGGAGGAGGCGGCGCGCCTGAAGATGTCGCCGGAAGCTTGGGCTTACACCGCTGGAGCGGCGGGTCTTCAAACGACCATGGATGAGAATAGCGCCGCCTTCTGGCGTAAGCACATTGCGCCGCGTGCCCTTGTCGGGGCGGCAGCGCGTGATCTGACTTCGGAAATGTTCGGTCAAAAAGCTGCGGGGCCGATCATGACGAGCCCGATCGGCGTGCTCGAAATGATGCATCCGGAAGCCGATCTCGCGGTGGCGGGCGCGGCCCCCCCCCGG
>JAEYPY010000212.1 GCA_023410295.1 Pseudomonadota bacterium | reverse complement strand
TTGTTGAACGGCGTGCATCCCGACCCATACGCCGCCGAGCCCGGCGGCGAAGGCGACAAAAGCTGTGACGATCAATCCCTGCCAGGAGAGCTTCATGGCCTGCCCTCAAGCAGCGTGGACGGCGCATAGGCCGAATGCACAGAGAAGGGCGAGGCCTCCGCTGGCGCGGCGTTGGAAGCGGCCCCTGCGGCGACGCCGGCGATCATGACCGCCGCGACAAAGGCTGCACGAATGCTCAATAGGCCCGCGACATCGGGCGCACGCGATGCCGCGATCGCGGCCCAAACACGCGGTTCAAGCTGGCTGAGGTCGGCTTGGGACGCGCGCCGGCGCCATGCCTGCAGCATTTCATCAAGATCGGTTCGCATCGGGTCACTCTCTGTCCTGCGCATAGCTTACGCGAGAGCCATTGATTTCCCTCAGAGGGTCCGAGGAGGGGATCGCGTAGGGGCCGCGTATAGAGGGTGACAAGACCCTGGAGCCACGCATGCAACACAGAAAAAGAGGCCTTGATAGGCGCGCGGCGTTGGCCTTGGCGGCTGGCGGCGGAATAGCGCTCCTGGCGCCGTTCGCACTGGCGCAGCAGACACGCCACGCCATGCATGTGCGCCGCGACGCCGGTTGTGGATGCTGCCTCGCCTGGGTGGAGGTCATGCGCCGCAGTGGCCGTTTCACCGTCACGGTGACCGACGAGGCCGACATGAACGCTGTGAAACAGAGCCTCGGCGTGCCGCTCGATCTTGCTTCTTGTCACACCGCAACGGTGGCGGGCTTTGCCATCGAAGGTCACGTGCCCGTGGAGGACGTGCTGCGGCTCATTGAGACGCGGCCGGCGGGCGTCCGGGGCATCGCCGTGCCCGGGATGCCGATCGGCTCTCCAGGCATGGAACAAGCTGGCATGGGCCGCGATGCGTTCGCGGTTATTGCATTTTCGGGCGACGGCGCCCGCCAAGTATTCGCGCGCTATCCGGCGCGCGGTTGATCGGGAGAGAGATTATGCAAATGGGCTGGATGGCCGCGCTGGCGTCGCTTGCACTGCTGGGCGGTTGCGCGACCGCGCAAGGCATGAACCACGGCGCGATGAGTCACGAAGAAATGATGCGTCATTGTCAGATGATGCAAGAGCATCATGGCGATGGGGCGGCTGCGCACGCCGATCACAATCCCGCAGAGCACGGCGGCATGAGCCACGAGGATATGATGCGCCACTGCGCCGAAATGCGTGCTGGCGAAGCGACTCCTCAGCACTAGGCGATTGAATGCGAACTCAGTGGCGCCGCGTCTTCTTGGCGCTCGGCGTGCGCGGCTTTGCGAGATCGTCAAGGATAGGACAATCGGAGCGCTCGTCGCCATGGCAATGTTGCGCGAGTTGGCGAAGCGTTTTCATCACGGCGCGCATCTCGCGTATCCGGCGTTCAAGATCGGCGATGTGCGTCTCAGCCAGGCGCTTCACTTCGCGTGAGGATCGCTTCTTGTCGCTCCAGAGGGCGAGCAAGGCTGAGACCTCTTCCAGGGAAAAGCCCAGATCGCGCGTGCGGCGCACGAATTGGAGCACGGCCACGTCTTGGTCGCCATAATCGCGGTAGCCATTTGCACGCCGCGCCGCCGATGGAAGCAGGCCAATGCTCTCGTAATAGCGGATCATTTTGGCCGACACGCCCGTTTGTTCGGATGCTTGCCCTATGTTCATGGGATCGAACCTGAATTTTCGATGTTGACCTTCCCATTGTGGGAAGGTGCAGGCTTCTGGGGCAAGTGAAATCAGGAGCGCGAGTAACTCGCGAAAAAGCCATGGACGCTCACGGCCATCATCATCACGGGCACGACGCTCATGCCGGCGCTGATCTGCGCGACCCAGTTTGCGGCATGATTGTCAAACCCGATACGCCGCATCGGCTCTCGCATAATGGCAAAGACGTGTTGTTCTGCAGCGCCGGGTGCAAAGCCAAGTTTGAGGCCACGCCTCAGAAATACGTCACGGCTGACGCCGCCAGCTCGTGCTGCGCAAAGGAAGAGCCCGTAGCGGCGCATGGGGCGTGTCACGCGCACGGGCATCAACACGCAGCGCCCGCGGCGTCAACGCAGGCCCTAAAGGGCGCGAAGTGGACGTGCCCGATGCACCCTGAAATCGTGCGCGATGGTCCTGGCTCATGCCCGATCTGCGGCATGGCGCTCGAACCGATGACGCCGACCGCCGACGCCGGACCCAACCCGGAACTCATCGATATGACGCGCCGCTTCTGGATTGGCGCGGCGCTCGCGGTCCCGGTTCTGGTGCTGGAGATGGGCCGGCATCTGTTTGGCATCGACCGCATCGTGCCAGCCATGTGGAATCCGTGGCTTCAGTTTTTCTTGGCCACGCCCGTCGTGTTGTGGGCGGGCTTTCCGTTCTTCGAGCGCGGCTACCAATCGCTTCTGACGCGCAACCTCAACATGTTCACGCTCATCGCGCTCGGCACTGGCGTCGCGTGGATCTACAGCGTTGTCGCGCACTTCGGGCCAAGTCTGTTTCCGCCAGAATTCCGCGATTCCCACGGTCAGGTCGCGGTCTATTTCGAAGCGGCGGCGGTGATCACCGTCTTGGTTCTTTTGGGCCAAGTGCTGGAGCTGCAGGCGCGTGAGCGCACTGGCGGCGCCATTCGCGCACTGTTGGATCTCGCGCCAAAGACGGCGCGGCGGATCAAGGACGGCGTGGAAGAGGAGGTCACGCTCGATCAGATCGTTATCGGCGATCGCCTGCGCGTGCGTCCCGGTGAAAAGGTGCCTGTGGATGGGATCGTCCAGGATGGGCGCTCCACCATCGATGAATCGATGGTGACGGGCGAGTCGATGCCAGTGACCCGAGAAGTGGGCGAGCGCGTCATCGGCGGTACGCTCAACCAGACGGGCGCGCTTATCATCGAGGCCGACCGCGTCGGCGCGGACACGATGCTCTCGCGCATTGTGCATATGGTGGCCGACGCGCAGCGGTCACGCGCGCCGATCCAGCGCCTTGCCGACAAGGTCTCGGGCTGGTTCGTGCCGGCCGTCATTGCGGTCGCGATTATTGCGCTCATTGCATGGTGGGCGCTGGGGCCGTCTCCAGCCTTCTCCTATGGGCTTATCGCCGCCGTTTCCGTTTTGATTATTGCGTGTCCGTGTGCGCTCGGGCTTGCGACGCCGATGTCGATCATGGCGGGCGTCGGACGCGGTGCGCGTGCAGGCGTCTTGATCAAGAACGCCGAAGCGCTTGAGCGCTTCGAGAAAGTCGACACGCTCGTTCTCGATAAGACCGGGACGCTGACCGAAGGCAAGCCCGCACTCATCGCGATTGAGACTACGCACGGCCACGACGAGGCGCATGTGTTGCGGCTGGCCGCAAGCCTCGAAAACCAGAGTGAACATCCTTTGGCGCTGGCGATCGTTGCGGCGGCGAAGGAACGTGGTCTCCCGCTGGCGGAGGCGCGCGATTTCGACTCGCCGACAGGCAAAGGCGTCATCGGCGTGGTCGAAGGTCACGAGGTTGCGCTTGGCGCCGAAAAGTATCTGGCCGAACTCAAGGTGGACACAAGCGCGTTGCGAACGTCTGCTGAAGCGCTTCGCCGTGACGGCGCCACGGCCATCTTCGTCGCCGTCGACGGGATCGCGGTCGCTGTGCTCGGCATCGCCGATCGGATCAAGGCGACGACACCGGCTGCGCTGGCGGCGCTGAAGGCGCAAGGCATGCGCCTCGTTATGCTGACCGGCGATAATCGCACGACCGCGGAAGCTGTGGGTCGCAAGCTGGGCATCGACACGGTCGAAGCGGAGGTACTGCCCGAAGACAAGTCGCGCATCGTGGCGCGCTTGAAGAGCGAGGGCCGGGTGGTCGCCATGGCGGGCGACGGCGTGAACGACGCGCCGGCGCTTGCCGCCGCCGATGTCGGCGTGGCGATGGGTTCTGGCACCGATGTCGCGATCGAAAGCGCTGGCGTCACCTTGCTGCACGGCGATCTGACTGGCATCGTGCGTGCGCGCGCGTTCTCGCGCGCGACCATGAACAATATCCGGCAGAACTTGTTCTTCGCCTTCGCCTACAACGTGGCGGGCGTGCCGATCGCCGCTGGCGTGCTCTATCCTATCACAGGCGATCTTCTGTCGCCGATGATTGCCGCAGCTGCGATGGCGTTGTCGTCGGTTTCGGTGATCGCGAACTCCCTGCGGCTCACATCGGTGAGGATCTGAACTTGGTTGTAGGATTGGAGGAACGGTCTTGAGCGGTTCCTCCAATCCGTGATCAGCGTTTCGCTTCGACGGCCATCTGCAGCACCGGCTCTGCCAGGGTGCGCTCCCATAGTCGCAGCGCATTGCGGCGCTCTTCCAAAAATTTGTGCTTCATATAGATGCCGCGCACGCCCTTGATCTTATGGCCCAGCAGCATTTCAACGACTTCTTCGTTGACGCCCAAGCCGGTCAGATGTGTCGATCCGGAGCGGCGAAAATCGTGGAGCGTAAAGTGCGGGAGATCGCGCCCTAGCTCTGCGGCCGTCAGCGCGCGTAGCGTGTTCGCGTAATGGTCCGCATAGCTGTAGATCGGCTTTTCGCCATCGGTGGTGGAGAAGAGGTACGGTCCCTTCTTCCCTTTGGGCCGCGTGTCCAAAATCTCAAACGTGCGTGACGTAAGCGGGATCGTTTTCGGATGTCGATTTTTGTGGCCAGTGCCGGGCACTTCAAGATTCTGCCCACCGTGATCAAACCAATCCCTCTGCGCCTTAGAGAACTCGCTTAGCCTCGACAGCGACAGCAGCAAGACCCGCGCGAGTTCGCCCCAGGGGGAAGGCATGCTAAACGTCGCGTGATAGACCGCGCGCGCCTCTTCGATCGTCAGAACCCGTTCGCGCGGACGCAGATCCTCGGGCTTCTGCCTCAGGCTCTCTCGGCCCACCAGGCCGACGGCGGGATTGTGGGCAACCAGCTCCTCTTTGATGGCCCAGCTATAGACGCCCATGATCCAACGCCGCGCCTCGAGGGCGGCGCCAGGGCCATGATCGGGAGATGCGGCGATCGCTTTGAGGTGAGTGTTGAGTTCCGAGCGCTTAATCGACGAGTACGCGCGCTTTCCATAGGACGGCGTCCAATGCCTCTTCAGAACCCAGCCTCCCACCTGGCCAGAAGCGAGCGCCTTGGTGGCGTATTGCTCAATGTATTGCTCGATGAGCCAGCCAAGCGTCCGTGACTTGCTCGTGCTCTTTGGCGCCGCCGACGCCTGTTTGGGATCGTCGCCAGCCTCGGCAACTTGCAGCACGGAGTGCGCTTTGGCTCGTGCCGCTGCCAAGCTCACGGCCGGGTAATCGCCAAGATGCATGCGCTTCATCACGCCCTTGGTCTTGTGTCCGGACTCGCTGTCGCCGCCGTGTCCTGTCACGCGATAGAGGAGCGACCAGCTGGCGCCGCGTTTGCCGACCCGCAGAAAGAGCCCTGGCGTCGCGCCGTCGAGGTGATCCTTGGGCGCGCCACTTGCCAGAGCGCGGACTCGCAGGTCCGTGAAGGGCTTGCTTGCGGAGGCGCTTTTGCGTGGCATGCTGGGTCGCTACCGGGTGGCTCGCTGTCAAATTTCGGGGCTCCCAACCTTAGTTCGAAGCCCGGGAATTTGGTAGCAATTTGGTAGCGAAGCACGAGAATTTAGCTGACCGAACGCGCGCCGTCTCAAGCCGTCTCAACTCGTAAAGTGGCCATTTTACAGCGGAAAACACGCGCTTTTCGTGAACCGAGCTGACCTAGATTGAATCGGCAAAAAACCACAAAAGTGAGATTGACATCGTAGGGGTCACAGGTTCGATCCCTGTCGCGCCCACCATTTCCTTCTCTT
>JAEYPY010000196.1 GCA_023410295.1 Pseudomonadota bacterium | reverse complement strand
CGCCTCGCGGCGCGTCGCCTCCGGCGATCTCAAGGCGCGCGTTGCGATCGGAGAAGAGCGCGACGAGATTGACGCGCTGGGCGCAGCCTTCAACCGCATGACGGCGCAGCTTGATGCGCAGCGGCGCGATCTCGTCGCGGCGCAGGAGGAGGCCGAAGCGCGCAGTAGCTTTATTGAAGCCGTGCTTGGCGGGGTCAGCGCCGGCGTCATGGGTCTCGACCGTGACGGACGCATCACTGCCGTCAACGCATCGGCGGCGCAATTGCTCGGCCATGATGAAGAGCAATTGGTAGATCGCCGTCTTATCGACGTCGTGCCGGAATTTTCCGACCTCTTGAACCAGGCGCCGCCCCAGGGCGAAACGCCGCCGCAGCGCGTCGACCTCATGCGCGAAGGCGGCTCTGTGAATCTCAGCGTCCGCATGAGCCCCGAAGCCGAAGGCGGCTTGGTGCTCACGTTCGACGATATGACCAAGCTCATTTCCGCGCAGCGGCAGGAAGCGTGGAAGGATGTCGCGCGCCGCATCGCCCACGAGATCAAGAACCCGCTGACCCCGATCCAGCTTTCGGCCGAGCGATTGCGCAAAAAATATTCCGCGGAGATCACCTCCGATCCTGACACGTTCCAAAAGTGCACCGACACCATCCTGCGCCAGGTCGCCGATATCGGCCGAATGGTCGATGAATTCTCCTCTTTCGCGCGCATGCCGACGCCGAAAATGTCGTTCGCCGACATGAGCGACATCGCGCGCTCGACCGTCTTCGGCCAGCGCCTTGCGTTCGCCGACATCCGCATCGACGTCGAAGGCGTCGACAAGCCGATCGGCCTCGTCAGTGACGAGCGCCTCATCTCGCAAGCGCTGCTCAACCTGATCAAGAACGCCGCCGAAAGCGTGCAAGCGCGTCGTGCGCGAGACGGCGAACCAAAGGACGGCTTCGTGCTCCTTCGCCTGCGCGATCTCGAGTACGGCGTGCAATTCGAAGTGATCGACAACGGCTTGGGCTTTCCCGAAAAGGACCGCCACCGCCTGATCGAGCCGTACGTAACGACGCGCACGAAAGGCGCAGGGCTGGGCCTCGCGATCGTGGCGCGCATCGTGGAAGACCATGGGGGGCTGATTGAGTTGGACGACGCACCTGGCCAAAGCCCAGGCGCCGTCGTTCGTTTCGTTCTACCCAAGCGCGGTGAAGAACCGCCCGCCGGCGAAACTGGCGCAGGAGCATAAAGCCAATGGCGTCCGACATTCTCGTCATCGACGACGAAGCCGACATTCGCGATCTCGTCTCGGGCATCCTCGAAGACGATGGCCATCAAGTGCGCAGCGCGCGCGACAGCGACGAAGCGCTCGAAGCGCTGCGGCGCCGCAGCCCGGCGCTCGTCGTGCTCGATATCTGGCTACAAGGCAGCCGCATCGATGGTCTCGAACTGCTGAGCATCCTGAAGGAGATCGACGCGGACCTCCCGGTTATCGTGATTTCCGGTCACGGCACCATCGAAACCGCTGTCGCGGCGATCCGCAAAGGCGCCTACGATTTCGTCGAAAAGCCATTCACGGCGGATCGCCTGTTGCTCGTGGTCCAGCGCGCACTGGAGGCCACGCGCCTCAAGCGCGAGAACACGGCCTTGAAAGCACGCTCCGCAGCCAGCGACGAACTCATCGGCTCCTCACCCGTCATGGCGGCGCTCCGCAGCTCAATTGAGCGCGTTGCACAGACGAATTCACGTGTGCTCATCACCGGCGCGGCGGGGTCCGGCAAGGAATTGGTAGCGCGGCTGCTGCACGAGCGCAGCCCGCGCTCGGTCGGCGCCTTCGTCGCCATCAACGCGGCCTCGATCGCGCCAGACCGCATGGAGACGGAAATCTTCGGCGAAGAAGGCCCCGATGGTCGCCCGCGCAAGCTCGGCGTGTTCGAACAGGCGCACGGCGGCACGCTGTTCCTCGACGAAGTCGGCGACATGCCGCTGGAGACGCAGTCGAAAATCTTGCGCGTGCTGGTCGATCAGCGCTTCAAGCGTCTCGGCGGCACCACCGATGTGCAGGTCAATGTGCGCGTCGTCTCCTCGACCTCGCGCGATCTCCGCGACGACATCGAAGCTGCCCGCTTCCGCGAGGACCTCTTCCATCGCCTCAACGTCGTGCCGCTGCGCGCGCCCTCGCTTGCTGAACGGCGCGAGGACATCCCAGAGCTTGCCGGCTATTTCGTTGGCCGTCTCGCTGGCATGTCGGGCGTGCCGGCGCGGCAGATCGGCGAAGATGCGCTCGCGGCGCTTCAAGCAGCCGATTGGCCGGGCAATGTGCGCCAGCTGCGTAACGTCATCGAACGTATCCTCATCCTGGCGACCGGTGATCCGCAAACCCCGGTCACGGTGGACTCGCTCCCCGCGGAAGCCTGGCCGCAAGCTGGCTTCTCCAAGCACGATGGCCTGCAGGAAGTGATTGGTCTGCCGCTGCGGGACGCACGCGAACGCTTCGAGCGTGAGTATCTCAATGTGCAGATCACGCGCTTCGGCGGCAACATTTCGCGCACAGCGGCCTTCATCGGCATGGAGCGTTCGGCACTGCACCGGAAGCTGAAGTCGCTCGGCGTCGAGGCGCCCGGGCGCAACGGCCACGACGCCGCCGAATGAGCCGCATCGCCTACGTCAACGGCGCCTATGTGCCGCTGGCGGCGGCGCGCGTCTCCATTCAGGATCGCGGCTTTCAGTTCGGCGACGCCATCTACGAAGTTTGGGCAGTTCGTGAGGGGCGCTTGTTCGATGCGGACGAGCATCTCGCACGGCTGAAGCGCTCGCTCGCCGAGCTGCGCATGGCGATGCCGATGAGCGATGCGTCGCTCATGGCCGTCGTGCGCGAGATGATGCGGCGCAACCGGGTCACCTATGGCATCGTCTATCTGCAGATCAGCCGCGGCGTCGCCGGGCGCGACCACACCTTCCCGCCGCCTGGCACGAAGCCGACGCTCGTGCTCACCGCCAAGAATCTCGATCGCCGCGCCATTGCCAAGCGCATGGCCGACGGGATCAGTATCGTCACGCTCCCCGAAACGCGATGGGCGCGTCGCGATATCAAGTCCACCAACCTCTTGCCGAATGTCCTTGCCCGTCAAACCGCGAAGGAAGCAGGCGCCTTCGAAGCATGGTTCGTCGATGCCGAAGGCTTCGTCACCGAAGGCACGTCCTCATCCGCCTTCATCGTCGACGCCGAGGGTCGCATCCGCACGCGCGCGCTTTCCAACGACCTGCTGCACGGCGTCACACGGGCCGCATTGTTGCGCGTCGCCCGCGAACGGCAGATCCCGATCGTCGAGGCCGCCTTTACGCGCAAAGAGGCGCTCACCGCGCGCGAAGCCTTCATCAGCGCCGCGAGCAATCCGGCCGTCCCGGTCATATCGATCGATGGCGCGCCAGTCGGCGAGGGGCGGGTAGGGCCGGTTACGCAGGCGCTCCAAGCCGCTTATTTGGGCGCCTAAGCGTTGAAAGGGTTCCCGAATTTGCATCGCGGTTGGCGCCGCACGCGCGCCCGACTATAGCTCTCGCCCAGCCGCGCGGTTCGTCGCGGCGTCATAAAACTAAGGCATGGGGCTCCCATGGATAAGAAACAGAACCTCCAGGACACGTTCCTCAACGCTGTCCGGAAGGCCAAAACCCCGCTCACCATCTTCCTTGTCAACGGCGTGAAACTGCAGGGCGTCGTCACCTGGTTCGACAATTTCTGCGTTTTGTTGCGCCGGGATGGCCAGGTTCAACTGGTCTACAAGCACGCGATCTCTACCATTATGCCGGGCGCTCCCGTCCAATTGTACGAGATCGATAAAGCGGTAGATGAAGCCGACGCCTCCTGAGAACGCTCCTCCGAAGGATCTAAACCGCGCGATCGTGCTCCGGCCGCTGATCAGCGCGGCTGAGAGCATGCGCGATGGCGAAGCGCGGCTGTTGGAGGCGGTCGGTTTGGCGCAGGCGCTGGGGCTGGACGTCGCCAGCGCCGAAGCCGCGCCGCTCCGGCAGATCAGCCCACGCAGCTATTTCGGTTCAGGCCGCGTCGAGCGGCTGAAAGATGAGACCGAGGCGCTGGGCGCGGGTGTTGTTGTCATCGACGGCGCACTCTCGCCCGTGCAGCAACGCAACCTCGAAACCGACATCGGCGCCAAGGTGATCGACCGCACTGGCCTCATCCTCGAAATCTTCGGCCTCAGAGCGCGTACCAAGGAAGGCAAGCTTCAGGTCGAGCTGGCGCGGCAGGGCTATGAACGCTCGCGGCTTGTGCGCACCTGGACGCACTTGGAGCGCCAGCGCGGCGGCCTCGGCAAAACCGGCGGCCCTGGTGAAACGCAGATCGAACTCGACCGGCGCATCATCGCTGACCGCATCATCAAGCTGAAGCGCGAACTGGAAGACGTGCGCCGCACCCGCGGCCTGCAGCGCCGTGCGCGCTCGCGCGCTGGTCTGCCG
>JAEYPY010000170.1 GCA_023410295.1 Pseudomonadota bacterium | reverse complement strand
TGAGTCCACCGAACAGGCGTGCGGCGCCAAGCTCCTCAACGCTCGCGGCCCGCGCCAGCCAGATGTAGGAAACCACGCCGCCGATCAGGCCCGCGATCAGGATCGGCTTGCGGCCGACGCGGTCGCTCAAGCGCCCCCAGAACGGCGAAGCGATCAGCTGGCCGAGCGAATAAGCGCCCATCGCGATCGTGGTGGCGGTCGGCGTTGCGTCGAGTTCGAGCGCCAGAAACGGAAAGATCGGCAGAAAGACGCCGAATCCCGTCATGCCAATCAGCACGACGCCGACAAGCGCGGCGAGCGAAGCGGAACCCGGTTTCACGCCGTGGTGATTAGCCTATTTCGCCGCGCGTGAAAGCGCGACATGATGCAATCTACAGCGGGGGGATGCCAAGTGAAGTCGATCTCGAAGATTCGCGCCGCGGCGGCCGCGCTTGCCGCCGCTTTGCTCAGCGCTTGCGCGACGCCGGTAACCAACGAAACGCCGGTTGGCACCTGGCAGCAAGTGGACCCGCGCTGTTTTCACCCGATTCGCGAGCTGGTGTTCCGGCCCGATGGCACATTCTTGATGACGTGGACGCCGTTCGAAACGTACTGGGACTATGTCGGCGAGTGGACCTACGACGTGCGCTCGCGCCGGCTGGAAATGCGCACCACAGGACGCGCCAACTACATCCCCGAAGATATCGACCTCTCAGGCCGCGCCACGATCGTCGATGGTGTGATGACCTTGGAGGACATGACGCTCGGCTCAAGGCAGCGCGGGGCCATCTGCGCCCAGGTTTTTGCACGTATGGGCGCTACGCGCTCGGGCGGATAGGCGCCGGCGCGACCGGATTGAGGTATTGCCGGAGATCCGCCCACGGGATCGTCACTTCCGTGCCGCCGTCGGCGTGCGAGCCGCCGAACGAAAGCGGCGGGAAGAGCAGCACGAGGCCGCGCTCGGTGACGAGCCAGAGATGCGGCTTGGTCGCGGTTTCATAGACATCGCGACGCGGTGGGAAGTTCGGATAATCGCTGAACTCGCGCGCGATCGTCTGCACGGCGCGGTCGGTGATGAAATTCTCCCAGCCAGAGCCGGCGCGGAAGACATCGCTCGCCTGCAGTGCGCGGCCTTCTTCCATCAGCACGGTGACGGCTTTCACCGTGGATGAGACATTAGCCGCGCCCAGCGTATCGGCGGCGACGTTGAAACGCACCGAGATCAGTTCAGGCCCGGCGAAGGCGATGACATAATCGACGCTTTCATTGGTCGCGTCCTGCAGCCGGTACTGCGGCTCCTGCGCGACCAGTTCGTTGAAGCGGCGGATGGCCGGCGTCTGTTCGCCATCGATGCGTGGGAAGCGGATATCACGCACGATGGCCGCGGGCGTTGCATCGCCGAGACCGGTCGCTGCGGCCATCTGCGCCGACACCGGAACGGCGTCGACCAGCTCCATGCGCTGGAAGGTGTAACCGCCAAGCTCTTGCACTGTGTTGGCCGCATCGCGCGCGCGGGCGCGGAAACGGGCTTCGAGGCATTGCTGCTGCTCTGCCGTCGGCGCCTCAGATTCAAGAATTCCACAGGCGATACGCTGCGCTTCGCGCCAACGCGCCTGGTTCTGCACCAGCAACGACGCGCCAGCGTCGGAGACCGCGGCAGATTCCGCGACCAGCGCTTCGCGGACCTGGCTGTCGAGGCCGATCAGCGCTTCGTTCTGGCAGAGCGCGGCGGCGAATCCGTTCTGACCATCCGCGCATGGATCGAGGCTGGCGGCGATGCGTTCAGCGGAGCTTGCATCCGTCTTCCCCGCTTCGCGACGATTGTCGCAAGCGCTCAGGGCGAGCACGGCGCACGCTGCTAGCAATCCGACTCCGCGAGCCGACATCCTGCTTTCCGACCTCTCTGCGCCCCAATCGATTTGTGCCATAGAAGTTCCGCGCCGTCACGAGTTAGAGGGGCTTTCAAACCATGACGTTATGGCCGCGCGCGCCTAGATAGAGGTATGCCTGTCTCGCCGCGTTACCAGAGCGACACTCCGTTCGCGAAACTCGGGCGGGAATTCGCCGATCCGGTGGCGCCGGCGCGGTTTCCCCGACACATCTTGCGGAGGCGCAACCAGGCCGGGGCCGCGCGCGTTGGTCTCGACACGCTGACGGACGAGGAATGGGAAGCGCATTTTGCGCGCTTCGAGCCGCTGCCTGACAACATGCCCGAGCCGTTGGCGATGCGTTATCACGGGCATCAGTTTCGGGTGTACAATCCCGACCTCGGCGATGGCCGCGGCTTCTTGTTTGCGCAGCTGCGGGACGATAAGGGCCGCCTCTTGGATCTGGCCACCAAAGGCTCGGGCCAGACCCCCTATTCCCGCTTCGCCGATGGGCGGCTGACGCTTAAGGGCGGCGTCCGCGAGGTGCTGGCGGCGGAGATGCTGGAGACGCTGGGGGTCAAGACCTCGAAGGCGTTCTCGCTCTATGAGACCGGCGAGGCGCTGACGCGGGGAGATGAGCCTTCGCCAACGCGCTCCTCGGTGCTGGTCCGGCTCTCCCACAGCCATATCCGCTTCGGCACGTTTCAACGCCTCGCTTTCTTCGATCGGCCGGACCTGATGGCGCAGCTGATCGAGCATTGCTGCGCCGAATATTATCCGCGCCACATCGAGCTAGAGGGGAAAGCGCGGGCGACGGCGCTTTTTGGCGAGGTGGTGGAGACGAGCGCCCGGTTGGCGGCGAGCTGGATGGCCGCGGGCTTCGTGCACGGTGTGTTGAACACCGACAATCTCAACGTCACCGGCGAGAGCTTCGATTACGGCCCCTGGCGATTCCTGCCGACCAGCGACCCAAGCTTCACCGCCGCCTATTTCGACGAAACCGGGCTCTATGCGTTCGGCCGCCAGCCAGAGGC
>JAEYPY010000141.1 GCA_023410295.1 Pseudomonadota bacterium | reverse complement strand
AAGCGGATGACATTGCCGAACCTGGCGCCAAAGGCGGCGCAGTCGCTGGCGGCGTGGCACGACATGATCGCCCGACGCGATCTCACGGGCCTGGAGGCGATCGTGCATCCGGCGGCCACCTTCCGCTCGCCAATGGCCTTCAAGCCATATCAGTCCGCGCAAGCTGTTTGCCTGATCCTGCGCACGGTGCTCACCGTGTTCGAGGACTTCGCCTACCACCGCCAATTTGTTAGCGAAGACGGCCAGAGCGTCGTGCTTGAGTTCTCCGCGCGCGTCGGCGAGCGCCAGCTCAAGGGCATCGACATGATCGCCTACGACGCCGAGGGGTTGGTCACCGATTTCGAAGTGATGGTCCGCCCGTTCAATGGCCTGCAGGCACTCGGTGAACAGATGGGCGCTCGCCTCGCGGCGTTCCTCCCCGCGTTTAAAGGCTGATTTCGCAACATGCGCGCGCCCGGCGATCTTGCGACGGACCAGTCCGAGCTTGAGAGCGACGAAGCCTGGAATCGGCTTGCGCTTGCCACTCCGCAGCCTGACCCTTTCTGCTCCACCACGCACTGGCAATTGTCCTGGCGCGAAGCAATCGAACCGCGTCGGCACTTGCTCGTGCAGCGGTCCGAGGATGGTTTGGTCCATCTCGTTCAACATCGCCTTTCGGACACGGCCGCATTTGGCCCGATTGAGCGGAGCTGGTTGTTCGGCTGCAACCTGCTTGGACCGGCGGCGCTCGATTTGTTGGGGGATCTTCTCGCTAATCTTGCTGAAGAGGTGCGGGCCTCCGCTCCGATTGTAATCTCCGGGCTCGATCCCGTAGGCCAGTTGTTGACGTCGTTGAAGGCGCGATTCGCTTCAGCCTACGCGATCGAGCGCTTCCGCCACGAATTTCAATGCGCCGCCTCGCTTGAGGGCGGACTGGACGGTTTCTTGTCGCGCCGGTCGGGCAATTTCCGTCGGAACCTGCGTCGCGCCGAAAAGCGCGCTGCAGAGGTCGAACTGATCTTCGAACGATATGCGCCCACATCGGCCCAGGAAGCGGACGCCGTGTTCGACAGAATGCTGGCGGTCGAATGGACGAGTTGGAAGGGATTGAGCCGCAGCGGCATGGATGCGCCCACCATGGTGCGGTTTTATTCCACCATGCTGCGCCGTCTCGCCCGTACCGGCGATGCGCGCGTCATCATGGTCAAGCAGGATGATAGCGACGTCGGGTTCATTTTCGGCGGCCGTGCCGGCGGCTTTTATCGCGGACAGCAATTTAGCTTCGATGAGGATTGGGCGGCGTTTTCGATCGGCAATCTCATGCAGTTCGAACAGATCAAGTGGCTCTGCGAAGAAGGCGCCTCGCGCTACGACCTTGGCCCGCTGCTCGGCCCGTCGATGGAGTACAAACATCGCTGGACCGAGCTGCAATTGCCGATCGAGGCTTGGATACTCAAGCCCCGCTAACCAGCCGTTCGTTTACCCCAGCAGCTCCGCCGCCTTCGGCGCGAAGTACGTCACGATCCCGTCCGCGCCCGCGCGCTTGAACGCCATCAGCGTTTCCAGCACGGCGCGGTCTTCGTCGAGCCAGCCGTTTTGCGCGGCGGCTTTGAGCATGGCGTACTCGCCGCTGACCTGGAACGCGTAGGTCGGCAGCGCGAAGGCGTCTTTCACGCGCGTGACGATGTCGAGATAGGCGAGCCCCGGTTTCACCAGCAGCATGTCGGCGCCTTCGGCGACATCCATGGCGCATTCGCGCAGCGCCTCGTGCGCGTTGCCCGGGTCCATCTGGTAGGTGCGCTTGTCGCCCGGATTGGCGACCGAGCCCGATCCCAGCTTTCCCGAGCCGATGGCTTCCCGGTAGGGACCGTAAAACGCCGACGCGTATTTGGCCGCGTAGGACATGATCAGCGTGTCCTGATAGCCTGCGCCGTCGAGCGCCGCGCGGATGGCGCCGACGCGCCCGTCCATCATGTCCGATGGGGCGACGATATCGGCGCCGGCTTTGACTTGGATCAGCGCCTGCTCGGCCAGCACCGCTACGGTTTCGTCATTGACGATGCGGCCTTCGCGCAAAAGGCCGTCGTGGCCGTGATCGGTGAAAGGATCGAGGGCGACATCAACCATGATGCCGACATCAGGCGCTGCATCCTTCATCGCGCGCACAGCGCTGCAGACGAGCCCGTTCGGATTGAGCGCCTCCTTGCCGGCGGCGTCTTTCTTAGCCGCGTCAATGTGCGGAAACACCGCGATCGCCGGAATGCCGAGCTTTTGCGCGCGTCTTGCCGCGTCGGCGGCGGCGCGCACGGAAAGCCGCGTCACCCCGGGCATGGCCGCAACCGGGACTTCAGCTTCACTGCCGTCGTGCACGATCATCGCCCAGATCAGATCGTCGACACTCAGGCGATGCTCGCGCGTCAGGCGGCGCACCCAATCGGCTTGGCGCAAGCGCCGCGGGCGGGCTGAGGGGTAACGTCCAGTGTAGCTCATGAGAATGGTTCGCAACTTCCGCCAGATCTGCGCGCTGGCGCCTCAGTTTCTAATCTGCGCGGAAGCACTTATACACGAGACACAGAGGCCCACGTGAGAGACCAAGACCGCCAAGTCTTCGAGAACGCCGTCGGCGCCATCCGCGAGGAGGGGCGCTATCGCGTGTTTACCGACATCATGCGCGAGCGCGGTCGCTTTCCGCACGCGCGTTGGCGCATGGACGACGGCTCGACGCGCGACATCGTTGTCTGGTGCTCGAACGATTATCTCGGGCAGGGGCAGAACCCCGACGTGCTCGATGCTGCGCATGCGGCCCTGGATAAAGTCGGCGCCGGGGCGGGCGGCACGCGCAACATCTCGGGCACCACGAGCTACCACGTCGATCTGGAGCGCGAGCTCGCGCTGCTGCACGGCAAGGAAGCAGCGCTGCTGTTCACCTCGGGTTACGTCTCGAACGATGCGACGCTCTCGACGCTGGCGAAGCTCTTCCCCGATCTCTGGATTTTCTCGGACGAGCAGAACCACGCGTCGATGATCGAGGGCATCCGCCGCGCCAAGTGCGAACGGCGCATCTTCCGCCACAACGATATCCAGCACCTCGAAGCGCTGATCAACGAAGCCCCGGCTGATGCGCCGAAGCTGATCGCGTTCGAGAGCGTCTATTCCATGGACGGCGACACCGCGCCGATCGAGCAGATCTGCGATCTCGCCGAAGCCTACGGCGCGATGACCTATCTCGACGAAGTGCACGGCGTCGGCCTCTATGGGCCGACAGGCGGCGGAGTCGCCGAGCGCGACGGCGTGATGCACCGTGTGGACTTCATCGAAGGCACGCTGGCCAAGGCGTTCGGCACGATGGGCGGCTACGTGACCGGCCCGGCCATGGCGATGGACGCGATCCGCTCGGCCGCCTCGGGCTTTATCTTCACCACCTCCCTCGCGCCCTCGATCGCGGCGGCTGCGCTCGAAAGCGTGCGTATCGTGCGCGAATGCCCGCACTTGCGCGATCGTTTGCAGGAGCGCGCGGAGCGGTTAAAGGCGTTGCTGCGTGAAGCTGGGCTGCCGGTGATGAGCGAGAGCACCACGCACATCGTGCCCGTGCTGGTCGGCGATGCGGCGCGCTGCAAGAAGATCTCCGACATCCTGCTCGACCAGCACGGCATCTACGTCCAGCCGATCAATTATCCGACGGTGCCGCGCGGCACTGAGCGGCTGCGCATCACGCCTTCGCCGTTCCACGACGATGCGCTCATGGATCACCTGATCGAGGCGTTGAAAGCAGTGTGGGCCAAGTGCCCGGTGCACGTGCCGGCGTGAGCGGCGCGGACCGCGAAGTTCTCTTTGAGATCACGCGGATCGGCGATGTGCAACGCGTCGCGGCTGTGGATGTCGCAACCGGCGTTGAAGTTGTCGTGCAGGCGCCGGCCAGCGCCAGCCTTGCTGATGTGCGTACGCTGGCGCTGCGCAAGCTAGAACGCGCTTTGGCTGCTGGAAGCGACGCGCCGCCGGAACGCCCGGGCAAGCTGGTCTGATTATTCCTTGCGACGCACGCCTTTGCCGAGGCCGATCTTCTTGGCGAATTCGGAGCGGCGCGCGGCGTAAGCGGGGGCGACCATTGGGTAGTCGGCCGGCAGGCCCCAGCGCTTGCGGTATTCGTCCGGAGTCATGCTGTAGGTGGAGCGCAGATAGCGCTTCAGCATCTTCAGCTTTTTCCCGTCCTCCAGGCAGACGATGTAATCGTTGTGGACCGAACGGTTGGCCGGCACTGCGGGCTTGGGCTTTTCACCCGGAACGTGGCCCTCTCCGTGCGAGAGGCTCGTAACGGTCTTATGCACCGCCTTGATGATCTCAGGCAGTTCGTCAGTCGTGACCGTGTTGTTGGAGACAAACGACGCGACGATGTCTGCAGTCATGCGCAGCGCATCCCCGCCCCCTGGGGTCTCGCGATCGTCTTCGTCACGCGTCGCCAAGATAATTTCCTTGCTAATACAAGGCCCTCAACGTCGCCTATAAGCCCGGAACCGCATTTTTGGCAAGTATTACTCTCGGCCTATTGGGCTGACCTTGATGATAATCAGTCTTACAAAAGTTCAGTCGAGCAAGCTCCAGGCTTTTGATTAGGCCAGGGCAGGCAATTATGTTGGCGAAGACGATTCCAATATCTCAAGTTGCAACGAGGCAGCCATGACCCAGCCGGCGGGACGCACGGCCAGTGAACACGACCGCTTTTTCGGCGCCCCGCTCGAGCGCGCCGACCCGGACATCATGGCCTCGATCCGGGCCGAGTTGCAGCGCCAACAGCGCCAGATCGAACTCATCGCCTCGGAGAACATCGTCTCGCGCGCGGTGCTCGAAGCGCAGGGGTCGGTGCTGACCAACAAATACGCCGAGGGCTATCCTGGCCGGCGCTATTACGGGGGCTGCGAGTTCGTCGACGAAGTCGAGCGCTTGGCGATCGAACGGGCAAAGCGGCTATTCGACTGCAAGTTCGCGAACGTGCAGCCGCACTCGGGCGCCAACGCCAACCAGGCGGTGTTCTTCGCGCTGCTGCAGCCGGGCGACAAGTTTCTCGGCATGGATCTCGCCTGCGGGGGTCACCTGACGCACGGCTCGCCGGTGAACATTTCCGGCAAGTGGTTTCAGCCCGTGGCGTATGGCGTGCGGCCGGACGATCACCTGATCGACATGGACGAAGTGCGCGAGATCGCGCATCGCGAAAAGCCGAAGCTGATTCTGGCCGGCGCCAGCGCCTATTCGCGTCACATCGATTTCAAGCGCTTCCGCGAGATCGCCGATGAACTGGACGCGATCTTGATGGTGGATATGGCCCACTATGCCGGCCTGATCGCGGGCGGGGTTTATCCCTCGCCGCTGCCGCATGCGCACGTGGTGACGACGACGACGCACAAGACGCTGCGCGGGCCGCGCGGCGGCATGATCCTTTCCAACGACGAAGACATCGGCAAGCGTATCAACTCGGCCGTATTCCCGGGCCTCCAAGGCGGGCCGCTGATGCATGTCATCGCGGCAAAGGCGGTGAGCTTCGGCGAAGCGCTGCAACCTGAATTCAAGCTCTATGCCCAGCGGACGCTCGAGAACGCGCGCGCGCTGGCCGCACGGCTGATCGAAAACGGCCTCGCCGTCGTTTCCGGCGGCACCGATAGCCACGTCATGCTGGTTGACCTGCGGCCCAAGCGCGCCACCGGCAAGGTTGCCGAGCAATCGCTGGAGCGCGCGCTCATCACTACGAACAAGAACGGCATTCCGTTCGACCCTGAAAAGCCGATGGTCACCAGCGGGGTCCGGCTCGGTTCGCCCGCCTGCACCACGCGCGGCTTCGGCCCGGCCGAATTCCGCCAAGTCGCCGACCTCATCTGCGAAGTGCTGGACGGCCTGCAGGGCACGAACGGCGACAATTCATCGGTCGAAGCGGCAGTGGCGGCGAAGGTTGAACAGCTCACCGCGCGCTTTCCGATCTATTCTTGAGTGAGGCGGCGCCGTGATTCGGCGCAGGAGTAGCGCCGCATGCGTTGTCCATTCTGTCAAAACGAAGATAGCCAGGTGAAGGACAGCCGTCCGACCGAGGACGGCGCAGCCATTCGTCGCCGGCGCCAGTGCGACAAGTGCGGCTCGCGCTTTACGACCTTCGAGCGCGTGCAGTTGCGCGACCTGGTCGTGCTGAAGCGCTCGGGCCGGCGCGTGCCGTTCGATCGCGACAAGCTCGCGCGTTCGCTGTCGATTGCGCTGAGGAAGCGCCCCATCGAGCAGGATCAGATCGAGCAGATGATCTCCGGCATCGTGCGCAAGCTCGAAAGCCAGGGCGAAAGCGAGATCACCTCCGAGACGATCGGTGAGATGGTGATGGACGCTTTGGCCAATCTCGATCCGGTGGCCTACGTGCGTTACGCCTCTGTCTATCGCGACTTCCGCGAGACCAGCGATTTCGCCGACTTTATCGAAGAAGCCGGCAAGTCGAAGCGCGGCGGGAAGGACTGAATATGCACCGATGCCTCGCCCTTACGTCACTCTGAAGCTTGCCACCTCGCTCGACGGGCGCATCGCGACGGGCGCTGGCGAAAGCCGCTGGATAACCGGGCCCGCATCGCGCGCCGAAGTGCAGAAGCTGCGCGCCGCGCACGACGCGGTGATGATCGGCGCCGGCACGGCGTGGGCCGATGATCCTGAGCTGCTCGCGCGCACCGATCCGCCGCCGCCGCGCCAGCCGCTGCGCGTGGTGCTCGACAGCAATCTCAATCTGCCGCCGGCGGGGCGCCTGTTCGATACGCTCAGCCAAGCGCCCCTGCTGGTGATCGGCGCCGAGGACGCCGAATTTGAACGCCGCGCCGGTCTGGAATCGGCTGGCGCGCGCGTGGTGGTGATCCCGCGCGGGGCGGGCGGCGTCGATGCCGGCGAAGCCTTGACGCAGCTGGCGGCTGATGGGATCGAGCGCGTGCTGGTGGAAGGCGGCGGCAAGCTAGCGGCTTCGCTGATCGCTGGCGGGTTGGTTGATCGGCTGGAATGGTTTCGCGCGCCGATCCTGATTGGCGAAGAGGGGCGTCCTTCCGTCGCGGCACTGGCGCTCTCGCGCCTCGCTGACGCCCCGCGCTTTACGCGCATTGCATTGCGCGAGCTTGGCCCCGATCTCTGGGAGAGCTACGAGCGGGCCCCGTAAGAGAGTTTGATGTTCACTGGAATTGTCAGCGCGCTTGGCGAGGTGAAAGCGGTCGAGCGGCTGCCGGGCCTTGTGCGCCTCACCATCGCCAGCGTCTACGACCCCGCCACGGTCGAGATTGGCGCTAGTATCGCGCACGATGGCTGCTGCCTCACAGTGGTGGAAACCGCCGCACAGCAAAGCGGTATGCGCCATGTCGTCGAGGTCGCAGCCGAGAGCCTGGCGCTGACGACGCTGGGTTCGCTCGAGCAAGGCGATAAGGTGAATCTCGAGCGCTCGCTTCGCGTCGGCGACGAACTTGGCGGCCACATGGTGCTGGGCCACGTCGATGGTTTGGGCGAGGTGCTTTCCATTGTCCAAGACGGCGAGGGCTGGCGCATTCGCATCAAGCCGCCGCACGAAATCTCTCAGCTGATCGCGCCGAAGGGCTCGATCGCGGTGCAGGGCGTCTCGCTGACGGTAAATGAGGTCGATTACGAGGGCTTTGGCCTCCTCATCATTCCGCACACCTGGGCCGTTACGACTTTGTCGAAGCTGAAGCCCGGCGATAAGGTGAACCTGGAAGCTGATATGATGGCGCGCTATGCGGCGCGGCTCATCGAGGCGCGGAGAAATACGCAATGACGGCCAAGCCGTCCCCCATTTCCGAATTCAAGCGCGCCATCTCGCCGATCCCTGAGATCATCGAGGAAGCGCGCGAGGGCCGCATGTTCATCCTCATCGATGAGGAGGACCGCGAGAACGAGGGCGATCTCGTCATCCCCGCCCAGTTCGCAACGCCCGCACAAGTCAATTTCATGGCCAAGCACGGCCGCGGCCTCATCTGCCTTGCGCTAACGCCCGAGCGGGCCGAGGCATTGGGGCTCGACCCGATGACGCCGCGCAATCAGACGCGCATGGGCACGGCCTTCACCGTTTCCATCGAAGCGCGCGAAGGCGTTTCCACCGGCATCTCCGCGCACGACCGCGCCCACACCATCGCGACCGCCATCGACCCCACCAAGGATCAGCGTGACATCGTCTCGCCGGGCCACGTCTTTCCGCTGACAGCGCGCGAAGGCGGCACACTGGTGCGGGCGGGCCATACCGAAGCCAGCGTCGATATCGCGCGTCTCGCCGGCCTCAATCCCTCGGCCGTCATCTGCGAGATCATGAACGACGACGGCACCATGGCGCGCTTGCCCGAGCTCGTCGCCTTCGCGCAGTTTCACAATCTGAAGATCGGCGCCATCGATGAGCTGATCGCTTATCGGCGTGTGCACGAGCGCTTGGTGGAGCAGGTCGCCGAAGCGCCGTTCGAGGTGCGCGGCGGCTCGGGCTTCAAGCTGGTGGTCTTCCGCAACAAGCTCGACGGCGTCGAGCATGCGGCGCTGGTGAAGGGCGATGTGAGCGCCGACAAGCCGACGCTCGTACGCGTGCACCGCGTCGATTTCGGCGCCGACGTGCTGGGCGGCTACGGCGCGCGCGCCAGCCGCATCGACAGCGCGATAGCCGCGATCGAAAGCGAAGGCGCCGGCGTCGTTGTCCTTCTGCGAGATCTTTTGCCAGATGTGCTCTCGCGGCGGCTCAAGGGCGAGCCGGCCGAGCAAGAGGCCGATGATGAGCTGCGCGTCATTGGCCTAGGATCGCAGATCCTGCGCGAACTCGGCGTCGGCCGGATGATCGTGCTCGCCAACACGCCGCAAAAGCTGATTGCGCTTGAAGGCTACGGACTTTCCATCGATGGCTGGCGCGGGTTCAAGCCGTGAAAGTCACAAACGAAAAATTTCCCATCGCCAGCACGCCTGGCGCACGTCTGCTCATGGTGATCTCTCCTTATTACAAGGACGTCGCCGACATGATGCAGCGCGGCGCCGAAGCCGTCGCCGCCGAAGCGCAAGCGACTCTCGATCGCGTCTTCGTCCCAGGCGCGTTCGAAATCCCGGCCGCGATTGCGCACGCTGCCAAGACGGGCGCTTATGACGGCTATCTCGCGCTCGGCTGTGTCG
>JAEYPY010000016.1 GCA_023410295.1 Pseudomonadota bacterium | reverse complement strand
TGAACCGAGCTGACCTAGATTGAATCGGCAAAAAACCACAAAAGTGAGAATGACATCGTAGGGGTCACAGGTTCGATCCCTGTCGCGCCCACCATTCTACGCTCGCGCAGCGCGCGTAGGATGCCCTCCGAAGCTTTAGCGAAGGAGGGCTTTTTCTCCCTCATGCGAGCTTCGGATGGCAGGCCATCCATTGCGCTTGGCGAGGACGCCTTTAGCGCTACTGCAGCAACGCCTTCGCACCTGCACCTAGGCAAGGCTTGCACTTGTGCTTCATATGGACGGCGAGGCGAGTGAGCGCCTCGGTGAGGGCGGTATGGGCGGCGTGAAGACCTGGGTGGTGCACAAATTCGGCGGTTCGAGCGTCGCCGATGCGGCGTGCTTCTGGCGGGTCGCGGAAATTATGGAAGCGCGGGCGGGCGAGCGGCGCGCGATCGTGCTCTCGGCCTGCCGCGGCGTCACCGATGAGCTCTACGCGCTGGTGGCGCTGGCCGAGCAGCGCCAGGACGTCGGCGAAGCGCTGGCGGCGCTCAGGGCGCGGCATGCGGCGATCGCCGATGAGGTGCTGAGCGCGGCGGGCGCCAGCGCGTATCTCGACCAGTTCGACAACGACATCGCCGATCTGCGCAACGTGCTGCATACCGTGCAGTTGACGCGGACGGCCGCGCCCAATGTGCGCGATCTGGTGACGGGGCAGGGCGAGATCTGGTCGTCGCGGTTGCTGACGCGGCTCTTGAGCGAGCGCGGGCGCATGGGCGAAGTGCGCTGGCTCGATGCGCGACAGGTGATTGTCGTCGAGTGGGGGCCGCTGGGGCCGATCGTCGACTGGGAACGCTCGCGCGCCAACATCGCCGCGCAGGTTGCAGCGGACTTTCGCGGCGTGCTGGTGATCACCGGCTTCATCGCGTCCGACAAGCTCGGCGCGCAAACGACGCTTGGGCGCAACGGCAGCGATTTCTCCGCATCCATCTTCGGCGCGCTGCTCGATGCGCGCGAGATTTGCATCTGGACTGATGTCGACGGCGTTCTCTCCGCCGATCCGCGCCGCGTGCCGGGCGCGACGGTGATCGATCAACTCTCGTACGACGAAGCAATGGAGCTCGCCTATTTCGGCGCCAAGGTGCTGCATCCGCAGACCATGAGCCCGGCCATCGCCAGTGCTATCCCGATCCGCATCCTCAACACGTTTGCGCCGCAAGGCGACGGCACGCTGATCTGCGCCGAACCGAAATCGCCGCTGCCGGTGAAAGGCATCACCAGCATCGAACGCGTGGCGATGATCAATCTGGAAGGCGCCGGCATGATCGGCGTGCCGGGCACGGCGCATCGCCTGTTCGGCGCGCTGCGCGAAGCCTCGATCTCGGTGATCCTGATTTCGCAGGGAAGTTCGGAGCATTCCATCTGCTGCGCCGTGCCGGAAGATCAGGTCGAACGCGCGGCCGATGCCGCGCGCGAGGCGTTCGATCGCGAGCTGCGCACGGGGCAGATCCAAGACGTGGCGATCGACCGCGGCCTGGCGATCATGGCCATCGTCGGCGACGGCATGGCTGGAACGCCGGGTGTCGCGGCCAAATTGTTCGACGCGCTCGGGCGCGCCAATGTCAACGTACGCGCCATCGCGCAAGGCGCGTCGGAGCGGAACATCTCCGTCGTCGTCGATGCGCCGAGCACGACCAAGGCGCTGCGTGCAGCGCACGCGAGCTTCTATCTCTCGCCGCACACGATCTCGATCGGCGTTATTGGCCCCGGCACGGTGGGCAGCGTGCTGTTGGATCAGCTCGCCTCGCAGGCCGAACGCTTGCGGCGCCAATTCAATCTCGATTTGCGCGTGCGCGCGATTGCCTCGTCCAAGCGCATGGCGCTGTTCGATCGCGGCGCGCAATTGGCGGATTGGAAAGGGGAGATCGAGCGCCATGCCGAACCGCTCGATCTGGATAAATTCATGGAGCATGTGCGCGCCGAGCACCTCCCGCATAGCGTCGTGATCGATTGTTCGGCGAGCGAAGACGTGGCGCGGCGCTATGTCGATTTCTTCGAACGCGGGATGCATGTCGTCACCGCCAATAAGAAGGCGCATTCGAGCGAGTACGCCTATTATCAGCGCATGCGCGACGTTCGCGCGGCGAGTGGCGCGCACTATCTTTACGAGACGACGGTGGGCGCGGGTCTCCCAGTGCTGCAAACGGCGCGCGAGCTGCGGGAAACCGGCGACGATATCGCCAGCATCGACGGCATCTTCTCCGGCACGCTGGCGTATCTGTTCAACGTCTATGACGGGACGACGCCATTCTCGGAAGTCGTGCGTGATGCGCGCCAGCGCGGCTACACCGAGCCTGATCCCCGCGACGACCTCTCCGGTCTCGATGTGGCGCGCAAGCTGGTCATCCTCGCGCGGGAGATGGGACTGAAGATCGAGCTGACCGACGTTGCGATCGAGAGCCTGGTGCCCGGGCCGTTGCAGAATGTCAGCGTGGATGAATTCATGCAGCGCCTTGGTGAATTCGACGCGGCCATGAAAGCACGGCTCGACGCGGCGCGGGCGCGCGGCAAGGTGCTGCGCCATCTCGGCCGTGTGAATGCAGCGGGTGAAGCCAGCGTCGGCATCGTCGAACTGGATGCAAATGCATCGCTGGCCAACACCGCGCTGACCGACAACATCGTGCGCTACACGACGGCGCGCTACAGCACCAATCCGATGATTGTGCAGGGTCCGGGCGCGGGGCCGGCGGTGACGGCTGGCGGTGTGTTCGCCGATCTCTTGCGGCTCGCCTCCTACCTGGGAGCTCGGCTGTGAGCGGGGGTCGGCACTCGGCGACAGCGTTCGCGCCGGCGTCCGTCGGCAACGTCGCTGTGGGCTTCGACATTTTGGGCTTTTCACTCGATGCGCTGGGCGATCGCGTGACGGCGACGCGAAGTGGCGGCGAAGGCGTCAGCATCACCGCCATTCGCGGCGTCGCTGAAGACTTGCCGCTGGAAGCGGCGAAGAACACGGCGGGGCGCGCGGTCGAAGCGCTCTGCGAAGCGGCGCAGCCGGTCTTCGGCATCGCGCTCGAGATCGAGAAAGGGATTCCGCTTGGATCTGGCCTTGGCGGCTCGGCCTCGTCGGCGGTGGCCGCGGTTGTGGCGGCGAACGCCCTGCTGGAGCAGCCGTTCGTCGAGCTTGATCTTTTGAAGTTCGCCATGCGCGGCGAAGCGGTGGCGAGCGGCGCACTCCACGTCGACAATGTCGCGCCGTCGCTATTCGGCGGCTTGGTGCTGACGGTGGGCGTCGATCATCCGCGCGTGAAGCGCATTCCCGTTCCGGCGGCGATCCGCGCCGTCGTCGTGCATCCGCGCATGTTCCTGGCGACGAAAGAAGCGCGTGCGCTTCTGAACCGCCACGTCGATATGTCGGACTTCGTTTGGCAGACGGCCAATCTCGCCGGCTTCATCTCCGGCTGCTACACTGACGATCTCGAGATGATCCGGGAATCCTTCGAGGACGTGGTGATCGAGCGCCAGCGCCAATCCCTGATCCCGGGCTTTGCCGAAACGCGCGCGGCGGCGATGGCGGCGGGCGCGCTTGGATGTTCGATCTCCGGCGCCGGGCCGACCATGTTCGCCTGGGCGCTCGCGGATCAAGCCGACGCGGTGCGCGATGCTATGATTGCGTCGTTTGCGGCGCGTGAGCTTGAGACCGACGCTTGGGTCACCGAGATCGCGCCGGGCGGCGCACGGCTGGTTTCGTGATGCGCTACGTCAGCACGCGAGGTGAGGCGGCGCCGGCATTATTCAGCGACGCACTGATGCGTGGGCTCGCGCCCGATGGCGGACTCTACGTGCCGGCGGAATGGCCGCGTTATGCAGTCTCGCGCGAAGCGGATGATCTGCCGCACGTCGCGGCCGATGTCCTGCGGGCGTTCTTCGAAGGCGACGCGCTCGCGCCAGAGCTCGGCGCCATCACCAGCGAAGCGTTCAACTTCCCTGTACCGCGCGTGAAACTGAGCGATGACAGCGCCGACGTGCTGGAGCTGTTCCACGGTCCCACCGCGGCGTTCAAGGATTTCGGCGCACGCTTCCTGGCCGCGTCCATGGCGCGCATCGAACGGACGCGGCCGCTGCATATCCTGGTGGCGACCTCGGGCGATACCGGCGGCGCGGTCGCGGCGGCGTTTCATAATCGCGTCAATGTGCGTGTCAGTGTGCTTTATCCGAAGGGCGGCGTATCGCCGGCGCAGGAACGTCAGCTCACCTGCTGGGGCGGCAATGTGCAGGCGTTCGCCGTGCGCGGCGTGTTTGACGATTGCCAGCGGCTGGTGAAGCAGGCGTTCGCCGATGCTGATCTGCGCGCGCGCTTCGAACTCTCCTCGGCGAACAGCATCAATGTCGGCCGTCTCTTGCCGCAGATGTGCTATTTCGCGGCGACCAGCGTGGCGATCCATCGCGAGCACGGCGTCAAGGCTTCGTTCGTGGTGCCGAGCGGCAATCTGGGGCACGCGACGGCGTGCGTGTGGGCGCGGCATACCGGTCTGCCGATCGGCGAGATCGTGCTGGCGCACAACGCCAACCGCACCATGCCCGATTATCTCAGCTCCGGCGATTGGCGCCCGCGCGCAAGCGTGGCGACGCTCGCCTCGGCCATGGATGTCGGCGATCCGAGCAACGCGGAGCGGCTGCGGCATTTGTTTCGCGACGTGGATGCGCTGCGTGCGGCGGTCAGTGCTTATGCAATCGAGGACGAAGCGATCCGCGCGCGCATTCGTGCCGGGTATGATCGGTACGGTCAGGTTTGGTGTCCGCACACGGCGGCGGCGGCTGAAGCCTTGGCGCGTCACACGCCGCGCGAGCCCGGTGCGCGCTGGGTGATTGTCGCGACCGCGCATCCGGCGAAATTTCCCGAAGTGGTTGAGCCGCTGATCGGCCGCGCGATCGAACCGCCGCCGGCGCTGGCGTCGCTGCCGCCCGCGCTGCCGGCGACCGAGCTTGAACCGACGCTGGATGCACTGCGCGCGGCGCTGACGTAGCGATTAAGCTGCGGCGCGCGCGAGTTGCGCTAAGCGTTCGCACATTGCGCTGTCCGGATCGGTGAGCGGCGCGATCACAGTGAAATGGTTCGCGCCGGCGATCTCTTCGTAGCGCGTGGCAACGCCCGCTTCGCCCCAGGCGGCGACGATAGCCGCGCTTTGGCGCAAGAACTCACTCGATTCGTCGTCGCCTACGACGGCATCGAGCATTTTGCCTTTCGGCGCGGGCCAGAAGAGGGGGCTCTGCGTGCGCGCCTCTGCGGCGTCGAGGCCGAGCTTGGCGTTGATGCTGGTGGGGATGAGCGGCGCTAGATCGAAGAGGCCGGAGATGGCGTAGGCGGCCGGCACGTGCACTTCGGTGGCGAGCACGCACGCCGCGAGATGGCCGCCGGCGGAATGGCCGCTGACGATGACGGGCGCGCCGGTGTCGCGATAGAGCGCCAGCGTCGCGGCGCGAATCTGCGCGACGATGTCGCCGATGCGCACATTGGGGCAAAGATCGTAGCTCGGCATGGCGACGCTGATGCCGAGCGCGTTGAGGCCGCGCGCCTGATGACTGTGAAAGCTCTTGTCGACCGCCTGCCAGTAACCGCCGTGCACGTACATCACCGCCGGTCCACCGCCGGCTTCGAAACAATCCATGGTGTGACGTTCGCCATCGCCATAGCGGAGCACGCGCGGCGCTTTCGTTTCGCGATACGCGGCGGCGTCGCGGCCCCAGCTGGCGATGATCTCCGCGGAATCCGGCACGCGGGCGCGGTTGTTGTATTCCTTTTCGAGGTCGAGGCTCATTCGGTGTCCGGATAATCGAAGCCGGGCCACTTCGATCCGTAAAGCTGGTAGCCAAGGATCGTGTAGGTCTGCGCGACGTTCGGATGCGTGCGAATGGTCTCGGTGACGACCTTCTGGATCGTGTTGAGATCGGGATGTTCGATACGCACGAGCAAGTCCCACTCGCCCATGATCGAATAGATGTCCATGATCTTGTCGCTGGAATCGCGTAGCGCGTTGCCGACGGCTTCCGGCGTCGCGTCCTTGACGCGGACGAAAATGAAGAGGCTGTGGTCTGCCATGAGGGGCTCCTGGAACTCGGACCTAGCAGGAAATATCCCGGCCGTCATTTCAAGGATGGCGTCAGTTCACGATGCGGCAGCCGTATTCGTCCTCAAAGGTTGCCTCGGCGCTGATGGCGCCGAAGAGGACGCTGGCGCGCACGGTGGCGCCGTTCTCCGTGACGGAGAGCGCATCGCGCGCGTCAGCAGGAAAGTCGGCGATGCAGGATTCAAGCGTGCGGCCGCTGACGAAGCGGCACGAGCAGGTCTGCTTGGCGGCGTAGCCGGTGGCGATGTTGGCGTAGGCGACGTCATCCTGCATCGACCAAGCGATGCTGGAGAGCACCACCGCCGCAAGCCCCACGCCGCCAATCCACAGCCACCGTTTGCGCGACACGCGTGCCTCCCCCTATGCTTGACGCCGATCATAGCGAAGGCGAGGGGACGCGTCATGCTGCGAGGCGCTTTGGCGGCGTTGGCCGTGCTGGTGTTATCCACCGGCGCGGGCGTCGCGCAGACGTTGCATCCATTGCCGCCGCAGCCCGCGGGCGTCGCCTGGCCGACGCAGGACTGGCAAACCGCGTCCTTACCGGCGGATGTCGATCGCGCTGCGTTTGATCTGGCCGTCACCGAAGCGTTCGCCGGACCCCACCCGCTTATGCAGGAGACGCGCGCCGTGCTCATCGTACAAGGCGGGCGCATCGTGTTCGAGCGCTACGCCGATGGCTACATGCGCGAAACGCGGCTCAATTCCTGGTCGATGGCGAAATCGGTGACGCATGCGCTTGTCGGGGCCGCGGTGTTGCAGGGCCGCGTCAGCATCGACGCGCCGATGGGCAGCCCGCATTGGAGCGCGGGCGACCGCCGCTCCTCGATCACCTGGCGGCAATGGCTGAACATGGTCGATGGGCTCGACTACACCGAATCCGCCGAAAACATCGCTGAGGCTGGCAACGCGCGCATGTTGTTCGGCGAAGGCCGGCGCGACGTCGCGCGCTGGGCGGCTGGGCGGCCGCTCATCCACGATCCGGGCACGCGCTGGAATTACAGCTCCGCCGGCACGCTTCTCATCTCCGATGCGCTGACGCGTGTGATCGTGCCCGATCCGCGCGATGTCAACGATCGCCGCGCACGCATGCGCGCTTGGATGGATGCATCGCTGTTCGATCGCATCGGCATGAACCCTGTGGTCGAGTTCGATCCGCAGGGTACGTTCTACGGCTCATCACTGGTATGGGCGAGCGCGCGTGATTTCGCGCGCTTCGGCTATCTTTATCTGCGCGGCGGCGTCTGGGACGGCCAACGCGTGCTGCCGGAAGGTTGGGTCGATTTCGCGCGCACGCGCGGGCCGGACGCGGACACGGACGTTTACGGCGCGCACTGGTGGCTGACGCCTGCGGAAGGGCCGGGGCGGCCGGACCGCTCATTGATCACCGACAATGCCATGGCCGATGCGTTCTCGGCGCAAGGCCACGAAGGGCAGATCATTGTCGTCGTACCGTCGAAAGATTTGGTGCTGGTGCGGCTCGGCCTCTTTGACGGCGGCGGCGAAGCATGGAATGCGCTGGGCGACTGGGCGACGCGCCTCATCGGCGCGTTCGGCGATCGGCCTGAACAGTAGAGGAGGCGGCGATGGTCGGTGAAGTGGAAGGCCGCGAAGCAAAGCTTCAGGCGGCGAAGTTGCTGCGCGATGCGGGGTTCACGTATCTGGCGTCCGAGCTGGAGCACGGCTCGCTCTGGGCGCTGGCCAAGGACGAACCTTTCTTCCTGCTCTGCGGCCGCGACCGCTTAGCGCCGACGGCGATCAAGGCGTGGATCGAAGCCGCGCGCATCTCCAACGTGCCGGACCACAAGCTAGAGTCCGCACACGAGACCATCGAAGCCATCGAAGGCTGGCCCGGCGACCGGCACTATCCGGATTAAACCTCGCGCCGCCAGACTTCTTCCAGGCTCGGTGCGCCGGCGATGATGTCGCCGGAGGGACGGGTTTCGATCAGACGAAAGCCCAGCTTGGCGGCGAGCGCGCGTGAGGCAGCATTGCGCGTGTCGATCGTTGCTTCGAAAGCGGCGGCGCCCCCGGTCGCAAGCGCTTCCATCGCAGCGCGCACCGCTTCGTTTGCATAGCCCCGGCCCCAATGGCGCGGCGCAAACATGTACGCGATCTCCACAACGCGCGACGGCGGAACCGTCGATTCCACGATGCCGATCGCTTCGTCCTGTTCGCGCAGCCAAACGGTCCAGTTCAGCCACTGATCCGCGCGTCCTTCGGCGATGCGCACGGAGGTGCGCTGCAGCCGCGCTTCGACATCGGACAAGGCCGCAGGCGGCGCGCGTGCGATCCACTGATAAAGCGCCGGCTCGCGCAGCACCGGCCACATCGCTTCGGCGTGCGCCGTCTCAACCGGACGAAGCGCCAGGCGCTCGGTGACGATGGGTTCTAGTGAAATTGCGAGAGTCACAGTCCGACCGTCGCGCGCACGTCTGTCGGCGTCTTGCCGCTTTCGCGCAGCGCCCGCAGAGTCGCCGCCTGGTCACGCTTGGCGAGGCGCTTGCCGTCTTCGCCTAGGATCAGCCGGTGGTGGCGATAAACGGGCTGCGGCAATTCCAGCAAGCGCTGTAACAGCACGTGCAAGTGCGCCGCATCTCGCAAATCTTCGCCGCGGATCACGTGCGTGACGCCTTGCAGCGCATCGTCCCACACCGAAGCGAGGTGGTAGCTCGCGCCAAAATCCTTGCGCGCGAGGATGACATCGCCATGCCGCTCCGGTTCAGCCCGCACGACGCCAGTCTCATCTTCGAACACCAACGCAAAATACGCCGGTCCCAGCGCCGCGCGCGCTTTCTTAAGCGAGAGCCGCCAGGCGAACGGCTCACCTGCTTCAAGCTTCGCTGCTTCTTCGTCCGGCGGCAGCGCTTCGCCGGTGAACATTTCGGCCGCCTCATGCGGCGCCGAAGCGATGGCCTCGGCGATCTCCTTGCGCGTGCGGAAGCAGCGATAGACGAGCTTGCGCTCGATCAGCGACGCAAGCGCCTCGCCATAGGCGGCCATGTGCTCCGATTGCCGCCGCACCGGCTCTTCCCATTCGAGCCCAAGCCAAGCCAGATCCTCGTAGATCGCCGCTTCGTACTCCGGCCGCGCGCGGCCTTGGTCGATGTCCTCGATGCGCAACAGAAACCGCCCGCCCGCTGCGCGCGCGGCGTCGAACGCGGTGAGGGCGGAGAACGCGTGGCCCAAGTGCAGATAGCCGGTCGGCGAAGGCGCGAAGCGGGTGACGAAGCTCATGGAGCGCGATGCTAACCCAAGACGGCTTGCGTTGCCTCCGGCGCCCGCTACCTAGCGCTGCATGACAGTATTCCTCGATGGCCCGCGCATGCCGCCGGCGCGCGGCGGCAAGCCGGATGCCCTGGTGATCCTGCTGCACGGCTATGGCTCCAACGGCGCAGACCTCATCAGTCTTGCGCCCTATTGGGCTGACGCGATGCCCGGCGCCGCTTTCGTCTCGCCTAACGCCATCGAACCGCTGCCCGAGGCTCCCGGCGGCTATCAGTGGTTTCCGATTAGCCAGCTCGACCCGCGGCTTATGGAGCAGGGCGTGCGCATGGCTGCGCAATCGGTCGACCGCTTCATCGATCGCGAACTGGAAAAATATGGCCTGGATGCGAGCCGTCTGGTGTTGGTCGGGTTCAGCCAGGGCACGATGATGGCGCTGCACGTGGGCCTGCGCCGCGAGCAACCGCTGGCAGGTATCCTCGGCTTCTCTGGCGTGCTGGTCGGCGGGGCGCGGCTCAAGGACGAAATGCGCTCCAAGCCGCCGGTCCTGCTCATCCATGGCGACCGCGACCCGACCATCCCCATCCCCGCCATGTTCGATTCGGCCGAGGCGCTGGCGGTGGCCGGCCACGGCGCCCAGTGGCATGTCTCCTACGGCGTGCCGCACTCGATCGGGCCCGATGGGCTCGAACTGGGCGGCGCCTTCCTCGCCAATTGCTTGAAAACGCAGAAGATCACGGCCTGAAGCTGCAGTTTTCGGCCAGCGTTGCCGCGGTGTCACGAACCTGTCGCCGCAAATCAGCTATAGAGGCTTCGCAACCGCACATGCCGATGTGCTAGAGTGCGGGCGCATAAGGAGTTCGGTGTCTTCAAAAGTACGCTGATTCATACTCAGCTCGTTCGCCGGCCCCAGCTTCGGGGCCGGGCATGAACGTCACCAGCGCACCCCTGGCGGGCTGGCCGGCGCTGGTATTGAACGCCGATTTCCGCCCGCTCTCATATTATCCGCTGAGCCTTTGGCCGTGGCAGGAAGTGGTGAAAGCCGTGTTCCTCGAGCGCGTCGATGTCGTCGCGCATTACGAGCAGGAAGTGCATTCGCCGTCTTTCACGATGAAGCTGCCGAGCGTCATCTCGCTGCGGGAGTACGTGCATCAGGATCGTCCGCCGGCATTCACGCGCTTCAACGTTTTCCTGCGCG
This sequence comes from Pseudomonadota bacterium, assembly GCA_023410295.1. GTDB lineage: Bacteria > Pseudomonadota > Alphaproteobacteria > Caulobacterales > Aquidulcibacteraceae > Vitreimonas. Next base: position 20,216 of record JAEYPY010000016.1, on the reverse strand, counting down.
ACGGCTTCGCCTGCCAGTATTGCGGCACGGCTGAGGACCTGACGTTCGACCACGTGTTGCCGCGCTCGAAGGGCGGGCGCACGACGTGGGAAAACATCGTCGCCGCCTGCGCGCCGTGCAATCTGAAGAAGGGCGGGCGTTACGCGCATCATGCGGAGATGCGTCCGCGCCGCAAGCCGCGCCGTCCGACCATGCATGAGCTGCAGCATATGGGCCGGCGCTTCCCGCCGCACCACATGCACGAAAGCTGGATGGATTATCTCTATTGGGACGTCGAACTGGAGGCTTAGAGCCAGCCGGTTTTCGGCGCTGCCGCGCAACGCATCACGCCGTCCTGATCCAGATCGAACGCCGCATTGTCCATGCGCACGCCAGCATCGCGTTCGACGAAAGCGCGCTGCGCTATCGTCTCAGCCTCGGCGGCGAGGCGATCCGTCAGCGAGACATGGTCCAGTGAAAGGCCGGTGACGAAGGCGGCGGCCGCGATGGCGAGGGCTTGGAGCGATTCCATGACGATCCCCAGTGTTTGAGCGGGACGGTCATGGGCCAGCAACGTTGCGCCCGTTCTTCGGCGCTGAAACAGAGCTGAAATATTGGACCCGCTTAGGGGCCGTTGAAGCCATCCCCGGCGCTGCCGAAGATCGCCGCGAGCTGATCGCCGATCGGGGCGACCGCGGCGACGATGGCGACGGCGATCAGGACGCCGATCAGCGCGTATTCGATCGCGGTGGCGCCGCGCTGGTCGCGGAGGAAGCGGGCGATCATGCGGCGTTCCGTTCGATCAACCGGTCCACCAGCACCACATCGGCCGGCGGCATGTCATGCTGGCGAAGCTCAGCCGGCAACACCCATTTCGCCGCCTGCGCAGCGTTAGGGTCAAGCTTCAGCGCACCGCTCCAGCGCGTCGCGACATAGAGCGGCATCAAGAGATGGAAATCCGGATAAGCGTGCGATGCGAACGCGAACGGATCGAGAGCTTCTGGGTCGACCGTCAAATCCAGCTCCTCACGCAACTCCCGGACGAGCGCATGCTCGGGAGCTTCCCCCAGTTCGACCTTGCCACCAGGAAACTCCCAGAGACCCGGCAATTGCTTGTGCGCAGGCCGCTGCGTGATCAGCACGCGTCCGGACGCATCGATCAACGCAGCCGCCGCCACCAAAAGGAGGCGCCGCGATGAAGCGCCACTATCGCCGCTTAGCATGAAAAAGCCGTGAGCCTGGATGGTTGAATGTACGTTAAGCTACATCAACCGTTTCCAGCGCATTCACGATGTTGACAAGCCTTCTTCTTTGAGCGCGGCCTGCACCGCAGGGCGCGCCATCACGTGCTGGAAGTAAGCCTGCAGCTTGGGCAGCGCCGAGAGATCGATCTCGAACTTCCGCGCCCAAGTCAGCGCCACGAAGGCGTAGGCGTCGGCGATGGAGAACTCCCCCAAGAGATAGGGCTTGTCGCCGAGCTTCTTTTCCAGAAGGGCGTAGCGGTTCTTCAGCGTTTCGACCGTGGCCTCGCGCAGTTCGGGCGTGGGGCGCTTGAAGAGGGGGCCGGTGCCCTTGTGCAATTCGGTGGCGATGAAGTTGAGCGTCTCCAGCAGGCGCCAACGCTGCATGCCCTCGCGCGGTGCAAGGTTCTTTGCGGGCGCCAGCTCGGCTAAGTATTGCAGCAGCACTTGCGCCTCGGTCAGCACGTCGCCGCTGTCGAGTTCGAGCGCCGGCACGGAGCCTTGAGGATTGATCTGGTAGAAGTCGCGGCCGTCCTCGGTGCGCCGCTCCTTGCCGAAGCTCACCTTGTCGAGCGTCACGTTGAGATCGGCTTCGCGGACGATGATGTGCGGCGCAAGCGAGCAGGCGCCCGGCGCGTAAAACAATCGCATGGTTAGCTCCCTTCGTTCCTTCTGAGGTAGCTATCGACCGCAGTGTCTCAAGTGTCAGGCATGTGACCGCATGCGGCGGAGCGGCGCGCGGCGTGCTACGGTCTCGTGCACATGCGCGTTCTCGCTTTCCTGATCGCCCTTCTGTGGGCCAACGCTGCCGCGGCGCAGGACTACGCGGCCGCGCCGGTCATCGATGGCCGGGTCAGCGGCGGCGCCGCCATTGTGCATGCCACCATGGATATCGCCGCAAGCCCCGCCGCGGTCTGGGCCGTGCTTAGCGATTGTGCGCAAGCCCCGCGTTTCATGCGCCGCTTGATCAGCTGCCGCGTGCTTGAGCGGGGGCAGGGCTGGGACGTGCGCGAGCATCGCGTGCGCGGCTGGCTGCTGCAGCCGGTGTTGCGAAATGTCGCGCGCGTCGAGCTGGAGCCAAACCGGCGGCTCGCGTTTCGCCGCGTCGCCGGTGATTGGACGCGCTCTGATGGCGAATGGGTGTTGACCACGATCGATGGCGGGCGCGGGACGCACCTTGAGTATCGCGTCGCCGCCGATTTCGCCGGCCCGCTGCCGCAGAGCGCAACACAAGCGCTGCTGGTTCGCGATGTCCGCACGACGCTGCTCGATCTGCGTCGCATCGCCGAGGCGCGCGCCGCGCGGTGAAACCTCTCGCAAGCGTGATCACCCTCGCGGGCTCGTGAGTAGGCGCACGCGCGATTTCACGAGAGCCTTTACCGACGCGCCGTGGAGCGCGAAGGGAGGCATAACATGGCGCATGCATTGACCATGCGCGCGACCAGCTTTGCTGCGTCCGCCGCGCTGCTCGGCTTGATGGTGCTGATCGCCATGTCGGCGACGTACGTCGTGCGGCAGCAGATTTTTCCGGAAACAACGATCATCACCTCGGTGCCCGAGCCGCCGCCGGTGACGCCGGATGAACCGATTGCGGATGAAACGCAGCCGCCGTTGCAGAACTTTGTCGAAGACGACGCGGCGCTGCCATCGCTAACGCCGCTCGATATGGCCACCGATGCCGACCCTACAACGACGTTCCCGGCGGACGCTGGCCCCGCCACCATCACGGATCCGCACTGGCTCGAACGGCCAAGCAATCTCGCGCGTTATTATCCGCGCCGTGCGCTCGCGCGCGAGATGGAGGGCGTGGTGATGCTCGATTGCATTGTCGGGACCAGCGGCCGGCTCGCGTGCAGCGTGATCTCGGAGACGCCGCGCGGTTGGGCGTTCGGTGAAGCGGCGTTGCGCATTGCCGCAGATCATCGCATGGCGCCGGCCATGCGCGATGGCGCGCCCGTGCAAGGACGCTATCGCATGCGCGTGCCGTTCGAACTCAACTAACGAGTTCCGCGCACGCGCGCGCTTGCCCGATTGTTCACTCCGTGAAACAGTAGCCGTCTTGGCTGAAACGCCAAGTACAAACGCACGAAGCGGCGCCTGCCGCTGGGCGCCGCCCAACCCCGCACGGGGAACAAGGGAGAGCGCGCCATGCCTGAAAGCAAAACGGCAAACGTGGTGAGGGCAATTGCCGTCGTCGGTCCGACCGGGGCGGGCAAGACGGCGTTGACCCAAGCTCTGGCGTCGGCCGCCTCGGGCGGTTCGGGAACGGCCCCGAACGCCGCCGGCCAGTCCAGCGAGACGGTTTTCACCGCCATCGATTTCATGGGCGATCATTATGCGCTGATCGATACGCCCGGCGCAGTCGATTTTCTGGCCGACGCCGATTACGCGCTACCGGCCGCCGATCTCGCCATCGTCGTCGCCGATCCCGATCCCGACAAGGCGATCCTGCTGCAGCCGTTCCTGAAAGCTGTCGAAGAATTCAAGATTCCGCACGCGCTCTTCATCAACAAGATCGACACCGCGCGCGGCCGCGTGCGCGATCTTCTGGAAGCGCTGCAGCCGGCGTCGAGCGTGCCGCTGGTGGCGCGGCAGATTCCAATCTGGGAGGATGACAAGGTCGCCGGCTTCGTCGATCTCGCGCTTGAGCGCGCCTACCATTACGAGCCCGGCAAACCCTCGCGCATCATCGACATCCCCAAAGATCTGGCGGAGCGCGAAACCGAAGCGCGCTTCCACATGCTCGAACAGCTGGCTGATTTCGACGATGAGCTGATGGAGCAATTGCTCTCCGACGTCACGCCGGACCGCGACACCATCTTCGCCGATCTGGTGCGCGAAACGCGCGAAGGCGTCATCGCGCCGGTCTTCTTCGGATCCACCGGGCAAGGCCATGGCATCCGCCGGCTCTTGAAAGCGTTGCGCCACGATACGCCGGAGCCGAAATATGCCGCCGAGCGGCTCGGCCTGAAAGGGCAGGGCGCTTACGTGATGAAGGTCACGCACGCTGGCCAGGCGGGCAAGCTCGCCTACGCCCGCGTGTTCGGCGGGCGCATGAGCGAAAGCGATCAGTTGACGCTGAGCGATGGCTCAAGCGCGCGGCCCGGCGCGCTGTTCTCCGTGCAAGGCGCGCAGACGAAGAAGGTCTCTTCCGCGCCTGAAGGCGATGTCGTCGCCATCGGCAAGCTCGATCCCGTCGCGGCCGGCGATCTGCTCGCCGCCGACGGCGTGCAAAAAGCGGCGGCGGCGCCGGCGAAGCGCTTTGCCGTCTATCAGGTCGCCATCGCCACCAAGGACCGCAAGGACGATGTGCGCCTCTCCGGCGCGTTGCAGAAGCTGGTCGAGGAAGATCCAGGTCTCGACGTGCTGCACGACCAAAGCACGCACGAAATCCTGTTGCTTGGCCAAGGCGAGCCGCACCTGCGCGCGGTGATCGACCGCTTGAAGGCGCGCTTCGGCGTCGATGTCTCACACACGCGCCCGTCAACGCCCTACAAGGAAAGCATCCGCAGAAGCGTGGAAAAGCGCGGCCGGCACAAGAAGCAAACCGGCGGGCACGGCCAGTTCGGCGATTGCGTCATTCAGGTAAAGCCGCTGCAGCGGGACCAGGGCTTCGAGTTCATCGACAAGATCACCGGCGGCGCCATCCCGCGCCAATGGATTCCAGCGGTCGAGGCCGGCGTGAAGGACGCGATGACGAAAGGGCCGATCGGCTTTCCCGTCGTCGATGTCGCGGTGACGCTGATCGACGGTTCGTTCCACTCGGTCGATTCCTCCGAGCACTCGTTTCACGCCGCCGGCCGCATCGCCATGAGTGAGGCCCTGGCCGAATGCGATCCAGTGCTGCTGGAGCCGATCGAGAAGCTGACGATCTACACGCCGAGCTGGGGCACGCCGAAGATCAATTCTTCTGTCTCGAGCCACAACGGCCAGATTCTCGGCTTCGAAGGCCGTGATGGCTGGTCCGGTTGGGACAAGGTTGAGGTTTATCTCCCGCACGCCGAGCGGCAGAACTTCATCATCGAGCTCCGCTCGATGACGCAAGGCCTCGCCACCTTCGAAGCCGCGTTCGATCACATGGTCGAAGTCACCGGCCGCCGCGCCGACGACGTCGCCAAACGGGCGCAGGCGACCGCGGCTTGAGCCGCTTCGCCGGCGCAGAAGCCTACGCTGCGCAAGCGGCGAAGCTAGTCGCGCGCTATGAAACCATCGATCCGGAAGGGGTGCATGAAGAGATTCTGCACCTCATTCCGGTCGCGCCCTGCCGTGCGCTCGATATCGGCGCCGGCAGCGGCCGCGACGCTGCTTGGCTCGCGGCGAAGGGCCATGTCGTCGTCGCTGTTGAGCCGACGGCCGAGATGCGCGCCGCGGGCATGCGGCTCCATCCAAGCCCGCGCATCGAGTGGGTTGACGATGGCTTGCCAGACTTGAGCGCTCTTGCAGGCCGCGAGCCGTTCGATCTCATCATGCTGACGGCGGTGTGGATGCATCTCGACGCCGACGAGCGTGTCCGCGCCATGTCGCGGCTGGCGGAGCTGGCAAGACCTGGCGCAATGTTGGCGCTACTCCTGCGGCATGGTCCAGTGCCTGAGGGACGGCGCATGTTTCAGGTCACGGCGGACGAAACCGTGGAGCTTGCAGCGAACGCCGGCTTCGATGTTCTCGTCAATCGGCCAAGACGCACGCTCCGCGACGATGCGCCTGCGGGCGTGACGTGGACATCGCTCGCGTTCCGGCGCGCTTGATCCTCACTGCGGAAACAGCGCCATCTGCGTCTGTATCACCAGCGCCACCGGTTTGCCTTCGGCAGTGGTGATGCGGGTTTGCCAGACGCTGGTGCGCTTGCCGCGGTGAACGGGCGTGGTCTCGCCGCGCACGCGTGAGCCGGCCTTGGCGCCGCCCAGAAAGTTGGTCTTGCTCTCGATCGTCGTGGTGCCGACCGCGCCCTCCGGCAGCGCCGAGAACGCGCCGATCGCGCCCAACGAATCCGCGAACGCCATGATCGCGCCGCCATGCAGAATACCGCCCGCGGTGCAGAGCTCCTCGCGCACCTCAAGCGCGCCGACAATGCGCTCAGCACTGGCCTCTTCGATCTCCACGCCCATCAGTTTGGCGAAAGGCATGGCGTGGGCGGGGTTGCTCATGGGCTCTCCTTCAGCGTGCGTACTAATGGGCGTCAAGCCGCGCACGTTGTAAAGCATACCGCGAGAGAAGGAGACGGAGCATGGAGCGTTTCACCGGTGGCTGCCTGTGCGGCGACGTGCAGCTCGCGGCGTCGGGTCGGCCCTATCGCGTTGGGCTTTGCCATTGTCTCGATTGCCGCAAGCATCACGGCGCGTTGTTTCACGCCTTCGCGATCTTTCCAGAGGACGCCGTCTCCATAGAGGGCGGGACGCGCGACTATGGCGGGCGGTCGTTCTGTCCGCGCTGCGGCTCGCCCGTGTTCTCGCGCACTGGCGACGAGGTCGAAGTTGCGCTCGGGGCGCTCGATGCGCCGGATCAGCTGATGCCTACCTATGAGCTTTGGACCATCCGGCGAGAATCCTGGCTGCCGCCATTCCCACTTACCAAGCGCTACACACGAGACCGCGACGGCGCCAGCCGCCACGAGGACTAGTTCAAGGCGTCTCTCGGCTCACCAGCGAAATCCGCCGCTCATCGTAAGCGGCCCAGATGCAGGCGCCGATGATGAGCGCAGCGCCAAGATAGATTTCCACGCGCGGCGTTTCGCGGAAGATGAGGTAGCCGATAAGGCTCGCCCACAAGAGTTCGCTATAATGGATCGGCGCCAGCTGCTGCGCCTCCGCCACTGCGTAGGCGCGCGCCATCAGGTACATGAACGTCGCCGCCAGCGCGCCCATGAGGAAAAAGTAGGGCCAGTCGCTCAGCAACGGCGGCGTCGCGAACGCAAGCGTTGGTCCGGCGATGATGATGCCCGGAATGAGGCTGGTCATGAGGCCCACGATGGGCGCGCCGTCCTTCTGCGCCCGCTCGCGCAGCAGCACCATGGCGATGGAGAAGAAGGCGGCCGACACGAGCACGGCGGCGACGCCAAGATCGTGCTGCGGCGATTCTGTCTCACTCGGCGCCCCCTGCATGGCGACAATGACGCCGGCAAAGCCCACCACCGCGCAAATCACGCTCTGCATGCGAATACGCTCGCCCAGCACCACCCGCGCCACGAAGGGCGCGAGCAGGGGATAGATGAACGAGAGCGTCACCGCCTCCGCCAGCGGCAAGATGCTAAGCGCCCAGAAGAACGTCACCGCGGTGATGGCGATGACGAAGCCGCGCAGTCCATGTGCGCGCCACATCTCGGCGCTGATGACGGGGCGGCCCGCGCGCAGGTAGATCGCCCACGAAAATAGAGCGCCGAACGCATAGCGCCCGAACGCGACCAGCAGCACGTGGTTGGTCTGGGTCAGAAACTTGATCGTCGCGTCCATCGACGCGCCAGCCATGATTGCCAGCGTCAGCACCAGCGCCGGCGAAAACGTGCGGCCGAACATGAAAACTCCCCGCCGGCCTTTTGGCCTGCGGGGAGCTCAATCGCAATCGCGATCTGGCCGTTACGGCGTGGTCGGCGCCGGAGTGGTCGGCGTGGTGGTGTTGCCTTCGGCGGCTTCGCCTTGCGCTTCATCCATCGCTTCGCCGGCTTCTTCTTGCGGGCCTTGGCCGAGGTCCGTGGTGCCGGTGGTGGATTCTTCGTACGCGGTGTCCGCCGCTTCGCCGGCTTCTTCGTTGGTGCCCTGCGAGCAGGCGGCGAGCGCCAGCACCGCCGCGGCCGCGGCCGTGGTCAAAAGGGTTTTCATGCTCTCTCTCCTACGAGCGTCGTCGTCTTGATCTTATGGGTTGGTGTTTTCGTTGCCGTCGGTCGCGTCGTTGACCGCGTCGGCGGCGTTGTCGCCGGCTTGCTCAAGCTCGTTGCCGGCTTCTTCGGCCGAACGCTCGAGATCGTTGCCGAGGTTCTCAGCCGATTGTTCGATGCTCGGTTCATCGTCTTCGACGACCCGCGCTTCTTGCGTGCACGCGCCCAGCGCAACAAAGCTCGCCGCGGCGAGGGCGGCCAAGATAGGCTTCAGCATTCATATCTCCTTGAGTTGTCCCGTCCGGCGACATCTCCACTTGCCGCCAGCGCTGTTAACGCGGGTTAGGGAAACCCGGTTCCGTAGGTTCGGTCTTTCGGGTTCCCGTGCGATCAGGGATTTGTGGCCTCGTTGCCGTCGGTGGCGTCGTTCAGCGCATCGGCAGCGTCGTTGTTCTGCGCATTGCCGGTGGCTTCATCGATGCTCTCGCCGGCGCGCTCCAGCGGGCCGTCCTGCAGGTTTTCTTCGCCCTGGGTGGCTTCTTCGACCGCCGAGTCCAGGTTTTCGCCCGTCCGCTCAGCACCACCGTCACAGGCCGCCAGACCAAGCGCGGCAAAACCCGCCGCCGCGGCCGCAATCGTTCTCAACATGAAGGGTCTCCTCTACGCCCGCAGCCAGAACGCTGCTTCTGCAGAGGAGGTTCCAGCTCGGGAACGCTAGCCTCGTCGCGGCGGGGGGCTATAACGCGGCCAAAGAGGGAACCGATGGCCGTTGAGCTGACCGAAGACCAGACCATGATCGTGGAGACTGCGCGGAGCTTCGCGCAGGAGCGGCTCCGCCCGAACGCGGCGCGCTGGGAGGAAGAGGGGCTCGACCGCGGCGTGTTGCAGGAGCTCGCCGGCCTCGGCTTTGCCGGCATTTATGTCGGCGAAGAGCACGGCGGCTCCGGCCTCACGCGTCACGATGCGGCGCTGATCTTCGAGGAGCTTTCGCGCGGCTGCATCGCCACCGCGGCGTTTCTCTCCATCCACAATATGTGTTCGTGGATGATCGACAGCTTCGGAAACGACGAGCAGCGCGCTGAATGGCTGCCGAAGCTCACCAGTATGGAGACGATCGCGTCTTATTGCTTGACCGAACCCGGCTCAGGCTCGGACGCCGCGGCGCTCCGCACCACCGCGCGCGCCGAAGGCAATTCGCAATACGTGATCAACGGCTCGAAGGCCTTCATTTCCGGCGCCGGCTTTTCCGATCTTTACGTGCTGATGTGCCGGACCGGCGATGAAACCGCGAAGGGCGTCTCAACTTTGCTGGTGGAGAACGGCGCGGAGGGACTCTCGTTCGGCAAGATGGAAGACAAAATGGGCTGGCGCGCCCAGCCCACCGCGATCGTGGCGTTCGATAATTGCCGCGTGCCGGTCGAGAACCGCATCGGCCCGGAAGGCGAGGGCTTCAAGTACGCGATGAAGGGGCTCGATGGCGGCCGCCTCAACATCGCCGCGTGCGCGCTCGGCGGCGCACAAGACGCGTTCGACCGCGCGCTCGCTTACGTGCAGGAGCGCAAGCAATTCGGCAAACGCATCGCCGATTTCCAGAACACACAATTCCAGCTCGCCGACATGGCCACCGATCTCGCCGCCTCGCGCACGCTGCTGCATGCCGCCGCCAAGAAGCTTGACGCCAAGGCCCCGGACGCGACCAAATATTGCGCCATGGCCAAGCGCTTCGTCACCGACACGGCCTTCAAAGTCGCTGATCAGGCCCTGCAGCTCCACGGCGGCTACGGCTATCTGGCCGATTACGAGGTCGAGCGCATCGTGCGCGATCTCCGCGTCCACCGCATCCTGGAAGGCACAAACGAGATCATGCGCGTCATCATCTCGCGCGATCTTCTGAAGGGATGAGTTCTCAGCGCGCAGCCCGAAAGCAAGACTTCTTCGCCGTGCGCGAAGTGCTTCGCACGATATGGAATCCAGTCGGTGTTTCGGGTTTGCCCGACGATGAGTACGACTCCTACGTTTGGCCGATAGTGCGCCTGCTACTTGAGGGCGCCGATGAATCGGGCTTGGCGCGCCATCTTCACGAGACTGAACTTCGCTATTTTGGTAGGGACACGTCAGAGACAAAACTCAAGCCAGTTGCGAAAGCGCTGATGTTGCTTGGGATTGAGAAGGAGACGCCACAATGATCATGCGCGCCATGGGACTTGGCTTTGTGTTGTGGCTCGCTGTCGCAGCGGCGTTCCGCTTTGGCGGCGACATGTTCTTTCTGCCGGATCAGCGCATGCTAGCCTTCATCTCCGCGCCCATCGCCGGCGTAGCGGCGACGTTCCTGTTGCTGAAGCTCCTGCGCGAAGCGCGCGGCGACGAGGGCGAAGCCGCCATTGGTATCGCCTTGCCCACATTGATGCTCAACGCCTTTCTCACGCATGAATTCCCGCGCGCGTTTCCGAACCTCGATCCGACGCTCGACGCGACCTTCGGCGCCTGGTCGCTGCTCTTCTGCGGCTCGATCTTGTTCATGGGGCTTTCGATGACCTCGATCGCACCACAGGATGAGCGCCTATGAGACGGCGCGATGTGCTCTTGGGCGCGGCGACCCAAGGCGTGCTGTTGGCGGGATGTGCGAGCATGAGTGAACCAGCCCCGCGCCGCCCGATTGTCATCGCGCATCGCGGCGCCAGCGCTTATCGGCCCGAACACACGCTCGCCGCCTATCAGCTGGCGATCGAGCAGGGCGCGGACTTCATCGAGCCCGACCTGGTGATGACGAAGGACGGCGTGCTCGTCTGCCGCCATGAGAACGAAATCTCCGGCACAACCGATGTCTCGGAGCGCGCCGAGTTCGCCGATCGCCGCAAGCAGAAAACCATCGACGGCGTCGCAGCGACAGGCTGGTGGGTGGAAGATTTCACGCTCGGCGAACTCAAGACGCTGCGCGCCAAGGAGCGGCTGCCGCAGCTCCGCCCAGCCAACACGGCGTACGATGGACAAGAAGAGATTCCGACCTTCGCCGAAGTGCTTGCGTTAGCGCAGGCGCACGGCGTCGGCGTCTATCCCGAGCTGAAGCATCCGACATTCCTGCGCGAGCAGGGGCTCGATCCCGTGCCCGCATTTATCGCCGCGGTGCGTGAAGCGGGCGGGCAGCGTGTCGCGGACCGTCTCTATGTGCAGTGCTTCGAAATCTGGCCGCTAAGGCAGCTGGCCGAGATGTCCTCGATCCGCTGGAGTTGCGTGCAGCTCGTCTCAGCTTCCGGCGCGCCGTGGGACCGGCGCGAGATGAGCTACGCCGAGATGCTGACGGATGCGGGCCTGCGCGCGATCGCTGAATACGCGCGCGGCATTGGTCCTGAGAAATCGCTGGTGATCCCGCGCGCTGAAGGCAATCGCTCGGGCGCGCCAACCGATCTCGTCGCCCGCGCACACGCGGCCAATCTTGTCGTGCATCCCTGGACGATGCGGCCGGAGAATTTCTTCCTGCCGACGGAGCTGCGCCGCGGCGACGCCAGCGCGCCGGATCATCTGCGTCAGCACGGCAATTTCGCCGCTGAACTGCGCGCGTTCTATGAAGCAGGCGTCGATGGCGTCTTCAGCGATGATCCGGCGGCAGCTGTGGCCGCGCGCGCTTAAGCCACGCGCTTCAGCATGTTGCGGTTCAGCAGCGGGCGCTGCGCTTCGAGGATGTCTTTCTCCACGCGTGCGCGGCTGGCTTCGTCCTTGACGACGAGCAGGTGGATTTCCTTCGCGCCGAGGTTCTCCGCCGCCGCCCACATGTCGTGGCGCGCGAGGCTCTTGGAGAAATCGTTGGTGCTCGCAAGGTAGAGCGCGATCGGCCCGCCCCAATCGAGCGCCGGCTGGTCGTGCGGCTTCACGAACATGTAGATGCCGCCCACCGGATCCCAGGCGCGCTGCGCGCGCGCGATCTCGAATTCGTACCAGCGGCCGCTCGCGCCCTGCCAATTGAAGGTGTTCAAATTCGCCCCTCCGGATCCAACCGGCGGCGAATCTAGATTGAGTCGGGCGCTAGCTGAAAAGCGCGCTTACGGGGCGGGGTCGATGCTGACGCTATGTGCTTCGGCCGCATCGAAAAACGCCGGCCAAAACGCATCCAGCACCCGCGCCTGCGCCGCCCCGTGATCCGGCCTGTCGATGGGAACAATGCGCAGGTCGACACGCGCGAAGTCGGGCGGCCCGTTCGCTGAGGCCGCGTGCCAGCGCGCATAATCCGCATCCGAAACGTAAAGCGAAAAGCCGTCGGGATCGTGCTCCAGCAAATCCGACACCAGCACCAAACGCCTGCGCGGAATTTCGGCGCCGAAATCAGGATCGGCCGCAACCGCGCGCAAACCGGCGACGATCGGCGAAGCCCGCGCCGGTCCGCTCGATCCCGCGCTGCGTAGCGCGCGCTCCAGCGCCTCAGCGAACGCTTCGTCCCATTGCTGCTGCACCATGCGCGCATTTTCGAACAGCGGATTGGTCGCTTCCGGCGGACGCGGCAGGCACTTGGAGAACAAGATCGACGGCTCCTGCGGCCGGCGCACATTGATGCGCATGATCGTGAGCCGATCGTATTGCGATAGCCGCGCGCGTTCCTGCGCCAGCACCGCGCTCAACTTGCGCCGATGCCGTGACTCCAGCCGGTCCGTTGCATCCACCAGAATGATCGTGTGCGCGGCGAGCGGCGCATCCGTGCGGCAGAGCGTGTCCGCGTCCGTTGGCGGCGCACGCAGCAGCAGCGAGGCGCCGGCCAAGCCGCCTAGCACCAGCGCCGCGACCGCGATCAGCACGACGCCAAGCGCGTTGCGTGCGCCCGCGCCGCGGCCGCGTCTCATGCGCCGCCGCCCTGGTCGAGCTGCTTGGTCGCCGCGTCGAGTTCAGCCAGCAGTTCTTCTAGCGCATGAGCCGATTGCGTTTGCGCCTCACCCAGGCGGCCGCGCGCTTCGTCGATCATCGCCGCAGCCACCGCGAGCGCATCGAGCGCAGCGCCAGCAGCGGGCGGCGCTGTACCGAAATAGGCCGGCGCCGGCGCCGTGCGCAGCGCGGTGTTTTCTTGCCGGTAGAGGTGGATCGCATCCGCTGCGGCCTGATCGAGCGCCCGCGCCTTGGCGTCGAGTGTTTCCATTTTCAGAGCCGCCGCATCGAACGCCTTGCTCATGGCTTCGAACTCGGCCCGCATCTTTTCCATGCGCGCCGCCAGCGCCGCGCGCGCGGCGTTCACCGGCGCTTCCAGCTCAAGCCGCGCATCGGCGCGGAAGTCAGACAGCGCTTCAGCCGCGTCGCGCGCGGCGCGGTCGATCTTGCCGTAATCAGGGTAGGGGTCGTCGAAGCCCGAATAGCCCTTGAGCGCCGCGAACACCCAAACCCCGGCGCCGAGCATCAGCAGGATGATCGATTGCGGCGATTCAAGCTGCAGCAGCGACCAGAGATGAAAGCCGGCATCCGAACCTAGATCGATTTGCCGCCCGGCTGCCGCCGCAAGCTGATCGCGCCAGTCCGCGGCGAACAAGTTCAACATCAACGCCAGCGCCGTCAGCGCCGCGAAGCCAAGTGCGCCAGCAACTTTCGGCGGCATGCGGACGTGCTGCAGATAACGCAGGCCCAGGAAGCCAGCGAGATAGCCGAGCGTCACGTTCGCGCCCGAAAGGCCAACCGCCGTGATGGCGCCGCCCAGCAGACCGCGCGCATCGTCTTCCGCGAACAGCGCCGCGCTGAACAAAGCTTCAAACATCGCCGCACAAAACAGCAGGCCTGTCTGTAAGAGTGTCGAGCGCGGATAGACCGCCGCGCGGCGCAAGTGGTGCGCGCGCTTGAACGCTTCTAAGTCTTCGCGTCCTTGCGCCGCGCGCGCGGCCGCTTCGCCCCAATCGTGCGCAAGCCGCCCCGCCGTTTGCTTCAGCGCCAGGCGCGCGTCGAGCGCGGGCCCGGCGAAGTCTTGCGGCGTCGGCGCGAGTGCGCGCAGGCGCCGCTCGGCGTCCGCCTTGGCGTCGTTGCGCGCTTGATCGATCTTGGCCCGGTCGCTGGCCACCGCTTCGATGGCCGCCATCTCGGCGGTGGAGAGTTCGGTTGCGTCTTGTCGCGGCAGATTGCGCGCGGCGTCTTCGCGGGCGCGGCGCCTGAGGCCCAGCCGTTTGTCGAGCGCAGCAGCGCTCAAGCCCTGCGGCGGCTTCGCAGGACGCGCCGGTGTATTGGGCCTCTGTGCTTGCCCGCCATCCATGGACGCCAGCTCCCGCGCCGTTAAAGCGCGTATGTCCCGCTTCTCCAAGAGGGCCGGGCGGGCTATCTGGCTCTCGTGAGCGAACTTTCCGAGCTACTGGCGATCGCCGAACGGGCCGCGGCTGAAGCCGCCGCCGCCCTCAAGGCGCATCGGTCGGAGTGGGGCGTCATCTCCGCCGAGGATGGTCGCGAAGTCAAAATCGACGCCGACAAACGCGCCGAGGCGCTCATCTTGGAAGCCATCGGCGGCGACTCGAGCTACCCAATTATCTCTGAGGAAGCTGGTTGGGTCCGCGCGCAAGAGCGTGGCGACCGCTTCGTCTGGGCCATCGACCCGCTTGACGGGAGCATCAATTACCTGCGCGGTTATCCACACTGCGCTGTTTCTATTGCGCTTCTTGATCACGGCCAGCCTGTGCTCGGCGTGGTCGATTGCTTTGCGCTGGGCGAGCGTTTTACCGGCGCTGTCGGTTTGGGGGCATGGCTGAATGGGGCAGCCATTCGCGTTTCCTCAATCGCCGACCCCGCCAGCGGCATCTTGCAGACGGGCGTACCATCACGCGCCAGCCCAGAATCGATGGCGCTGTTCGAACAGCGCCTGAAAACTTGGCGCAAGGTACGCATGATCGGCTCTGCTGCGAGCGCGCTGGCTTACGTTGCGGCAGGGCGTGCAGAAGCGTATCGAGAATCTGGTTCAATGATCTGGGATACCGCCGGAGGTTGTGCCATAGTGAAAGCTGCGGGGGGAGAATACCGCATCGAAGGCGCGGCCCTTGATAGGCCGTTGGAGGTGGCTGCAGGCAATTGCTGCGTGCCGCTACCGTCCTAACAATTACGTGCGCAGGCGGGGAGCGTGGCGGCGGTGTTACGATTGCGTTCAGATATTCGAATAGCTGTGTGGGATGGGTTGGCGTCCATGGACACTGGCTCTACGGCGAACGTAAATGCTGGGTGGGCAGAACGTCGGCGGATAAGGGGATCATGAAGCTGGCATCCGCAATACTTGGAACTGTGGATGCGGTGCGTGACGCACTGCCGATCGCAGCTAAAGCGAATGAAATCGCGATTCGCGGCGCGGCGCTGATCGGCGCTGGCGAAGTCGACATCACCGTGCTGGCGCGTGCGCCGATGTGGCAGGCGCTCGATCTTTCCGTACTGAATGTACGCGCCCTGGTGCTTGCGGAACCGTTGCCAGATGGCGCAACCGCGCGCGCTATTCTGGAGCGCGCCGCGGCTGCACGCATGCTTGTGTTCCTCGTCGAAAACGGAGGCGTTCGTCGCCTGCGTTTGGATGATTTGCTTGGATCTCCGGCGCATGCGTACGATTGGTCACGCATCCGTAGTGTGATCGAGGGCAAGCGTGTCCTGATCACGGGCGGCGGCGGCTCGATCGGCGGCGAACTTGCGCGGCGCATCGCTTCCTTGGGCCCCAAGCGCCTCACACTCCTCGATAGCTCCGAGTACAACCTCTACAAGATCGGCCTCGAACTGCCGGATGCGGTGCTTGCGCTGGCCGATATTCGCGACCCCAATTCCATGCGCCGCTGGTTTGGCGCCGAGCTGCCGCACGTCGTGTTTCACACCGCCGCTTTGAAGCAGGTGCCACTGGTCGAGAAATTCCCATGCGAAGGTGTGCTCACCAACGTTCACGGCCTTGAAAACGTGACCCAAGCCGCGCACGGCGTGGGCGCTGACCTCATCTTCGTTTCCACCGACAAGGCGGTCGATCCGTCGGGCGCAATGGGTGCGAGCAAGCGGCTCGGCGAGATGCTTTGTCAGGCGCTCGATCGGCGCGGGCCACGGCGCGCCATCCCCGTGCGCCTTGGCAACGTGCTGGGCTCGACCGGGTCGGTGTCGCCGATTTTCGAAGCGCAGGTCGAAGCGGGCGAGCCGCTCACCATCACCGACGCGGCGATGACGCGCTATTTCCTCACCATCCCGCAAGCGGCAGACGCGCTGCTGCAAGCCGCCGCCGTTGGTCTCGCGAGCGAGCAGCGCGGAGCGGTGCTGGTCATCGAGATGGGCGAGGCTCTCCCCGTCGTCGACCTGGCGCGTCAAGTCATCCAGTTGGCCGGCAAGCGCCCGGATATCGATGTGCCGATCATCTTCACCGGCCTGCGCCCCGGCGAGCGGCTGCATGAATCGCTGATCGCGTCGAACGAGTGGCGCGATGCGGATCCAGCTCAAGGCGTCAACGCTGTCGCCTCGACGCCGCGCGGGCTCGCCGAACTCAAAGCGATCGTCGAACGGCTGACACTACTTGCGCGCGAAGGCGCCGATGAGGCGGTGCGACAAGAGCTGTTCGCGACTGTCGCCCAAGCGCCGGCTGAAAAAGCCGCCTCCGCGGCGCGCGCCTAATCTAGAGTTCGGCGAAAGCGCATCAGCGCAACGCTCGCCAGCACCAGCAAGATCAGCGCCAGCGGCCATAGATCGCCGAGGATGTCGGCAAGTCCTGCGCCCTTCAACACCACTTCACGCACGATACGCAGGAAGTGCGTGATCGGCAGTGCGTTGCCGATCGCCTGCGCCCAGCCTGGCATGGCGTGGAATGGGAACATGAAGCCCGACAGCAGGATCGACGGCAGGAAGATGAAGAACGTCATCTGCATCGCCTGCATCTGTGTGCGCGCGACCGTCGAGATGAGATAACCCAGCATCAAGTTGGCGAAGATGAACACCGTCACCGCGAGCAGAAACGCCAGCATTGAGCCGGTGAACGGAATGCGGAAGAGCAGCGTCGCCACAATGAGCACGATCGCCACCTGCACCGCGCCGACGCCAATGTAAGGCGTCGTCTTGCCGATCATCACCTCCAGCGGCCGCACAGGCGTCGCCAGTAGATTTTCCATCGTGCCGCGCTCGGTCTCTCTGGTCAGCGCGATCGAGGTGATCATCACCATGGTCATGGTCAGAATGACGCCCAGCAGCGCCGGCACGATGTTGAAAGCCGAAACGCCGGCGGGATTGTAGCGCCGGTGCACGACGATCTCGTAAGGCGGCGGCGCGCGCGCCAGGAAGGAGAGGGCGCCTTCGAACTCCGGCGCGAACGCGGATTGCGCAATGCGTTCGATCGCGCCCAGCGCGCCGCCTGCCGCGACTGGATCGCTGGCGTCAGCCGCGACGAGGATTTGCGGCCGCTCACCGCGCACCAAGCGCCGTTCGAAGCCTTCAGGAATGGAGATGAGAAACGACGCTTCGCCCCCACGCAGCATCGCCTCGCCTTCCTCGCTCGTGCGCGCGATGGCGACGATATCGACGAAGGTGGACGCGCGGAGACTCGATAGAAACGCACGCGTCATCGGCCCGTCCTCGCGCATCTCCACGACCGCCGGCAGATGCCGCGGATCGGTGTTGATCGCATAGCCGAACAGCACCAGTTGCATGATCGGCATCATGATCATGATGGCGAAGGTCGGCCGGTCGCGCCGCATCTGCACCAGCTCTTTCAAGAACACGGCGAACACGCGCGACCAGGAGATGTCGAAGAGAGCGGGGAGGCGCGGCGGCTTCATTGGAAATTATCGATGCTGCCGGACATGAGGTAGATGAATATCTCCTCGAAACCCGCTTCGATCGGCTCGATCACAACGTGCGGCTGCGCTTCCTTCACCGCACGCACGGCGCGTTCGAGCGCGGCCGCATCCTTGCTGCACGCGTGAATCTCAGCGCCGAAGCGCGCGACGAGATCGACCCCGGGAGAACCTTCGAGCATCTCCTGTGCCTTTAACAGTGGCCGCCCGGCGATACGCCAGCCATGAAGGCCGATCTGTTTCGGAATTTCGTTCGTCGGCGAGTCGAGCAGCTTCTTGCCGTAGGCGATGTAGGCGATGGAATCGCACTGCACCGCTTCGTCCATGTAATGGGTGGAAACCAACGTCGTCACGCCTTGCGCCGAATAGCGGCGGATCTGGTCCCAGAAATCGCGCCGCGCCTTGGGATCGACGCCGGCGGTCGGCTCGTCCAGCAGCAGCACTTCCGGTTCATGGATCATGCACGCGGCCAGCGCGAGGCGCTGTTTCCAGCCACCGGAGAGCTTGCCCGCCAGTTGCGCCTGGCGCTCAGTTAGGCCGAGATCTTCCAGTGCCTTGTCCACGCGCTCATTGCGCCGGTCGAGTGCGTAGAGCCGCGCGATGAACTCCAGATTCTCGCGGATCGACAGATCCTCGTAGAGCGAGAATCTCTGCGTCATGTAGCCGACGCGCTCTTTGATCTTGATGCTCTCGTTGAGCACATCGAAGCCGAGCACGCGGCCTTCGCCGCTTTCCGGCTTGAGCAGACCGCACACCATGCGGATCGTCGTCGTTTTGCCCGACCCGTTCGGGCCCAGAAAGCCATAGATGGCGCCGCGCGGCACTTGCAGATCGAAATTATCAACCACGGTGCGGTCGCCGAAGCGCTTTGTCAGCCCGCGCACATCGATGACGAGCTCATCACTCATCGCGCGCCAGCCGCACATCGACAGGCATGCCCGGCCGCACCGGTCCAGGCGCATCGAGTCGCGCTTCCACGAGAAAGACCAGCTTCTCGCGCTGATCCAGCGAATAGATCACCGGCGGGGTAAATTGCGGCTCGCGCGCGATGAAGCTCACCGTCGCGGGCAACGCGGCATCGCCGCAGCCATCGCAGCTCACCAGCACCCGCGCGCCGACTGCGAGCTCCGCCAAGATCGCTTCCGGCGCAAAGAAGCGCACCTTCATGTTCTCTGGCGCCAGCAGCGCGACGATTGGCTCGCCCGCATTCACCACCTCCCCCTGGCGATGGAAGATTTGCTCGATCGTGCCGGCGACAGGCGCAATGCCGGCAAGGTCAGTAACCCGCGTTTCCGCCAGCTCCGTTTGCGCGCCCGCCGCCGCCGCTTCACGCCGCGCCTGAGACAGCCGCGCATTGGCCGCATCACGCGAAGCGCGGTCCGCGTCCAGCCGCGCACGCGGATAGAAGCCTTGCTCAAATAGCTCGAGCCCGCGCGCGTAATTGCGCGCCGCCAGCGTTGCGTCGGCCTGCGCTGTGTTCATCGCCGCGGCCGCCGCCGAACGCTGCGCCGCAGCGCTTTGCGCACCATAGCTCAGCCGCTGGGGATCGAGGCTGAACACGCGCGCGCCGGCGTCCACGCGGTCGCCCTCGCGCACCAGCACCTGGCCGACGACGCCCGGGTCCTGGCTTGAAAGATAGATGTAGTCCGCCTCGCCATAACCCTGCATCAGGTCCGAGGCGCGCTCGCCGCAAGCCGCGGCGAAGAGGGCGAGCGATATGACAAGCATGCGCTTCATGCGCGGTTCTCCAGCCCATTCAGCAGGATGTCGAAGTGTTGTGCGATCAGCTTCTGCGGATCGGCGAAAGCACTTTCTCCGCGCAGCACGTGCGTCCACATCGCTTCGAAGAAGAGCGGGCCGATAAAAGCGCGCGTCACGGCGCGCGTATCGACGTCGCGAAAAACGCCTTTGGCCTTGCCGGCCTCGATCAGCGCTTCGAGCGCTGCACGCGCTTTCTCGATCACATGTACCCGGTAGAATTCGGCGATCTCCGGAAACCGCCCCGACACGGCAATGACGAGTCGCGGCACCGCAAACACCCGCGGATCTCCCAGTCGCTGCGCCACACCGGTCGCCAGCATTTTGAGCGTTGTCACCGGATCGCCCGCGCCGGCCACTGCGAGCGCTTGAGCCTGTTGCGCAATCGGCGACACGCGCGTTTCGATGAGCGCCTCCAACAGCGCCATCTTGCTGGGGAAGTAGAGATAGATCGCCGCCTTAGAGAGCCCCGCCGCCTTGGCAATGTCCTCCATCCGCGCCGCTTCGAAGCCGCGTTCGGTGAACTCCGCGAGCGCCGCCTCCAGAATTTCCTCCGGGCGCGCCGCTGACCGTCGCTGCCAACGCGGGCCGGTCTTAGCTTTCGAGGCAGGGCGGACAGGAGCCATAAGCCCATATAACTGACTGGTCAGTTATATGCAATAGGTATTCTGTGCTGACGGGAGAAAAAGA
>JAEYPY010000052.1 GCA_023410295.1 Pseudomonadota bacterium | reverse complement strand
AAGTGCGGGCGATGAAGGCGAAAGAGTTCGTCGTCGATGGCGAGCTCATCATCGTCGATGAAGGCGCGCTTTCGTTCGAGGCGCTGCAGCTCAGGTTGCACCCGGCGGCGAGCCGGGTGGCGAAGCTCGTCGCGGCCCAGCCCGCGCAGCTGCTGCTGTTCGATTGCCTGGCGGTGGGCAAGAAGAGCTTGCGCAAAGCGCCGCTGACGGAACGGCGCGCGGCGTTGGAGAAGCTGGTCGGCGATGGCGCACCGGGGATTTGCCTTTCGCCCTTTACGCGCGAGGTAAAGGATGCGCGGAAATGGCTGAAGCAGACGGGCCGCGCGCTCGATGGCGTGATCGCCAAGCGGCTCGATGGCGCCTACATCGAAGGCGAGCGCGCGATGCTGAAGGTGAAGCGCTTGCGCACGGCCGACTGCGTCGTCGGCGGCTTTCGCTATGCCAGCAACAGCGATGAGGTCGGCTCGCTGTTGCTCGGTCTTTATGACGATAACGGGCTCCTACATCACGTTGGTTACACCTCGACCATCACCAATGCGGAGCGCGAGGCGCTGACGAAGCGGCTGGAGAAACTGCGTGGCGGGGCTGGATTCACCGGCCGTGCGCCGGGTGGCCCGAGCCGCTGGAGCACGGAGCGGACGGGCGAGTGGGAGCCGCTGAAGCCGAAGCTGGTGGTCGAAGTGCGCTACGATCATGTCGGGGATGATCGCTTCCGGCATGGCGCCAAGCTTATGCGCTGGCGACCCGACAAGGCGCCGGCGCAGTGTACTTTCGATCAGCTCAAGCCGCCTGCCCGGCCTGCGGAAGTCGCATCGTTACTGCGCGGGATGTGAACTGGCGCGGCTCGTGCGACGATTGCATGGAAGTCTTCTGGAGTTGCGCCATTATGAAACGCGCCGCGCTATTTGCTTGCTTGTTTGCCTTAACCGCGCCCGCCTACGCGCAGGCGCCGGCGGACACGGGCGGCCCCATCACCAGCCAGGCTGAACGCGACGCCACCGCGGCGCGCGTGCGCGCGGGCGCCTCGTGCGCAGGCTGCGACCTCTTCCAGATCGATCTTGCCTATCAGAGCATAGGCGGCCGCAATTTTAGCGCCGCGCGCGTGCGTCAGGCCGATCTCACCGTGGCGATCGCCGACCGCACCAATTTCTCGGGCGCCAACCTTTCGCTGGCCAACCTCTTCGGCATCCGCGCCAGCAGCGCCAATTTCAGCAACGCCAACCTTAACGCCGCTTCTCTGGTCGGCGGCTATTTCGGCGGCGCGCGCTTCAATGGCGCAACGCTGGAGGGCGCCAACCTCTCGGGCGCGGAAATGGCCGAGGCGCGTGGGCTGACGCAAACCCAGCTCGATGCGGCGTGCGGCGATGCAACGACGGAATTGCCGGCGGGGCTCACGGTGCGCGCCTGCGATTAATCGTCTGAGCAGATGAAAGAGAAACGCCGCCCCAAGGGGCGGCGTTTTCGTTTGGGTTTAGCTCTTCGCCGGCTCGACCACGCGGATGTGCAGTTCTTTGAGCTGCTTCGGCGTCACTTCGCCCGGCGCGTTCATCATTAGGTCTTGCGCCTGCTGATTGAACGGGAAGACGATAACTTCGCGGATGTTGTCGACGCCAGCGAGCAGCATGACGATGCGGTCAACGCCGGGCGCCGAACCGCCGTGCGGGGGCGCACCATAGCGGAACGCGTTCAGCATGCCGCCGAACTTTTCTTCCACCACATCCTTGCCGTAGCCCGCGATCTCAAACGCCTTGATCATGATCTCCGGCTTGTGGTTCCGGATCGCGCCTGAGGAAAGCTCAACGCCGTTGCAAACGATATCGTACTGGAAGGCGGTGATCTTCTCGATGGTCTCGCGGTCGTTCGGGTCGAGGGCCAAGAACTTCTCGTGGTCGAAGTTCGGCATCGAGAACGGGTTGTGCGAGAAGTCGATCTTCTTCTCTTCCTCGCTCCACTCGTACATCGGGAAGTCGACGATCCAGCAGAACGCGAATTGCTCTTTGTCCGAGAGATTGAGTTCGTCGGCGACCTTGTTACGCGCGAGGCCGGCGAATTTGTAGAAACTGGCCGGATCGCCAGCGACGAAGAAGCAGGCATCGCCGACTTTGAGGCCCATCTGCGTGCGGATGGCTTCGGCTTTTTCCGCGCCGATGTTCTTGGCGATGGGGCCGGCGCCGCCTTCTTCGCCTTCGCGCCAGAAAATGTAGCCAAGACCCGGCTGGCCTTCGCCTTGCGCCCACGCATTCATGCGATCGGCGAACGCGCGCGAGCCGCCGCCGGGCGCGGGGATCGCCCACACCGCGTGCTTCGGCTTTTCCAGGATGCGCGCAAACAGGCCAAAGCCGCCGCCGCGGAAATGTTCGCTTACGTCTTGCAGGATGAGCGGATTACGCAGATCCGGTTTGTCCGAACCGTATTTCGCAATCGCTTCCGCAAACGGGATGCGCGGGAACGTGCCGGCCTTGGTGACGCGCTTGCCCTGCCCGAATTCTTCAAACACGCCGGCGAGCACCGGTTCGATGGCGTTGAACACGTCTTCTTGCGTGACGAAACTCATCTCGAAATCGAGCTGGTAGAATTCGCCGGGACTGCGATCGGCGCGCGCGTCTTCATCGCGGAAGCATGGCGCGATTTGGAAATACTTATCGAAGCCCGCCACCATCAGCAGCTGCTTGAACTGCTGCGGCGCCTGCGGCAGCGCGTAGAACTTGCCCGGATGCAAGCGCGAGGGAACGAGGAAGTCGCGCGCGCCTTCGGGGCTCGACGCCGTCAGGATCGGGGTTTGGAATTCGGTGAAGCCCTGATCGATCATGCGCCGCCGCAGACTGGCGATGACCTGGCTGCGCAGCAGGATCGAGCGGTGCAGCTTTTCGCGGCGCAAATCGAGGAAGCGATACTTGAGGCGAATCTCTTCCGGATAATCCGGCTCGCCGAACACCGGAAGCGGCAGCTCCTCGGCCGCGCCCAGCACGTCGAGCGCAGCCGCCTGCACTTCGACGCCACCGGTCGGCAGATTGGCGTTCTTGGTCTCGGCCGTGCGCTCGACCACCTTGCCGTCGATCTGGATGACGCTCTCGGCCCGCACCCGCTCGGCCGCCGCGAAGGCGGGGCTGGAGGGAGCAATGACGATCTGGGTCAGCCCGTAATTGTCGCGGAGGTCGATGAACAGCAGCCCGCCATGGTCGCGCTTGCGGTGGACCCAGCCGGAGAGCCGCACAGCCTGGCCGGCGTCGCTTTCGCGGAGGGCGCCGCAGGTGTGGGTACGGTAGGCGTGCATCAGGAACTCCGGGATTCGGGCGTCAAAATTCGCGCGACAGGCGCACGCGCGCCCGACGCTTGTCAAGGCGCGCATGGCCCCGCAGATGAGACCCGCGCATGTGCAACCTCTATTCCATGACGAAATCGCGTGAAGCGCTGGTCGCCTACACCCGGGCGATGCGGGATCGGACCGGCAATCAGCCCCCGCTTCCGGCCATTTTCCCGGACCAGATGGCCCCCGTGGTGGGCACGTCGAAGGCGGGCCTGCGCGAGGTGGTGATGATGCGCTGGGGCTTCCCCCCAGCTGGCGGAGGCACGCGGCCCGTCACCAATGTCCGGAACCTCAATTCCAGCTATTGGCGGGGCTGGCTGGATCAGCCCCGCTTCCGCTGCCTGGTCCCGGTCACGAGCTTCTGTGAATACACCGACAGTCATCCAAAGGTGGCGCACTGGTTCGCCCTGGGTGAGGAGCGGCCGCTCTTCTGTTTCGCCGGCATTTGGCGGCCCTGGAGCGGGGTCCGCGCCAAGGAGGATGGCACGCACCTCCTGTTCGCGTTCCTGACCACGGACGCCAACGAACTCGTCGCCCCCATCCACGCCAAGGCCATGCCGGTGATGCTGACGGGCGATGAGATCGAGACCTGGCTGGAAGCGCCAGTGGAAGAAGCCCTTTCCCTGGTGCGGCCTTTCCCCTCGGACCGGATGCAAATCGTCCTCTCCGGGCCGCGCGAAGACATCGTTCCGGCGCCGGGCGCTTGACCCGAGGCGCTCAGAGTCCCAACCAGCCCTTGATGCGCGTGATCACCAAGACAGAAGAGCTCGAGGCCCTGCGCCAGGAGCTCGCCCAGCAACCGTTCGTCGCCGTCGACACCGAGTTCATGCGTGAGACGACCTATTGGCCGAAGCTGTGCCTGATCCAGGCGGCGGCGCCCGGCGTCGAGGCAGTGATCGACCCTTTGGCCGAAGGGCTCGATTTGAAGCCGTTCCTTGACCTCATGGCCGACGAGAAGGTGCTGAAGGTCTTCCATGCGGCGCGGCAGGATTTGGAAATCTTCCTGAAGCTCGGCGGGCAACTGCCGCATCCGGTGTTCGATAGTCAGATCGCGGCTATGGCGTGCGGTTATGGCGATACGGTCGCCTACGATGCGTTGGTGCAGCAGGTGCTGAAGCGGCGCTTGGACAAGTCGTCGCGCTTCACCGATTGGAGCCGCCGGCCGCTCTCGGAATCGCAGCTCGCCTACGCACTCGCGGACGTGACGCACCTGCGCGATCTCTATCCGCGCATGCACCAGAAGCTGGAGAAGGAAAACCGCCTCTCCTGGCTCGATGAAGAGCACGATTATCTGCTCGACCCCGAAATTTATGACACGACACCAGAGAATGCCTGGAAGCGCCTCAAACTGCGCAAGACGACGGCCGATTACGTGCTGGCGCTGCAAGTCGCCGCGGGCTGGCGCGAGCGGCAAGCGCAACAACGCGATGTGCCGCGCGGGCGCATCATCAAGGACGAGGCGCTCTACGAGATCGCCGAGATCCGACCGAAGAGCTCTGGCGACTTCGATCGCATGCGCGCAGTGCCGCGCGGCTTCGGCAATTCACGCGCGGCGCAGGAGCTGCTGCAGGACCTGGCGCAAGCGTTCGCCGACCCAAACCGGCCGGCGTTCAAGCACGTGCGTCCGCCGCCCCTGCCTTCAGGTCTTGGGCCGACGGTGGAGTTGCTCAAGGTGCTGCTGCGCTTTGAGGCGGAGCGCAATCAAGTAGCGCCGCGGCTCATCGCTTCAGCGAGCGATATCGAAGCCATCGCGGCCGATGACAACGCAGACGTATTAGCCCTTTCGGGCTGGCGCCGCACAGTGTTCGGCGAGCGCGCGCTGGCGTTGAAGCACGGCCGGCTGGCGCTGAAGCTCAAGGACGGCAAAGTCACCGTCGAAGGGACTTAGCCAGGCGTGTTGATGTCTGGCGCTTCGATGGAGATGTCAGCGGTCTGCGTGCCCAAGCCGCCATTGTAGGCGACAAAGCCGAGCGCGACGACTGCAACCAGAAGCGCGCCGACAATCACGCCAACAAACCCGCTCCCGCCACCGCCTTCACGTTCAGCCATGATGCTTCTCCTTGTTCGGCCGTGCAGCTTTAACAAGGGTTAGCGCGCTTCTGTTCCGGGGCGCGCGTGGGAACTCAGACTGGCGCGTGCGCCGCGAGCGCTTCGGCGCAACCAGCTTTGAAATCGTAGGGCACTTGCGTTGCGCAATCGGGCCATTGCTTGGTTTCGAGCCAATACTGCGCAAGGCCCAGCTGCGCGGCGAGTTTGGGGAAGCGCGGGAACGACCAGATCGCCGCACCGCCGGTGGCGACGAACAATTGCAGCGGCGACTGCGCACGCGCCATGCCGAAAGCTTCGTGATTGTCGGGCTTCAGTGGTCGGCCCGTTGTGATGGCGTGTTCGATCACGTCAAAGGCGCGGTCGGGGCAGCCGTACGCTGCGGCGAAGAGGCAGCCCGAGAGCGGCAGCGGCTCCGTGCTGCGCGCCAGTTGGGCCAGCATGCGCTCGCAGGCTTCTTTACGATCATCCTTGGAGAGACGCATGACGGCGACGTAGTTGCGCAACACCGAGATGTCGCGCTCGGTCACACCGCGCTTGGGCGGCACGCCGGGCGCGGCCAGCGCTTCGGCTTCATCAAGCCGGCCAGCGGCGCAGAGCGTCGACCACATCAGATACCAGGTAAACGCTGAATCCGGCCACCGCGCCCAGGCTTCGCTGACGATGTCGAGGGCGACGCGGTTTTCGCCTCGCGCGCTCATAAGGCTCGCGCGCAAACCTTCCACGGCGGGCCCGAGCGGATCGAGCATGCTCGCGGTTTCCAGCGATCGGCCCGCATCTTTCAGTCGACCGACGCTATAGCGCCACGCAGCACGCGCGACGTGGAGCGCCGCGTCATTGGGCGTGCGCTTCAGCGCTTCGTTGACGAGGCGGAGCTTCTCGCCGTGCTCGGCGAAGGCCGGCTTCAGCAGCGAGAGCGCGGCGAAGGCCGGCGCGCAATCTGGATCGAGCGCGAGCGCGCGTTCGGCGGCGGCGAGCGCGGCGTCGTGGGCCGGCTCGCCGATGCAATCGCGGTCGCGCGGCAACAGTAGTGCGCGCACGCTCGCAAGCGTCGCCCAGGCCGGCGCGAAATCGGGCGCGATCGCCACGCAGCGCTCAAGCAGCACGGCGGCCTGATCCTCCTCCACATCGCTCATCATCAGCCAGATCTGGCGGGCGCGGAGATAGAGATCGTGCGCGCGGGGATCGATAGCGGTCGTGCGTTCGGGCTGGGTCAACGAACGGCGCAGCGAGGCGGCGACCTTGGCGGCGATCTCGTCTTCGAGCGCGAATGCATCGCTGCGATCGCCGTCATAACGTTCGCTCCAGAGCGCCATGCCGCTGGCCGCTTCAATGAGCTGAACGCTGGCCCGGAGGCGATTACCGCTGCAGCGGACGGCGCCGTCGAGCACGTGGCTGGCTTTCAGCGCGGCCGCCGCTTCGCTCTTGCGCGCACCTCGGAATTGGAACGCGGAGGTGCGGCCGATAACCTTGATCTTGGATTGGCGCAGCAGCGTGGAGATGATCTCGTCGGCGACGCCGTCGGAAAAATAAGCCATCTCCGCATCGTCGCTCTCGTTGTCGAACGGCAGCACCGCGAGCACGGGATCGGGCTTACGCGTGCGCGGTTTTGCGGCGGCGATCTCTTCGAAGGTGAAGATCTCGATCGCCTCGGCCATCTTGTCGAGCTGCGCCGCGCCAGCGGGATGAAGCCGCTGCGCGAGCTTGCCGCGCACCGCACGGCGCACGTCCATGGAGACGACGACGACGCCCGGCTGCGCCAGCTGCTGCAAGCGCGCCGCGACGTTGACGCTGTGGCCCAAGAGATCGCCGCTCGGCGTCAGCAGCACATCGCCGACGTGAACGCCGACGCGCACCATGCTACGCTCAAGCCCCGCGCCCCATAAGAGTTCGGCTGCCGCAAGCGCGCCCGCGGCGCTTAAGAATTCCAGCATGAAGCCGTCACCCGCGGTATTGAACACGCGCCCGCTCTGCGCCGCGCAGACTTGGTCCAAGGCGGCGCGCAGGCGCGCGACGCGCTCAATCGCGGACGGCTCGTCAACCTCGCTCAGAGCGGAATAGCCGACAAGGTCGATCGCCATGATCGCCGCCAGCTTGCGTGGGCCAGGTTCCTCACTCACCGGCCCACTTTAGCACGCCGTTTATTCGGACGCGCGGGGGATATCCTGGAAGTACGGCTCGACTTTGCCGCTGTACTTGATGGTCAACTGCTTGCCACGCCGGTCGAGCGTCTTGCCGACGGCGAGGCGCACCCAACCTTCCGAGACGCAGTATTCTTCGACGTTGGTCTTCTCGTTGCCGTTGAAGATGATGCCCACGCCGCGTTCCAGCACGGCGGCGTCATGGTACGGGCTGTCGGGATCCACCGAGAGGCGGTCGGGCGGGGTGTCGCTCATACGATCTTGGTCTCCGCTGTGAGGCCGAGCGCATGCGCGGCGGCGTCGAGCCGGCGCGATGCGGTGTCGGTCACCAGGTGGGCTACTTTCTTTTTGACCCGTAACACAAGCTTGCCGTCGATGGCCGCGACATCAAAGCCCGCCAGCAGGGCCTCGCTGCGGCCGGAAAGATCCGCGCCCAGGCGAAGCGCGGCCCCGAGCGCGGCGGCGGCGGCCTGATGCTCTTCCGTCAGCAGGCGCAGGTAAGCTTCGGCGTGGCGCGGCTGGGCCTTGGTGTAGCGGTGGTGGATGGCTGCCGCGAGGAAGGCGCGCTCTTCGTGGGCGATGGCCGCGAGGGGCGCGCGCAGGATGAGATCGAACATGATCTCTGCCCGCTGGTCGGGGTGGAGCGGACCGCCAATATCGGCAAGGCGCGCGGCGGCGCCGCGGATGACCGCGTCGCGCTTCGTGCCGAAGATCGGGACCTGCCCCTCGAACATCGGCGTCATCCATCGCTCCAGCGCTTCGCCGAACGCGGGTCCACGCGACCAGCGGCCGGCGAGCGCTTCAGCGCCCGCGATCAACGGATGCGCGGCAAGCGCCTGCTCGCTCATGCGCTCGATCAGCACGCCTTCGCGGAGGCCAAAAGCCGAAAGCACAACGCGTTCAAACTCGCCCGCGAGCATGACTTGTTCGAGCACGACGGAGGCGTACGGAAGCGTCTCGGCGCGCTTGGCGGCGGCCTCTTCCAGTTTTTCCAGCGACTTCTTGCTTTGCTTGCGTACAGCGTCGGCGACTTTGAGCACTTGCGCGCGCGTCATCTGGTGATGGTGCAAGACGCCCAAGGGATGATTGGTCAGCGCAATGTCGATGCGGCCGAGCGCGCGCCAGGCGCCGCCTACGGCGTAAAAATCGCCACCGCGCTTGCCGAGCAGCTTAGTTTTCGCCAGCACCTCGGCGACATGCGCACTAGTGCGCTCATAATCGAACTCATCGCGCGCGAGAACGAGCGGCCCGAGCGGAAACGTCTCGCCGCGGCCGAGCCCCTTGGGGCTGATCTCCACAAGCTCCAGGCTCGAGCCGCCGAGATCGCCGACAACGCCCTTCGCATCCGGCGCGCCCGCGGTGACGCCCAGGGCGGAGAGGCGCGCTTCGTCTTCGCCGCTCAAGATGCGCAGCTTGCAGCCAAGCTCTTGCTCCACCTCCGCAGCGAAGGCGCGGCCATCGCTGGCTTCGCGCACGGCGGCGGTGGCGACGGGATAAACATCCTTGATGCCGAGCGCGTCGATCAGCGTTGCAAAGCGCTTCAAGGCTCGGAGCGCGGTCTCCATGCCCGGTTTGGAGAGCGCGCCGCTGCGCGAAAGATCGCGGCCGAGGCCCGCCATCACCTTTTCATTGAAGACGGGCGTCAGCGCGCGGCCGTCGATGCGATAAACCACCAAGCGCACGGAATTGGAGCCGACATCGATGACGGCGGCTTCCTGCGCGGGACGCAGCGTTCGCGCGCTCATCCGTGCCTCGCGCTAGTAGCGGCGTGCGCCGATGTGATCGAACGCCACCGGCGCGTCGCTCTTGATGGCGCGGCCGCGGCCCGAGAGGCTCGGGTTGCGCATGAAATAGACGTGCGCCGAGAAAGGGTTTTCGAGCTTGGAAACATCGACCCGTGTGAACACCCCATCCTGGTCCATGTACCAGGATTGCGCCTCGTCATTGAGGTTCGCGACCATGATTTGATCGAGAACTTGCTGGTGAACGGTCGGGTTTTCAATTGGGCACATGACCTCGACACGGCGTTCCAGGTTCCGCGGCATCCAATCGGCGGAGGAAATGTAGACCTTGGCGTCCGGGTTGGGCAGCTTCCGACCGGTGCCGAAACAAACGACGCGCGCATGTTCGAGGAACCGACCGACGATCGATTTGACGCGGATGTTCTCCGACATGCCGGGCACACCGGGCCGGAGGCAGCAGACGCCGCGCACGATGAGTTCGATTTTCACGCCCTCGTTCGAGGCGCGATAGAGCGCGTCGATGATCTCGGGATGCACCAGCGCGTTCAGCTTAGCCCAGATCGCGCCTTCGCGGCCGGCGCGAACGTGCGCGATCTCCTCGTCGATCAGCTGCAACAGGGTCTGCTTCGAATTAATTGGCGACATCGAGATCTTTTCCAGATCCGATGGCCGCGCATAACCCGTGACAAAGTTGAAGAGCTTGCCGGCGTCGCGGCCCAGTGCTGGATCGCAGGTAAAGAGCGAGAGGTCGGTGTAAATCTTCGCGGTCTGCGGGTGATAATTGCCGGTGCCAAAATGGGTGTAGGTGCGCAGGCCCTCCGCCTCGCGGCGCACGACGAGGCTGACCTTGGCGTGCGTCTTGAAGTCGATGAAGCCGTACACCACGGAAGCGCCGGCGCGCTCCAGCGCTTGGGCGACTTTGAGGTTCGCCTCTTCGTCGAAGCGCGCCTTGAGCTCGATGATGGCGGTGACGTTCTTGCCGGCTTCGGCGGCGGCGATGAGCGCGGCGACGATCGGCGAATTCTTCGAGGTGCGATAGAGCGTCTGCTTGATAGCGACGACGGCTGGATCGGCCGCGGCCTGGCGGATGAACTGCACCACCGAGTCGAACGACTCGAACGGGTGATGCACCAGCATGTCCTTGGCGCGGATAGCGGCGAAACAATCGCCGCCGAAATCCTTGATGCGCTCGGGAAAACGCGGCGCATAGCGCGGGAATTTAAGATCCGGCCGCTCTTCCTCGACCAGCGCCGAGAGCGCGGATAAGCCGATGAGGCCATCGACGACGACGACATCACGCGCGTCCGCTTCGAGTTCGCGGATGATGAAGGCGCGCAAATCCTCCGGCATCGAGGATTCGATCTTGAGACGCACGATGTCGCCAAGACGGCGTTCTTTGAGTCGCGCCTCGAACTCGCGGACGAGGTCTTCGGCCTCTTCCTGGATTTCGATATCGCTGTCGCGCACGATCCGGAAAGCGCCCGTCGACTGCACGTCGTAGTCGGGGAAGAGCTCGTCCAAGAACAGCATGATGGTGTTCTCGAGCGTCAGGTATCGGCGCTGCGGGCGTTCGCCGGGCTCGAGATCGGTCTGCGGGTGCGCGAGCGTCACGTCGATGAAGCGCGCAACCTGACTCGGCACTGGGATGAGCGCATTGAGCGCCCGCCCATCGCTACGGCGCTTCAGCTTCAACGCGATGGCAAAGCCGAGGTTTGGAATGAACGGGAACGGGTGCGCGGGATCGACGGCGAGCGGGGTCAGCAGCGGAAACACTTCCGCCATGAAGAGCGTGTGCAAGAAGACGCGCTCCTGATCCGTGAGCTCGTCCGGCGCGAGCACCGCGATGCCGACGCCACGAAGTTCGCCGCGCAGGTCGCGCCAGTTCTGCTGCTGGCGCTCGATCAGCTTTTGAGCGGCGGCGTGGATACGCGCGAGTTGTTCGGCCGGCGTTGCGCCATCGAGGCTGAGCACGGTCGCGCCCGCCTTCACCTGCTCATGCAAGCCGGCGACGCGGACCATGTAAAATTCGTCGAGATTGGAGGCGCTAATGGAGAGAAAGCGGAGCCGCTCGAGCAGCGGATGATTGACGTTCTCGGCCTCTTCCAAGACGCGCGTATTAAACGCGAGCCACGAGAGCTCACGGTTAATGAAGCGTTGCGGGCTTTCCAGCAGCGGCGACTTCTCTGCCGCCACGCGCGTCTTCTTGCGCGTCTTCGCCATGACCTAACCGTCTCCACCACCCCAGCCGGCCTGGGCTTTTTCCAACGCCGCGCGCGCGGTTTTCAGCGCTACGGGCTTTGCGCCCTTCACCAGTTCAGCGTCGAGCGCCGCCGCCATGCGGTGCGCGGCCGCGAAGGTCCGCGGCAGCCGGCGCGCCAGATACCGGGCAGCATCATCGCTCAAATGAATGAATTGTTCGCGACAAACCCGCCGGAGCACCACCTCCATCAGCGCATCGTCGGGCTCGCGGAGGCGGGCGACGGCCAGATTTGAGAGCCGGGAGCGGAGATCAGGGATCTGGACGGGCCACTGGGCGGGCTGTCCGGGGCCGACCAGGAGCACCGCGCCGCCCTCGCTGCGAGCAAGGTCCAGCACCCGCCAGAGCATGCTTTCGTTGGCTCCCTCGGCGGCGTCGTCGATGAAGAGCCGGCCCTGGGCTTCGCGGAAAATGGCGACGGCGTCCTCCGGTTCGGCCGTGGCCGCAACCTGCCGGGCGCCCGCTTCCAGCGCCCAGGCGAGGGCGAGGTGGGTCTTGCCGGCGCCCTTGGGGCCAATGAGCGCCAGCGCCCCGCTCGGCCAACTCCGCCAGGCCGTGAGCAGCTTGGCGGCGTCGCGGTTGGCCTCAGTGACCACGAGCGTCGATGGCGAGCGCTCGCCCATGCGGAACTCGAACAGGCGGGGCTGGCTCATCGGCTAAGCCGTCACCTCCCGGCGACGCGCAGGACTGGGCCTTGGGGGCTGTCTTGCAGCTGCACGCCGCGGCGCGCGAGTTCAGCCGCGAGCTGGCTGCGGTCGCCGGTAAAGGAGAATGAGACCAGCGCGCCCTGTCGGCCGACGGCCTCGATGCGGATTTGCGAGATCAGTGTCGCGGCAGCGCCTTCGAGCGCATCCTTGATCCGCTCCCATTGCGCCTGATCGCTGTAGAGCGCCGAGGCGGAGATGCGGCCGCGCTCGCCGCTCGTCGTGGGCAGGCGCGCTTTCCAGGCGTCTTGGATCGGCGCGTTGGCTTGATGCGCGAGCGATGTGAGCGCCGCGCGCA
Organism: Pseudomonadota bacterium; assembly: GCA_023410295.1. Classification (GTDB taxonomy): domain Bacteria; phylum Pseudomonadota; class Alphaproteobacteria; order Caulobacterales; family Aquidulcibacteraceae; genus Vitreimonas. The sequence goes on along the minus strand of JAEYPY010000052.1, from coordinate 10,168 downwards.
GCGCGGCTGTGTCGCCGCCATTGATCGGCGCTGTCACCGTGCCGCGATCGCGAGCGCCGGTTGCATCGACTTCAACGAGCGTCGCCGTCGCCGCGCCGCCTTGAAGGCGCAACGCAGCGTAGAGGACGGAGGTGGCGGCGCCAGACTGCGCGTGCGGCTGCGCGATTTGCCAACTCGGCGGGCCTTGCAGCGACTCCGAGGCGACGGCGAGCGGCACGAGTTCATAGTCGAAGCCGCCTTCGGCCCAGACGTTGCGCCAGAGCGCCAGCATTTCAGCCGCCGTTTCTGGATCGGCGCCGTCGGCCAAAACCGGCGCGACGAGCACCGGCGAAGTACGTGTTTCAACGATGGCGAGGCTCTGCTGCTGCAGCAGCGCGCGCACGGCGTCGGCGTTAAAACGAACGCTGAGGCGGCCGATGTAGCGCGTCGCGGAGCGGCGCTGTTCTTGGACATCGACGCTCATGACCAGCCGCTCCAGCGTCACAGGATCGAGGGCGGGGACGCCGCCGCGGGCGGCGAGCTCAGCCGGGGTGGTCACCCGGCGCACCAGGCGCTCGAAGGCCTGCCGGTGAGCCGCAGCAAACCCCGCCGCCTGGGCCTCGGCGGCGTTGGCGGCCGTTTCATCCACAGACACGCCCGAAACGACGTAGACTGTGTCGCGCTGCTGTGCACTTGCGGCGCCCGGCGCGAACGCGCACAAGGCCGCGAAGAACAATGCTGCGATGGCGGCCAGTGGCGTGGCTCTCATTACGGTACCTCGGTGCGTTTTCGGGAACGGGCAGACCCTACCCGGCGCGGAATCGCCTATCAATGTGGCGGCTTCTGGACTCTGGCAACGTGACCAATCCTCCTCAACAGCGCGGCGGCACTAACGGCCTGACTTATCGCGACGCTGGCGTCGATATCGACGAAGGCGAGCGGCTGGTCGATCTGATCAAGCCGGCGGCGAAATCCACAGCCCGTCCGGGCGCCGAAGCGGCCCTCGGCGGCTTCGCCGCCGTGTTCGACCCCAAGGCCGCCGGCTTCAAGGATCCGATCTTCCTCGCCACCACGGACGGGGTCGGCACTAAGCTCAAGATCGCCATCGAAAGCGGGCGTCACGAGACGGTGGGGATCGATCTCGTCGCCATGTGCGTGAACGATCTCTCCGCGCAGGGCGCCGAGCCGCTGATGTTCCTGGACTATTACGCGACCGGGAAGCTCAACGCCGATGAAGCGGCGATGGTCGTGCGCGGCATCGCCGAAGGCTGCCGCCAGGCGGGCGCAGCGCTGGCGGGCGGTGAAACGGCGGAAATGCCGGGCATGTACGGCAAGGGCGATTACGATCTCGCGGGCTTTGCCATTGGCGCAGCTGAACGCGGCACGCTCCTGCCGCGCGTCGGCGAGATGCGCGAAGGCGATGCGATCATCGGCATCGCCTCGAGCGGCCCGCACTCGAACGGCTATTCTCTGGTGCGTAAGGTGGTCGAACGCTCGGGCCTTGCTTGGGATGCGCCGGCGCCTTTCGCTGAAGGCAAAGCACTGGCCGAAGCGATGCTGACGCCGACGCGGATTTACGCCAAAGCGCTGAAGCCGGTGTTCGATGCGAAATTCGCAAAAGGCGCCGCGCACATTACCGGCGGCGGCCTTGTCGAAAACACGCCCCGCGCGCTGCCGGATCATCTGGCGGCTGAGTTTGACTGGAATGCGTGGCAACGCCCCGCCGTGTTCGAATGGCTGCAGGCCACCGGCGGCGTACCGGAAGAGGACATGCGGCGCACCTTCAATCTGGGCGTCGGCATGATCCTGATCCTAGAGCCCGCCCGCGTGAAAGATGTGCTGGCGATGCTGACAGCGGGCGGCGAAACCGCGTTCGAGATCGGCGTGCTGAAGGCGGCTTGAGTGAAGCGCGTCGCGGTTCTCATTTCTGGGCGAGGTTCAAATCTGCAGGCGCTGCTCGATGCAGAGCAAGACGCTTACGAGATCGTGCTGGTGATCTCCAACGTGCCGACGGCGCAAGGGTTGGAGCGCGCGCGTGCGGCAGGTGTCGAGGCGCTTGCGCTTGATCACAAGATGTACGGCAAGGATCGCGAAGCGTTCGAGCGCGAGCTTCATGCGCTACTGGCGGCGCGGAATGTCGAGATCGTCGCCCTCGCCGGCTTCATGCGCGTGCTGACGCCCTATTTCGTCAACTCTTGGCGCGGACGGCTGGTGAACATCCATCCCTCGCTGCTGCCGAAATATCCCGGCGTCAATACGCACGCCCGCGCCATTGAAGCTGGCGACACCGAGCACGGTTGCACCGTTCATCTCGTGGTCGAGGAAGTCGATAGCGGCGAAATTCTTGGTCAGGCGCGGATGCCGATTACGTCGAGCGACACCCCTGAGACGCTGGCCGATCGCGTGCTGACGCTCGAGCACGACCTTTATCCGCGCGCCTTGGCGGAGCTGGCCCGCAAACTCTAACGCAGCGCCGAAAGCGGCGCGCCAAGTTCGCCCGCGACTAGCATGGCCAGCAGCGCCGGCATCGGCGGAACGCGCGCAAGCGGCGACATGATGAAATCGCGAATCCACGCGAACGCCGCGCTGTCGGACTGATAAGCCGGCGTGAAGAGATAGGATGCGCTCTGATAAAGCCGGACGTGCCAGAGGCGCATACGGGCGTATTCATGCAACGCGAGTTGTAGATCACTCTGACTTTCAAGCGCATGCGCCAGCGCATAGGCGTCCAGCAGCGCCATGTTGGCGCCTTGGCCGAGCTGCGGGCTGGTGCAGTGCCAGGAATCGCCGACATGCACGCAGTTGCGGGATAGCGGTTCGCGCAGCGTACGGTGCGCATAGGACGCGAACACGAGATCGTCGTGGGCGGTGATCTGCGCCAGCAGCGGCGCGGTCTGTGGCCAGAGCGCCAGCACATCCGCTTTCCAGGCGTCGATGCTGCGCGCGCGCCATGCATCACGATCGCCGTGCTTCAAGCTCCAGAAGAAGGCCGCGTGTGCGCCATCGCGCCCGGGCACGCGTCCGATCGGCAGAACGCCCACCATCTTACGCGCGGCTTCGTAGCGCTGCTCCAACGCATGCGGATCGAAATCGCCGGCCCAGTTAAGGCTTGCCCACAACGCGCCGAACGCGAGCAGCGTATGTTGCTTCGCCGAGAGCGTCGAACGCGCCCCGAGGGCATCGATGATGAGATCGAAGCGCGGGCTCGCGCCGCCGCCGGCGAAGTGCACGCGGCCATCGCTAGCGTTGACGATCTCGCGCCCCGTCTCAAACTCCGCTCCCGCATGGCGCGCGGTTTCATGAAGCACATGAAAGAGTGCGCCGCGATGCACACTGACGCCGACTGGATTTTGCTTGCCGCGCGCGGCGTAGCGGACGTCGAGCACGACGCGCGCTCCGCTCTTGCCGTAGAGCCGATGAATCGGCGCGCCCAAGGCGCGGATCGCTTCCCCCGCGCCCAGCGCGTCGAGCACCTGCAGACCCACTGGCTGTAGGATGAGGCCTGATCCGATGGGCCTCGGCGTATGTAACCGATCGTAAACCACGACGCGCGCGCCTTGGCGGCGCAGCAGCACAGCCGCGGCGAGCCCCGCGACGCCGCAGCCGGCGATGGCGATCTGAAGCGGCTTCATCGGGCAGCGTTATGGTGCGTCATGCTGAACCGAAATTATCAACACTCATGAACGAAACTCTAACCGCGATGTCGCACACTCCCGTCCATGGCCGCGATTACGCCCATAGAACCCGCCGGCGCGTTCCCCCAAACCTCGGCGCGTGAACAGAAAGGAGGGCGCGCGGCCGCCGATTTCGGGGGCGCGATCACGCACCGCGAAATGGTGCAGGAAAAGCTGCGCGTCGATCCCGCTGCCTTGGCGGACAAGAAGCGCGCCGCCCGCGCCGCTCGGCGCGACGATGAACCCCCGCCGCCGCAGGAGAGCGCGCGCGCCGAGCGCTTTGCCCAGGATGACGCGGCGGCCGACGCCGCGCACGACGAACGCATGGGCCAGTACGTCGATATCGAAACTTAGGCGGTCCGCGTTAGCACGCTGACGTAGAAGCCATCGCAGCCGGTGAGCGCCGGCGTCATCTGCAGGCCAACCCCGCGCTTTTGCGCTGGGAATGCCACATTCATCGACTCCGGCTCGAAACCTTCATTCGACCCGAGGAAGGCGCTCATCGCGTCTTCGTTTTCTTCCGGCAACGCCGAACACGTGACATAAACAAGCCGCCCGCCCGGCTTCACCAGCGGCGCGGCCATGGCGAGCGCTCCGCGCTGCTCTTCCTGGCGCTTCGCCAGAGCATTGGGGCGAAGACGCCATTTCGAGTCCGGATTGCGCCGCCAGGTGCCAGAGCCGGTGCATGGCGCATCGACGAACACGACGTCCATGCGATCGCGTAGATCCTCGAGCGCATCCTTGGTGCGCATCGGCGTGCGAATCTGGATGTTGCGGACGCCGGCGCGGTCGGCACGCTCTTTCAGCGGCGCGAGACGGCGCTGATCGATGTCGTAGGCGTAGATCTGGCCCTTGTTCTGCATCAGCGCGGCGAGCGCCAGCGTCTTGCCGCCGCCGCCGGCGCAAACGTCAGCCACTTGCATGCCGGGCTCGGCGCCGCTCATCAGCGCCGCGAGTTGGCTGCCTTCGTCCTGCACTTCGAACCAGCCTTTAAGGAAGCTTTGCTCCGTGCCCCACGGAAACGTGCGGCCCTGCTTCCACGGAATGCGCACGCCCTCGGGCGCGTGTGGCGTCGCTTGCGGCGCTTCGCTGAGCTTGGGGCTTTCGCTGAGCGCGGCGATGAGTTTTTCGCGCGTCGCCTTCAACGTATTGGTGCGCAGATCGAGCGGCGCGGGGCCTGCGAGCGCTGCGCCTTCTTCGGCCCGCGCATCGCCGAAGGCGCGCGTGAAGCTGGGCTCCAGCCATTCGGGATAATCGCCGCGCACCCACGCTGGCGCACTGGCGATGTCGTCGCCGGCAAGCGCGGTGCGCTCGGCTTCGGTCGGCGGGGCTGGCGCGTGCGGATCGTTGTAGGTGCTTTGCTCGATCTGCTCGGCGCTCCAGCCAAAGCCCCAGCGCAACGCGCCCCAGACCCACGCGCGCGGGGTGTCTTCGCCCATGCGCCAAGCGCTCGATTGCTTCCAGCGCAACGCGCCAAACACAAGGTCACCGATCTCGGCGCGGTCTTTCGAGCCGGCGAAGCGATGCGAGAGCATCCACGCCTTCACCGCATCGGCGGCAGGCCGGCGCTGGCTTTCGAGCGTGGAGAGAATTTCAATGGCCGCCTGCTGGCGCGCGCCTGGACGCATGGGAGGAACCCCGCAAAGAAGAGAATGGATGGATTCAGGATTTGATGGCTTGGCCGAACGCAATCAAGTTGCCGTCAGGCGCGAGCACCAGCAATTCGCGCTGTCTGTAGGGCTTATCCGCTGGCCCATGTACGTCGCGCGGTGGCAGCTGATCGAGCTTGGGCTTGAGTTCAGCGTAGAGCGCATCGACGTCGCGCACATCGACATAATAGCAAAACCGCCGGTTTCCGGGCGGCGCGCCGTCCTGCCCATGGTTCTGCAACATGCGGATGCCGCAGCCTTCTCGTTCGATGTAGGCGTAGTCGCTCTCGCGGAAGAGCGTTTTGAAGCCAAGCACATCATTGAAGAACGAAAGCGCGGCCCCAAGCTCCGGCACGTGCATGAAGGGCGTGATCTGGATAAAATTGCCCTTCTCCATGGCCCTAGCTCCCTAACGGGTAATTCGGCGCCTCGCGTGTGATGGCGACGTCGTGCACGTGGCTTTCGCGAAGGCCGGCCGCGGAGATTTTCACGAACTTCGCCTTCTCGCGCATTTCCTTGAGGTTCGCCGCGCCGACATAGCCCATCGACGCGCGCAAACCGCCGATCAATTGATGGATGATGTTGGCCACCGGGCCCTTGAACGGCACGCGGCCTTCGATGCCCTCGGGCACCAGCTTCATCTGATCGGTGACTTCTTTTTGAAAGTAGCGATCGGCCGAGCCGCGCGCCATGGCGCCGAGTGAGCCCATGCCGCGATAGCTCTTATAGGAGCGTCCCTGATAGAGGATGATATCGCCCGGCGCTTCTTCGCTGCCGGCCAGCAACGAGCCGATCATCGCCACTTCCGCGCCGCCCGCGATGGCTTTGGCGAGGTCACCCGAAAACTTGATGCCGCCGTCGGCGATCACCGGCACGTCGGCCTTCTGCGCCGCGCGTGCGGCGTCCATCACAGCGGTGAGTTGCGGCACGCCGACGCCGGCGACGATGCGCGTGGTGCAGATCGAGCCCGGCCCGATGCCGACCTTCACAGCATCCGCGCCCGCATCGATCAGCGCTTTGGCGCCATCGGCGGTGGCGATGTTGCCGGCGATGATCTGCGTCTTGTTCGAGGCGCGCTTGATGCGGTCGACCGCGTGCAGCACGCCTTGCGAATGGCCGTGCGCGGTATCGATCACCACGACATCGACGCCCGCTTCGATCAGCGCCAGCGAACGTTCATAGCCGGCATCGCCGATCGTCGATGCTGCACCCACCAGCAGCCGCCCGCGTTCATCCTTGGCGCGATTGGGAAAGGCTTGCGCCTTTTCGAAATCCTTCACCGTGATGAGGCCAGTGACGCGGCCGGCGTCATCGACGACGATCACGCGCTCGATGCGGTGCTTATGCAGGAGCTTCTTGGCTTCGCCCTCATTCACGCCGTCGCGCACGGTGATGAGGTTGTCCTTGGTCATCAAATCGGCGACGCGCTCGTTCATGTCGGCGAAGCGCATGTCGCGATTGGTGAGAATGCCGACCAGTTTGCGGCTGTCGCGATCGACCACCGGAAAGCCGGAGATTCTCCGCGCTTCCTTGATCATGACGATCTCGCCGATGGTCTGATCCGGATGGATCGTGATCGGATCGATCACCATGCCGCTCTCGAACTTCTTGACCATCTTGACCTGGTCGGCCTGCTCCTCCGGCGTCATGTTGCGATGAATGACGCCGAGGCCCCCGGCCTGCGCCATGGCGATGGCGAGCCGCGCCTCGGTGACGGTGTCCATGGCGGCGGAGATAAGGGGGATATTGAGACTGATGCCGCGCGTGAGACGCGTCGCGGTGCTCACATCGGCGGGCAGCACTTCGGACGCGCCCGGTTCGAGGAGCACGTCGTCAAAGGTCAAAGCTTCACGGATTTCCATGGACGGCTGGTAGAGATTCTGAAGCGGATTGTCCAGCGTTCTACGCTAAGTCGACGGTGCCGACCTCAATAGAGCTCGACGTCGGGAAATGGGTAGGCTCGGTCTTCGCCGAACCGCTGAACCTGGTAGTCCCAAAGGCGTTGGGCCAGCGCTGGCCAGCGACGCGCGATCTGCGGAAAGTCGGCCCACCGGGGGTGTTCCATCCAGTCACCTTCTCCAAGCTGCGTTTGCTGGATACTGCGAATCAACGCTAGGGCGCCCGCATCGTCCGCTGTCTCCAGCATCGTCAAAGCCCGCTCCTCGATTAGGTCGTATGCCCGCACATACTGCCCGTGCCTTGCCAGAAACTCGATAGCAGACCCAAACTGCCACGCATTAGGCTCGTCGGCGAGAATCCGCTCGAACAGCTGCACCGAGTCTGGGTGATCGCCGTGCACCAGCGAGTTGAGCACAAACCTCATTTGTTCGGTTTGAGAGTCCGTTCTCAAAACGCGCTCGCCAAACAGCGCTAGGGTGAGCGCCTGTGCCGCAGATTGTTCCTGGTCTGCTTCGCGAGGACGGAAGGCAAAACGCGGCGTCTCCCCCCGCTCCAGCACCTCATAGGTGTCAATCAGATACTGCGTTGGCTTCCACTGCGATCTAGACATCAGGTGGCTTAAAATGTCTCTCGCACGCTCGCGCTGAGCCTCCGTTTGCGGGTTCGCAAGCTCGTCCTGCATGATGCGCTCCAGGGCGGCGAGTTGCTCCATGGGCCCGTACTCGGATTGAATCGCCAGATACGTGCGCACGGTGTGTGGCCACAGCGCGTCGGAGCCGAAATGATCTTCACTGACACGGGCGAACGGAAATCCGAGTTGACGCCACTGTCCTCCCGCATCACGCGCGAGGAACAGCACTGCAGGTTGGCCTCTGCGAAATGTCCGCCGAATGCATCCGCCGGAATGAGCGTCCGGGTGTGCGCCGATCAATCGGTTTGGGTCGCCCAACGCGACCTGGCCAAGTGTTGTCTCCGGCAACATCAACTCCAGCGGCGTTTCGCCCTTCAGTGCTTCCTGAACACGGAAGCGAACGCTCGGCCCGGCACTCTCATCCCAGCTGCCCGTTTGGCGCAGGGGCGTTGCAACTACAATGGCGTCCGCAATCTGGACCAATTCGAAATTGGACGGAACAACGTAATCGGCCGTCACCGAGCAGGCCGTCGCCGCTTGAGAGAGAAACGCGGCTGCGGCGACGGCCATCCCAACAACGGTGCGAAACACCCTAATCCTCGTCATCGACTCAGCTCATGGCCTTCCGCTGCAGCGCCACGACATAGACCTCCGCGCTTTCCGCCCGGCTCGCTGGCGGTTTGGCGTGGCGCACCGACGCGAAGTTCTGTTTGAGGCGCGCGAGCAGCGCGCTGTCGAGGCCGCCTTGGAAGGCCTTGGTGACAAACGTGCCGCCAGGCGCGAGGTGCTCCAACGCGAATTCGGCGGCGGCTTCGGCGAGCGCGCCGGTACGGATCTGGTCGGTCTTGGCGTGGCCGGTGGTGTTTGCGGCCATGTCGGAGAGGACGATCTCGGGCGGCCCGCCAAGCGCATCGAGCAGCAGCGCCGCCGTTTCCGGCGCGAGGATGTCGGCCTCAAAGAACGTGGCGCCCGCGAGCGGCTCGATCGGCAGAAGATCAACGCCGACCACCTTGCAGCCGCGCTTCACCGCCACTTGCGCCCAGCCGCCTGGCGCCGCGCCCAGATCAATAACGCGCGCGCCCTTCTTCAGAAAATGAAACTGCTGATCGAGTTCGATCAGCTTATACGCGGCGCGGGCGCGGTAGCCGTCGGCGCGGGCGCGCGCGACGTAAGGATCGTTGAGCTGGCGGCGCACCCAGTTCTTGGAGCTTTCGTCCAGCTTCTTGTTCTTGACGTTCTGCGCCAGCTGGCGCTCGCCGCTCGCGCCTTTCGGCTTGCCGGTCCAGCGGCGCTTTGGCGGTTGTTCGTTGCTCATCGCGACGCCCCGTGCTCGGCCATCAGCCGCATCAACACGCCTTCGCGCAAACCGCGGTCGGCGACACGAATGCGGTCGGTTGGCCAGACCCGCAGCACCGCATCGAGGATCGCGCCGCCAAACACCACAAGATCGGCTCGCTCCGGCCCAACGCAAGCATTGGTGGCGCGCTCGTCCAGAGATTGACCGAGCATGTGCGCGATCGTGGCGCGGCATTCACCGACGTCGAACCAATAGCCATCAACGCGCGAACGTTGATAGCGCGGCAGCTTCATGTGCACGCCGGCGAGACTGGTCACGGTGCCGGAGGTGCCAATGACGTGGGCGCGGCCTTCGAGGAAGGATTGCCGAAGGTGCTGCGCATTGCCGATCGGCGCGAGCGTTTCGGAAAGCCGCTGCACCAGCGCTTCGAACCATTCGGCGCGGCCGCTTTCGGGTTCGCTCTCTTCTTCCGCCAGCGTGACAACGCCGAGCGGCGCCGAGCCCCAGGCGAGGATCGGCGCGTCCAGGCCTTGTGCCAGGACATCCTTCGGCGAGACCCAGGAAAGTTCTGTCGACCCGCCGCCGATATCGACGATGAGCGCGATCTCCGATTCGGGCTCCAGCAAGCTGCGGCAACCTAAGACGGAGAGCTTCGCTTCTTCCTCGGGGCTAATCACATTGAAGCGAAGGCCGAGATCGGTCTCGACCCGTTTCAGAAACGTTTCGCCGTTCGCCGCCGCGCGGCAAGCCTGCGTCGCCACACAGCCGACGGCCACCGGGCCACGCGCTTCGATGCGCTGCGCACATGCCTGCAGCGCCTGGTAAGCGCGCGCCATCGCGCCCTCGCTCAAGCGGCCGGTGTGCGCGAGCCCTTCGCCCAGGCGGACGATGCGGGAAAAGCCGTCGACGACGCGGAGCCCGCCCTCGCCGTCCGGCGCCGCAATCAGCATACGGCAATTGTTCGTGCCCAGATCGAGCGCCGCAAACAGCGGAGCACGCGACCGTGGGCCTGAGCGCGGCCCCCGTAGCGGCGCGGGGG
>JAEYPY010000039.1 GCA_023410295.1 Pseudomonadota bacterium | reverse complement strand
CAGCGCTTTGGCCCATTGCTGGTCGGCTTTGCCTTCAAGCAGCGCGGCGAGCGCCAGCGAGAACGGCACGCTCATGCCGACATAGCCAAGATAAAGCATCGGCGGGTGCGCCGCGAGCGCGGGGTCTTGCAGGATCGGGTTGAGGCCCGAACCAATCATGGGCGCAGGATCGAGGCGCGCGAAAGGATTGGACACGAATAGCGTGTAGATGAGGGCGCCCGCCGTCACGAGCCCCTGCACGCCGACGGCGCGCGACCAGAGCGACAGCGTTTGCCGCCCACGCGTCGATGCCAGCACCGCGCCGAACAGCGCCGAGACGAGGCACCAGAGCAGCATCGAGCCCTCGTGGTTTCCCCAGGCGCCGGCGATCTTGTAGATGAGCGGCTTATCGACGTGCGAATTCGCGGCGACGGTGGCGACCGAGAAATCCGATTGCACGAAGAGCGTGATCAAACAGCCGAACGCGAGCACGCAGAGTGCGCCGGCGGCTTGTGCGATCGCGGCCGTGGCTTCGGCGCGTGAATCGCGGCGCGAGGCGGCAAGGCCAAGCACGCCTTGCGCCAGGCTGAGCGCGAGCGCCAGCGCGGCCGCGAATGCGCCGATCTCAGCGATCATGGCGGGCTATCGCCCTTCCAGTCGCCGCGTTGTTTGATGGCTTCGGCGACTTCGCGCGGCATGTATGTTTCGTCGTGTCGCGCCAGCACGCGCTCGGCTTCGAACGCGCCGCCCGGCGTCCAGCGCCCTTCAGCGACCACGCCCTGGCCTTCGCGGAAAAGATCAGGCAGGAGACCTTCGTAACGTACTTCGACTTGCGCAGCGCCGTCCGTCACCTGGAAGTGCGTGACGCCGGCATCGTCGCGCTGCAACGTGCCTTCGACGACGAGGCCACCAAGCCGCAGACGCTGCCCGGCCTCGGCTTTCTCCGCCAGCTCCGACGGCGCGACAAAATAAACCACGGAATCGCGGAGGCCCGCGAACGTCAGCGTCGCCGCCAGCACGAGCACGGCGCCTGCAACGCCGATGATCATCATTCTCTGATTGCGACGCCGCATTAGCCGCCTTCTCCCAAGCTCATACGCCGCGCCATCTCGCGGCGCGGATCGTCCGGACCCATGCGTCTGTAGGCTTCAGCCCAGAAGCGCCGCGCGTCCGCCGCGCGGTTTTCCTCCATCGCCGCCATGGCCTGATATATCCACGGCGCCGGATCATCGGTCAGGGTCGCGGCCTGCTGAAAAAGCGCCACCGCCTCGGGCGTGACACGGCCTTCGATTTGCACCATCGAGCGCGCAAGGCCTAGCATCGCTTCGGCAAGCTCCGGATCGCGCCGCAGCGCGCCATCGAACGCACGCGCAGCTTCGTCGGCGCGGCCCTGCCGCAGCAGCACGTCGCCGGTATAAAGCAGCGGCAGCGGATCGTCGGGGTGTTCGCGCGCGGCCTGATTGAGAATGGCCAGCGCTTCGTCGGCGGTGAAGGTGGTGGGATCGCGCTCTTTCAGCGCCTCAAGCCGCGCGGCGTAAGCTGCACCAGCCATCTCGGGCCGACCGATGACGAGATAGGCCGCCATGCCTGCGAGTGCGACCAGCACGCAAGAAATCAGCGCCGGCGCCGGCGAGCGGGTTCCACCGCCCGCGCGGCGGTAGGCGCGCAGCACCCAGAACGCCGCAGCCGCAGCCAGCAGCGCCCCCGTGAGCAAGACGGCGAGAGAGTTCCACACGTGGGCTCTGCTAGCGTGGTTTGCCCGCCCTTTAAACTGCGCGCACGCCGCAGGGGCTCAGTCGGTTGCCGGCAAACGCAGCCGCGCCTTGAGCCCGCCGAGGTGGCCGCGCTCGAATAGGAGCTCGCCAGCGTAGAGATCGACGGTTTCCTTGAGAATAGAGAGCCCAAGCCCCTGGCCGGGCGCCGCTTCGTCAAGCCGCGCGCCGCGGGCCATTGCGCGGGCCAGTTCCTCATCGGAAAGGCCCGGACCATCGTCCTCGACCACAATCTCCATCAGCCCGTCGCTGTCAAACGGCGGCAAGAGGCGCACGACCACCTGACTGCGCCCGTACTTGCAGGCGTTGTCGATCAGGTTGGCGACCATTTCGAGCAGATCTTCGCGTTCGCCGCGGAAGGTGACGTCGGCTTCCGCTTCGATGGAAATATCGACCGCTTTGATGTGGTCGTACTTCTGCTCCATCATGAAGACGAGGTCTTCGAGGTTCTGTAGCACCGGCGTGCGATAGGCGATCGTCGCGCCGGCTCGCGCTTCAGCCCGCGCCGCCACGCGAGCGCGACGCAGCTGGCGCTCGACGAACGCCTCCATCTCGTCGATCGATTGCTTCAGCACATTGTCTTCGGTTTTGCCTTCGGACGCCGCGTTCTTCAGCACTGCGATCGGCGTCTTCAGCGCATGCGCCAGATTGCCGACGTGGCGGCGCGCGCGCTCGACCACTTCACGATTGTGATCGACAAGCGCGTTGAGTTCCTGCGTCACCGGCTTGATCTCGGCCGGATAATCGCCCTTCAGCCGCTCGGTATCGCCGCGGCGGACGCTGGCGATGTCGCGCTGCAATTCGTGCAAGGGCTCCAGCCCGACCCGGATTTGCAGCACCGTCACCGCCGTCACCATCAGCGCGCAGAAGATGAGGAACACAGCGAAGGCGATGCCGACGAGATTGGCGGCCGGCGCAATGATCGCGCGCGGCGCGACGCCGACCAGGAAAAGATAGCGCCCTTCAAGTTGGGGAATTTGCTCGACGCGGGCGATGAGGCGCAACGGTTCGTCGTCCGGCCCCTCGACATCGATAAAGCGCGAGCCCGCGGGTGCGTTTGGGTCCACCAAGTCCGCTTGAAGCTTCGGATCCAGCGGGATGGTGACGTCGAAGAGCGACGGCGAGATCACCTGCACATCGAGCGAACCGTCGTCCTGGATGCGCGCGATCTGAAAGTACCGCCCGCTCAGCGGCTGCAGGTAGCGGGGATCGTAAGGCAAATCCTGCAGCGCAAGCTCGCCGCCGAGACCTGGGCCTGCATTGCCGATCAGATTATTCGCGACGCTTTCGATTTCGGGATCGATCAGCAAGCGCAGCAGCTGGCGATTGAATTGCGCATGCGCGATCCAGCCCATGGCGACGAGGCTGAAGACGCTGACGATGGCGATGGTGAGCAGCCGCGCCGCCAGCGACCGGCGGATCAGCTGTCGGAAGCCTTCGAAAATCCCGGGACGATGCGCAGCACCTTGGCCCCGCGCGTCAGCCGCGCCGCCTCCCTCGATTGCCGGGGAGGTTTCGGAGCGTTGGCTCACTGCTGTTCCGCTGGATCGACCAGACGATAGCCCAGGCCCTTTTCGGTGATGATGCGGTTGGAGCCGATCTTGCGCCGCAGGATGCCGATGAAGACTTCGATCGTGTTGGAATCGCGCTCGTGGTCCTGGCTGTAGATTTTCTCAGTCAGCTCGGAGCGCGAGACGATACGCCCGGCATGGTGCATCAGATAGTCGAGCACCTTGTACTGATAGGCGGTGAGCTTCACGGGCGCGCCGTTGACCGTGACTTGGCCAGTCGCGGAATTCAGCGCCAGATCGCCGACCTCGATCACGGCCGACTGATGCTCAGTGGTACGGCGGACATTGGCCCGCACGCGCGCTAGCAACTCGGCCATGTGGAAGGGCTTGGTCACGTAGTCGTTGGCGCCCAGATCGAGACCCTCGACCTTCTCACTCCAGCGATCGCGCGCCGAGAGGATCAGCACGGGCATGTTGCGTCCGTCCTTGCGCCAGGCCTTCAGCACAGAAAGCCCGTCCACCTTCGGCAGACCCAAATCCAGGATAACAAGATCATACGGCTCGGTTTCGCCGAGGAACTGGCCGTCCTCGCCATTGTCCGCCGTATCGACCGTATAACCAGCGTCCGTCAGCGCCCCGGAGAGCTGCTCACGCAGGTTCCTATCGTCTTCGACTACCAGCACCCGCATGCAAACTTCCTAGCGGACGGCGTCTACGCGGAGATCGCGTACTTCACCGTCGGGCATACGCCAACGCAGGACATAAACAGGGCGCGGGCCGTCCTCAAGGCGGGCGCTAATCAGCTCGCCCCCGTAACGGGAACGCATCATATCGACCACCTCGCGCAGCGGGCGAATATCGCGGTCCCCGTTCCCGCGGTGCTGGACCGGAACATATTGCGCCTGGAACGTCGCCAGATGCGGGTTCGCATAGGCTGCCGGAGCAACCGCGGAGATGGCGATGACCGCCGAGAGGAGGAGCGACTTTGCCCACATGACGGGGAGTGGTTTACCCGGGGAGCACTGAACGGCCCCTGAATGCAGCCCAGGCTCGGCGCTAGCCATTCGGCCTAGGCGGAGTGGTGTCTCTTTTGGGCCATTTCTTGACGAACTTCTTTAAGTCCTCGTCCACCACGTCCGGCAAGACCACCTGCAGGCGCACGAATTGGTCGCCCTGACCGGCGACGCCCTTACCTTTGAGACGCAGCGTCTTGCCGGTGTTGGAGCCAGCCGGAATGGTCAGCGTCACCGCCCCAGTCGGCGTCGGCGCCTGAACGCGCCCGCCTTCAACCGCTTCTGTCAGCGAGATGTTGAGGTCCATGTGAATGTCTTGGCCCTCACGGCGGAAGAACGGATGCGGCCGCACCGTCAGCTCCACCAGCGCATCACCCGCCGGCCCGCCCTGTACGCCTGCACCGCCCTGGTTCTTGAGGCGCAGCACTTGTCCGCTTTCAACGCCGGCGGGAATGGCGACGTCGAGCGTGCGGCCTTCAGCCAACGAAACGCGGCGCTTCGCGCCATTCACGGCGTCAAGGAAATCGATTTCCAGCGTGAAGCGAATGTCGCGTCCGCGCATGCGCGTGTAGCCG
>JAEYPY010000038.1 GCA_023410295.1 Pseudomonadota bacterium | reverse complement strand
CCGGAGGAGCGACCGGCTGGCTCGCAGCAGGCGCGGGTGCCGGCTGCGGCGCGGGCGCTTGCGGCTGCGCGTTGGTGATCGGCAGCTCGAACACATTGCGCGGCGGCTCGATCGGCGCGCGCGGCGCATCGCTCTGCGTGGGTTGCGGCTGCGGCTGTGCGAACGTGTTCGCCGGCCGCGCCGGCTCGGTGCGCACGGGTTCACCGAGCAGAGCCGAGAGGCCGCGTCCTAGTCCTCGTGGTCTCGCAAACTCGCTCATCGCGCCCTTCTCCTGCACCCGACCCGATTCGGTATGCTTAACAACTTGCTGGGCAATCCTTGCCCATGGGTAAAAATTTCCGCGCCTTCGCTATGCAGCGTTGAGCAAACGCTCGCGATCGATCAGCTCTTTCGCAAGCTTGATGTAGGCTTTGCTGCCGGCGGCGTTCTGATCGTAGATGATCGCCGGCAACCCATGGCTCGGCGCCTCACTGATGCGCACGTTGCGCGGGATCACCGTCTCGTAGACCTTGTCCGGGAAGTGCGCCCTCACCTCTTGCGCCACTTGCTCGGAAAGCGCCGTGCGCTTGTCGAACATGGTCAGCACGACGCCTTGGATTTCGAGCGTCGGATTGAGGTTCACCTTCACCGCGTTGATGGTCGCGAGTAATTGCGCGAGACCTTCGAGCGCGAAGTATTCCGTTTGCAGCGGCACCAAAACGCCATCGCTCGCGGTCAGCGCATTCACGGTCAAAACGTTCAAAGACGGCGGGCAATCGATCAGCATGTAATCGATGCCCAGCTGCGATTCCGCGCGGAATTGTTCGATCGCGCGGCGCAGGAAATATTGCGGCTGCGCTTCGCCCATGAGTTCGCCTTCAACACCCGAGAGGCGCGCGTCGCCAGGCGTGATGTAAAGCTGCGGCACCTTCGTCGGCAGGATCGCTTTGGCGAGCGGCAGTTGGCCGACCAGCACGTCGTAGCTCGTCACCGTGCGGTCATGCGGATGGATGTCGAGCCCAGTGGAGGCGTTGCCTTGCGGGTCGGTGTCGAAGATCAAAACGCCCTTCCCGGCCGCCGCCAGAGCGGTGCCGAGATTGATGGCGGTCGTCGTCTTGCCTACGCCGCCCTTCTGGTTGGCGATCGCCAAAGCGCGCATGTCCCACTCCTATTCGGGAGGCAGGAGCGTCAGGCGGCCTTCGTGACACGAACTATGCGGCCGCGCGGATCGCTCAGGCTCTCCAGCACGTCTGCCCTGTACGCCCCACCATTTAGGACGTTCGTCGCGGCGGCCAGCTCGGCGTCTACATTCGCGCCTTTAGGGAAGAGCCCGATCGCGCCGCGATCGAGAATCGGCTTCGCATAGGGGATGAGTCGGTTCAAGGGAGCCAGCGCACGGGCGGTGACCACGTCATACGGTCCCTGGCCAGCCCGGAACTCCTCGATGCGGCAATTGAATACCACCGCAGGCAGATCTAGCGCTTCCACTACGGCTCGGAGAAAGGCCGCCTTTTTGCCGGTCGCCTCCACCATATGAACGCCCGCCCTCGGCTCATCCGCCAGGAAGCAGGCCAGCACCAGGCCGGGAAAACCGGCTCCTGAGCCGAGATCGGCCCACTTTTTCGCCCCGGGCGCGAGTTTCAGCAGCTGCGCGCTGTCGAGCGCATGGCGGGACCAGTAGAGATCGAGCTCCTTCGGCCCGATCAGATTCATGCGCTCAGACCACTCGGCGAGCATTCGCCGGTGGGTAACCAAGCGTTCCATGGTTTCCTGTGAAACACCGAGCGCTGCCTGGAACTCATCCGGGCCGTAGCTCACGGGTGCGGCCCTGCTCCGCCGTACTGGGCGGCGAGGTAGCGGGCGATCGGCTTGGGCTCGTCCAGGAAATAGCGGCCCTCGTATTCCTTGGCCCCCTCCGGAGGGGTCGATCCATCGGCCAGCACGAGCGCCGGCATGGATTGGTTGGCCTCCCCGATCAGCGCGATCATTTCCTGGCGCGGACGCGGGTACGGCATGCGCTTCACATCGATCGCGCGCGCCCAATGCGGATTGGCGAGCAACACGCCTTCCATGGTCGCGCACGAGGTGCAGAACCACGTCCCCTCCAGCGCGGGATCCTCGAACGGCGCGCGGAGGATGAAGAGCGTGTCGCGCTCAAGTGTCATGCACGTTTCCTTTGTTGACGCTTCACATGCGCGAGCAAGGCGGTGAGCGCGCCGGGCGTAACGCCCTCGATGCGGGACGCCTGGCCGAGCGTCACAGGACGCGCGGCCGCGAGCTTCTCGCGCACTTCGTTCGAAAGTCCGCCGACGCTCGCATAATCGAGCGCAGGATCGAGCCGCAAATCTTCGTCGCGCTTGAAGGCTTCGACATCGAGCGCCTGGCGTTCCAGGTAGCCCGAATAGAGCGCATCGATCTCAAGCTGCTCACGCGCCTGTCGCGAGAGCGCGCCGAGCTCCGGCCAGATCGCCGCGAGCTGCGCAAAGTCGATCGAGGGATACGCGAGGAGCTGCAGCGCATCGCGGCGCTGGCCGTCCTGATTGACGGTGAGTCCGCGCGCTTGCGCCTGCGCCGGTGTCAATTGCAGCGCGTGCGCCAGCGCGCGCGCGGCTTCGATTTCCCGCATTTTATCGGCGAATTTGCGCGATCGCTCGGCGCCCACACAACCCAGATCCACACCCTTCGGCGTCAGCCGCTGGTCGGCATTGTCGGCGCGCAACGAGAGCCGATACTCCGCGCGCGACGTGAACATGCGATAGGGCTCGGTGACGCCGCGCGTGACCAAGTCATCGATCATCACGCCAATATAGCCTTCGGCGCGCGTCACCTCGATCGGCGCTCCCCCGCCCGCTGCGCGCGCGGCGTTGAGGCCGGCGACCAGGCCCTGGGCGGCGGCTTCTTCGTAACCGGTGGTGCCGTTGATCTGGCCGGCGAGATAGAGCCCGCCGATGCGCTTGGTCTCCAGCGTCGGCAGCAGCTCGCGCGGATCGACGTAATCGTATTCGATCGCATAGGCGTGCCGCTTGATGACAACGTGCTTGAGCCCCGCGATGGTGCGGATGAATTGCTCCTGCACGTCCTCCGGCAGTGAAGTCGAGATGCCGTTTGGATAGACGGTGTCGTCGTCGAGACCCTCGGGCTCGAGGAAAATCTGGTGCGCGTCCTTCTCGGCGAAGCGCACCACCTTGTCTTCGATCGAGGGGCAATAGCGCGGCCCGCGTCCGCTGATCGCGCCTGAGTAGACGGCGCTCTTCGAGAGCGACTCCTCGATGATGCGGTGGGTTTCGGCATTCGTGTAAGTGACGCCGCAGGCCACCTGCGCGTTGGTGATGCGCTCGGTCAGGAAGGAAAACGGCGAGGGCTCCTCATCGCCGTGCTGCTTTTCCAGCGAGGCCCAATCGATGCTGCTCGATTGCAGCCGCGGCGGCGTGCCGGTCTTCAGCCGCCCCATCGCGAAACCCGCGCCGTACAGGCGATCCGAGAGCCCGATCGCCGGCGCCTCGCCATGCCGGCCGGCGGGGATACGCTTGTCGCCGATATGGATGACGCCCTTCAGGAAGGTGCCGGTGGTGAGGACGATGCGGGGGGCGCTGAACTGGCGGCCGTCTGCGGTCGTAACGCCAACCACCGCGCCGTCGGCGAGGATCAGGTCCTCGACAGCGGCAGCCTCAATCGAGAGCCCCTCCTGGGCCGCCAGCGCGGCCTGCATGGCCTGGCGATAGAGCTTGCGGTCGGACTGCGCCCGCGGACCGCGGACGGCGGGGCCCTTGGACCGGTTGAGCAGCCGGAACTGGATGCCAGCTGCGTCGGAGACGCGGCCCATGACGCCGTCCAGCGCATCAATCTCGCGGACCAGGTGGCCCTTCCCGAGGCCGCCAATGGCCGGGTTGCAGCTCATCTCGCCGATGGTCTCGAGCTTGTGGGTCAGCAACAGCGTGCGCGCGCCGAGGCGCGCAGCGGCTGCCGCGGCCTCGCAGCCAGCATGGCCGCCGCCGATGACGATGACGTCGTAAGAGCGCTCAGAACTCATGTGCTGGGGGTTCATATAGGAGCGCTGTGCCGGCGTCACTGCGATGCGCCTTGCCCATCTACACCCACCCATTCTCGGGGCGATGCGAAGCGTCGAGCCCGAGACCAGGTACGCAGACTTCGATCGATTGTCGCGCTTCGAGCGGCGCGTTCCGTGTACCTGGGTCTTGGGCTCTTCGCTGCGCGAAGCCCCGAGAGTAGGTGTTTTGGTCCTGCACGAGTTGAGCGATGCCCGCATCGCTTCACGTGCAACGCCCTAATTTCGGTTCACCAGTTTCGCGTGAAACGCCGCATAAAATGCGGGTTTTCACGCGATCTCATTTGCCGATGCAGAAGCTTGAGAAGATTTCTTCGAGCAGATCTTCGACATCGATGCGCCCGGTCAAACGCCCGATCTGATCGGCCGCCACGCGCACCTCTTCGGCCGCCAATTCAGCGCCCGTGTCGAGCGCAGGCATCGCGCGCAACAACGCCGCGCGCGCCTCCTCGACCAGCCGCCGGTGGCGTGCTCGGGTCAGCACTGGCGCCTCTTCGCGGCCGAGCGCTTCGGCGACGCGCGCCTCAAGCTGGCTCTTGAGCTGCGCCAAGCCGATGCCCGTCACGGCCGAGACTTCCAGCATGTCGCCCGACATGTGCGCCTCGATCTGATCCGCCTTGGAGCGGACCAGGAGGTCGCCGCCTCGGATGGCGCCTTGCAGTTCCGGCGGCACGTCCTGGCCGACTTCGACCACCGCGATCCGCAAATCAGCCTCCTCAGCCCGCGCCAGCGCCCGGCGCACACCCTCGGCCTCAATCGCGTCGGCGGCCTCACGCAGCCCCGCGGTGTCCGCGACCCAGACCGGAAAGCCCGCCAGCACCAGGCGCACCTCCACCACGTCCCGCGTCGTGCCGGGGATGTCGCTGACGATCGCCGCCTCGCGCTCGGCTAGCGCGTTCAGCAGGCTCGACTTGCCGGCGTTGGGCGGGCCGATAATGGCGATGCGATAGCCGTCGCGGATGCGCTCGCCGCGGTGGGCGTCGTCCAGATGGCGGCCCATGTCGGCGGCCAGGGTTTGCAGCAGCGGTCCCGCCCGGCGCGAGAGTTCGCCGGGCAGGTCCTCGTCCGGGAAATCGATCTCGGCTTCGATCAGCGCCGCCGCCTCGATCAGGCGTCCCCGCCAGCCCTCATAGACGGCGCTCAGCGCGCCGCGGCGTTGGCGGAGCGCCTGGCGGCGCTGGCCTTCGGTTTCGGCGTCCACGAGGTCCGCGAGGCCCTCGGCTTCGGCCAGGTCGAGCTTTCCGTTCTCGAAGGCGCGGCGGGTGTATTCACCGGGCTCGGCGATGCGGACGTCGGGCTGGGTGAGACAGGCGTCGATGATGGCGGCGATGACCGCCGGGCCGCCATGAACGTGTAACTCGGCCACGTCTTCACCGGTGAAGCTCGCCGGACCCGGAAACCACAGCGCCAGGCCATCATCAAGCGAAAGCCCGGTGTGCGGATCGCAGAAGGCTTCACGCGTGGCGCAGCGCGGTTTGGGCAGATCGCGCGCTGTGAGCGCTTGGAGCGCGGCGCCGGCGGCGGGGCCGGAAAGCCGGATCACCGCGACGCCGGCGCGGCCAGCGCCGGAGGCCAGCGCGACGATGGTGTCCGGTTTCATGTGAAAATATCTAAGCCGCTCTTAGGGCTTTTCACGTGGAGCAGCGGCCGCGCTGGCGGCCGTGACACCCGAGGTCATCAGCTTCACGAACGCGTCCTGCGCCTGTGTGCCGACGCTCATCCACGAGCTCATCAGGTTCTCGCCGCTCATCATCTTGAGATTGGCCTCCATGCGCTTGCCCATCTCTTCGACCAGCTTTTCGTTGATCGGCGTCACATCCGGCAGCCCCATGAAGCGGCGCGCTTCCTCCGGCGAGCATTCCACGTTGACGGTGAACTTCATGGCTCCAATTCCTTTCACGCAGCCGCGTCTGTGGGGTCTATAACGCGGCAGCATCCCCAGAGACAGAGATGGAGCAACGAGCCATGGGCGATTGGGTTGAGATCAAAGGTCCGGACGGCGCCTTCAAAGCCTATGTGGCGCAGCCGAGCGGGACACCGAAAGGCGCCGTCGTCGTGGTGCAGGAGATTTTCGGCGTGAACCGCGTCATGCGCGGCAAGGCCGACTGGCTGGCGCGCGAGGGATTCCTGGCGGTTTGCCCCGATCTCTTCTGGCGCATCAAGCCCGGCATCGATCTCACCGACCAGACCGACGCCGAATGGCAGGAAGCGTTCGGCTACATGAATGCGCTCGACAAGAACGCGAGCGTCAAGGACGTCGCCGCGACGCTCGCGCACGCGCGCTCGATGGGCCCGCGCAAGGCCGGCGTCATGGGCTATTGCATGGGCGGCTACATCGCGTTCCTGGCCGCGTGCCGGACGGATACCGACGCGACGGTCGCGTATCATGGCGGCGGCATCCACACCGCGCTCGGCGAAGCCGGTGGCATCAAGAAGCCGCTGATGCTGCACAACCCGATGAAGGACAGCTTCATCCCGGTCGAAGCGCTCAACACGATCCGCGAGACGCTTGCGAGCAATCCGCTCGTCACCGTGCACGAATACGCCGAGCAGGATCACGCCTTCACACGCGAAGGCGGCAAGCATTACGATGCGGACGCGACGAAGCTCGCGGACGGGCGGACGGTGGCGTTCTTCAACGCGAACCTCGCATGAAGCGCGCGCTGATCGCGACAGCGCTGGTGCTGGCGGCGTGTGGTGAGGGCACCCAGGGTCCGTTCACCGTTCCCCGTGACCCAACGCCCGCGCTGGCACCCTCTGACTTGCCCGCATTCTTTGATTGCCTACGAGAACAGAGCGTTGTGATCGTATCGGCGCATCGGGGCCGACTAAGCAGCGTGATTCCCGAGAACACGCTGCAAGCCTTCCAAAACACGGTTGCATCCGTCCCGGCGTTTCTCGAGGCCGATGTCGCTCGTACGCGGGACGGCGTTCTCGTGCTCATGCACGATGACGCAGTCGACCGCACGACCAACGGTCATGGCCCAGTCAGCGAACTGACCTCTGAGGAGTTCAAGGCGCTGCGCGTTGATAGCCCCGAGATGATCCCAGCGCCCGTGCCGCCGACTTTGCGCGAAGCGCTCGATTGGGCGGACGGTCGCGCCATCCTCGAACTCGACATCAAACGCAGCGTGCGCTTCGAGGATGTCCTGCACGAGGTTCGCGACGCGGGCGCTATGGGGCGCGTGGTGTTCATCACCTACAGCGTGAACGCCGCCGCGCGCTTGGCGGAGTTAGCGCCGGAGGCGATGATCTACACGACCATCACCAGCGCGCGCGAATTGGATGCGCTGGAGCGGCGTGGCGTGAATCTCGATCACATCGTCGCCTGGGTCGGCAGCGACGCGCCGTCCCAGAGCCTGGTTGAGGCGCTGGCGGCGCGCGGCGTCGAAACGCGCTTCGGCATGTTCGGCGAGGAGCGCGATTACAGCAATGCGGCGCGCATCGGCGCGCAGATCGTGGCGGTGGATCGTGCCGCCGAAGCTTATCGCGATTTCGATGCCGCCGACGGCGAAGAAGGCTACGCCGCGCTTCGCTGTGCAAACGCACGCTAGCGCCTACATGAGGTCCGGCATGGAGGCGCTACGATGAAAGCAATCCGCATCGAGCAGAACGGCGGGCCGGAGGTGATGGCCCTCACCGACATTGCAACGCCTGAGCCTGGCGCCGGCGAGGTTCGCGTTCGTCACGAAGCGATCGGCGTGAACTTCATCGACACTTATCATCGCACCGGCCTCTACAAGATCGCGCTGCCGAGTGGACTAGGGCAGGAAGCGGCCGGCGTTGTCGATGCAATCGGCGCGGGCGTGACGCGGTTCAAGCTTGGCGATCGCATCGCTTATTCGCTCGGCGCTCTAGGCGCGTACGCGGAAGCGCATGTCATCAACGAAAATCGCGCCGTGCATTTGCCGGAAACGATTGCGTTCGACGTTGCAGCGGCGTCGCTGCTCAAGGGCATGACTGCGCGTTATCTTTTGCGCAAGACGTTTCGCGTGGAACGCGGCCACGTCATGGTCGTGCACGCGGCGGCTGGCGGTGTTGGGCAGATTCTCGTGCAATGGGGCAAGCATCTCGGCGCGCACGTGATCGCAACTGCGGGCAGCGATGCGAAGACAAAAATTGCGCGCGCGCTCGGCGCCGATGATGTGCTGGTGCAAGGCCGCGACGACATCGCCAAACGGGTGCGCGAAATCACAAGCGGCGTCGGCGCCGATGTTGTCTACGACGGCGTTGGCAGGGACACGTGGGATGCATCGCTCGATGCGTTGCGTCCACTCGGGATGATGGTGAGCTACGGCAATGCATCCGGCGCCGTGCCGCCGATTTCGCCGCTGGTGTTGGCGCAGAAGGGCTCGCTGTTTCTCACGCGGCCGACGCTTGCTACGTACGTGGCGACGCCTGAACTACTCGATGAAACCGCGCGCGATCTGTTCGATGTGATTGAGCAGGGCGCGGTGAAGATCGCACCGCCAACGCGCTACGCGCTAGCAGATGCCGCCCAGGCGCATCGCGATCTCGAAGCCCGCAAGACGACGGGCAGCTTGGTGCTTGTGCCGTAGCTAGAGACCGCGGGCCTCTCGCCGGCCTGCCGCGAACGACAACACGCTGGTGCTTGATCAATCCGACCCAAGCCCGCGAGGACGCGGGCGGTCCATGATTACTTCACCACGGCCGCGCGCTGGAACGCCGGTCGCTGCGCGAGGTTGTCGTAATAGGCGCGCATACGCGCGGGAATCTTATCTTCGATCCCCGCGAACTTTGCCGCGGCGACGATGTACGAAACTGAGATATCCGCCGCAGTGAAGCGGTTCGCAGCGACGTATTGGTTATCGCCCAGCCGCTCGCACACAAACTCAAGCCGCTTGACGATGGCGTTGGTGAGGTAGTCGACCGTCCAATTTTGCTTCTGGTCTTCGGGCGCCAGGAAGCGCGTGGCGACGAGGGGATTTCCATAGGCGGCGACGCCGGCTTCGCCGAACAGCAGGAATTGCAGATAGTCGCCATAGCCCGACTCGTTCGGCTTCACTTCGAGATCGGTCGGCCCGTACTTGGCCATGATGTAAATCATCATCGCCACGGACTCGATCATGCTGACATCGCCGTCTTGCATCGCCGGCACGGTGCGCAGCGGATTGACGGCTTTGAACTCATCGCTCGGCTTGAAGAAGGACGCTTCCGCCGTCTGGTACGGCACGCCCATCTCTTCGCAGAGCCAGAGAACGCGCAGCGAGCGTGCGCCTTGGGCGTGGTAGATTTTCAGCATGGGCGGTCCCTCCGTTGTCGCGGAAGTAGCACCGCGGCGCCGCGCCGTCATCCCCGGACGCGGCAAACGAAGAGGGCGCGACTTGCGCCGCGCCCTCGCTCGGGTCCGCTCGTTTGGACCGAGCCTTAGGTGTTCATCGACTGGAAGAAGTCGTCGTTGTTCTTCGAGCCCTTGAGCTTGTCCAAGAGGAACTCGATCGCGTCCTGCGTGCCCATCGGCGAGAGGATGCGGCGGAGCACGTACATCTTCTGCAGATGCTCCTTCGGCGTGATGAGTTCGTCTTTCCGCGTGCCGGACTTCAGCACATCGATCGCCGGGAAGATGCGGCGGTCGGCGACCTTGCGGTCGAGCTGAAGTTCGCTGTTACCGGTGCCCTTGAACTCTTCGAAGATGACTTCGTCCATGCGCCAGCCGGTATCGATGAGGGCCGTCGCAATGATGGTGAGCGAGCCGCCTTCTTCGAGATTGCGCGCCGCGCCGAAGAAACGCTTCGGACGCTGCAGCGCGTTGGCGTCGACACCGCCCGTCAGCACCTTGCCGGAAGAGGGCACGACCGTGTTGTAGGCGCGGCCAAGGCGCGTAACGGAATCAAGCAGGATCACCACATCCTTGCCGTGTTCGGCCAGGCGTTTGGCTTTCTCGATCACCATTTCCGCCACCGCGACGTGGCGCGTCGCCGGCTCGTCGAAAGTCGAGGAGATGACCTCGCCTTTCACCGTGCGCTGCATGTCGGTGACTTCTTCCGGGCGTTCGTCGATCAGAAGAACGATCAGGAACACTTCGGGGTGGTTCGCTTCGATCGCCTTCGCGATGTTCTGCATGATGACGGTCTTACCCGTCCGCGGCTGGGCGACGATCAGCGAGCGCTGGCCTTTGCCGATCGGCGCGACAATGTCGATGATGCGGCCGGTCTTGTCTTTGATGGTCGGATCGTCGAGCTCCATCTTCAGCCGTTCGGTCGGATAGAGCGGTGTCAGATTGTCGAAGTGCACCTTGTGACGCACACGATCAGGATCTTCAAAATTGACGGAATTGACCTTGGTCAGCGCGAAGTAGCGTTCGCCGTCCTTCGGCGCGCGAATTTGGCCCTCGACCGTATCGCCGGTGCGCAAGCCGAACTTCCGAATCTGTTGCGGCGAGACATAGATGTCGTCCGGACCGGGCAGGTAGTTGCTTTGCGGCGAGCGCAGGAAGCCGAAGCCATCGGATAGAATTTCAACCACGCCGGCGCCGCCGATCTCCACACCGCGGTCAGCGACCGCTTTTAGGATCGAAAACAGCATGTCCTGCGTGCGCAGGGTGTTGGCGCCCTCAATCTCGAGGGATTCGGCCAGCGCGAGAATTTCGGCGGCCGGCTTGCGCTTGAGCTCCTGCAGGGTGAGCGAGGTCAGCTCTTCGAGTGCTTGTGTCTCAGTCATGTATTTTGTCGTCTCGGGGGAACGGACCTCGCGCGCGGGTTCGCGTGGCAAGGCCGTTGGAAGGGAAGAGGTTCCGGCGGATTGAAGGAATGAGCAGCGCCGCCGTCGCGCGCGCGCCGAAGCACGCGGGCTCATGGACACCACACTGCGCCCAAAGCGTCAAGCTCCAGTTAGCGGGGGCTCAGGGCTCGAGTGTCGCAAGCAGGACGGCGGCGATGGCCACCAGGAACGGGACCTCGCTCATCAGCCGCCAGAAGCGCTCGGAGCGAGGACGCTGGCCCGTAGCCAGCTTCCGTCCCTCACTAGATAGGAAGCCTTGGTAGCCGCTCAAGCCCACCACCAGCACCAGCTTGATCCAGAACCAGGTCGGCGCAGACGCCAGCACCTCGTTGGTGGGCCGGCTCCAGTCGCCGGTCACGTAGGTGAAGAAGAGGAAGATGCCAAAGGCCCAGGCCAGGATCATGCTCGGCGCAAGGATGATGGCCCGAAGGCTTCGCGCCGCCTTGAGCATGGCGGTTTCCAACTCGCCGCCGGGCTGGGACGCGGTGATGTAGGCGTAGAAGCGCGGCAGCATGAGCAGGCCCGCGATCCACGCGATGACGGCAATGATGTGCAACCCGCGCGCAAGGTCGTAGCTGATCACGTGGTCCATTAGCCCCCGCTCCCATGCGCGCACAGCCCGAACGCCGCCGGGCAGAGCCGACCGCCCGACTCGGACTGCAGCTTACCGGGCGCCGACAAAGCCCTCTCGGCTAAGTCGGCCAGCGCGTCAATGAAGCGCGGCGCAGCGCCAGGCGCCGCCGCGCGCAGGTAGAATGGCAGATCGAGGCGCTTGGCCAATTGCGCGTACTCAATGTCGAGCTCGACCAGTGTCTCGACGTGCTCAGAGACAAAGGCGACTGGGCAAAGGATGAGGCCCGCCTTGTCGCGGCCAGCGGCATGGATCTCTTCCTCGGTGGAGGGGCCCAGCCACTTCAAGGGCCCGACGCGGGATTGGTAGCAGACACGTGCTTCCCACTCCGCTGGCAAGAGTTTGCGCACGGCGGCGACGCTCTGTTCGACTTGCCACTGATACGGATCGCCGCGATCGATCACGATCTGCGGTAGGCTGTGAGCCGAGAAAAGCACGCGCGGGCGCGGCGGCGAACCCGCGTTGCGCCAAGTTTCGAGAATGGCTTCCGCATGTGCTTCGGCGAAAGCGCCGCCGGCAGGGAAGCAGCAGATGGTCGAGCAGGGGAGGTCAGACGCGCGCTCCCAGGCGCGCAGCGATGAGGCCGTCGTCGTTGATGAGTATTGCGGATAGAGCGGCAACAGGATCGCGTCAGTCGCGCCCCAAGTCTTCGCAGCTTTCGCTGCGTCTTTCACAAACGGCGTCCAATAGCGCATTGCCGGGAAGCATTTGAATGTCACGTTGCTGACGCGCTTGGCCATTTCGGCTTCAAGCGCGGCGGCCTGCTTCTGCGTCTCCGGCAGGATCGGCGAACCGCCGCCCATCAGCGCGTAATTGGCGCGCGCCAGCTTCTCGCGTGTGCGTGAGATCAATTGGGCGATGAGAAACCGAAACGGCTGCGGCGCGCCGATAATGGCTTTGTCGTTGAAGAGATTAAACAGAAACGGACGCACCGCTTCTTGTGAATCCGGCCCGCCGAGGTTGAACAGAATGATCGCGACACGGCGCGAAGTCATGATGCGCAAACCCGGGCCCTGATCCTTTTCGGGCTGAGGCTCGTGCATTTCCACCGCACTCATGCGCCGCCTTTCACCAGCTTCACCAACTGCGCGACGTTCTCCGGTGTGGCTTGCGGCGTGATGCCATGGCCGAGATTGAAGATGTGCGGCGCGCTTTTGAAGGCGATCAGCACATCCTGCACGGCATCTTCGAGCGCTTTGCCGCCGACAACGAGCGTCTGCGGATCGAGATTGCCCTGTAGCGCCATACCTTCAGGCGCGACTTGGAATGCATAGTCTGCCGATGTTTGTGTATCGACGCCGAGCGCGTTGACTCCGGTTTCGTGCGCGTACGCCGCTATCGCCGCGCCGGCGCCGCGCGGAAAACCGATAATGGGGGCGCTCACGCCAAGTTCACGCACGCGCGCGACCAGCTTACGCGTCGGATTGAGAATCAAGCGCTGAAAAAGCGGCGGCGGCAGGCCTTCCGACCAGCTCTCGAAAATCTGCAGACAATCCGCGCCGGCTTTCACTTGCGCCGCCAGATGCTGCGCTGTCGTTTCCACCAGCACCGCCAATAAGGCATCGACATCGTCCGGCCGCTCATAAACAGCCCGCCGCGCTTCATCCTTATCGCCGCCGCGGCCCTGCAGCATGTAGGTCGCCACAGTCCATGGCCCGCCGGCGAACCCGATCAGCGCAACGTCATCGGCAATGCCAGTCCTGATCCGTTCCACGGTTTCATAGACCGGCGCCAAGCGCTGCACGGCTTTGACCGGATCGCCCAGCGCCCAGCTCTCTTTGCCGATCAGCGGCTCCAGCCGCGGCCCTTCGCCTTCGACGAACCAGACCTTCTGACCCAACGCGTCGGGCACGACCAAAATATCTGAGAAGAGAATCGCCGCATCGAGCGGAAATCGCCGCAAGGGCTGCATGACCGCTTCGGTCGCCAGAGCAGGGGAGTAGCAAAAATCGAGAAAGCTCTTCGATCGGGTCCGGAGTTCCCGGTACTCGGGCAGATAGCGCCCAGCCTGACGCATGATCCAGATCGGAGGAGGATCGAGCCTCTCCCCGCCCAAGACACGCAAGAGCGCAGGCGTCTTTTCCCGACCGGCCATGCCTTCCTCTAAAACTAATTCTTAAACCCGATTGAATGGGGTTTGTTTGTTGTAGCGACCTGGAAAGCGGGAGAAGGTTACTCTCCCCACGCTGTTCACAGACTTGTTCCAGCGGCGCCGCCGGCTCCGAGCCTTATGCCGCCTGCGTTTCCACGGCGCCAGCGGGCGCAGCGATTCCTTAAGGCGCAGGATGTCGCGTTGTGGAAAGGCCGGGGAGGAATCGGCACTGCCGTCAGAGTGAATCTGCCGCTTAGCTCTTCGCCGAGGGAGCTACGGTCCTTCCTCGCCTTTGGTTCAACAGCTTGTCCACAAACCCTCCAGGGCTGATATGTGGGGCCGCATGCGCGAACGTTTGGCGATCTATTTCAACGTCCACCTGGTCTCGGACTCCACCGGCGAGACCTTGGCCGGCGTCATGCGCGCCACCTGCGCCCAGTTTGATAACATCGTCCCGGTCGAGCACTCCTATTTTCTGGTGCGGTCGGCCCGTCAGCTGGACCGGGTCGTCCGTGAGATCGAGGACGCGCCGGGCGTGGTCATGTTCACGCTCTCCAACCTCGAGCACCGCGCCATGCTGGAGGACGCCTGCGCCCGCATGAACATGCCCTGCGTCGCCGTGCTGGACCCGGTGCTGGACGTGACCTCGCGGTACCTGGGGCAGGAGTTGAACCACCGCGTCGGCCAGACCCGCAAGCTCAACGCCGAATACTTCAAACGCATCGATGCGCTCGATTTCGCCATGGAACATGACGACGGCCAGCAGGTCGTCGAACTGGCGGATGCGGATGTGATTCTCGTCGGCGTCAGCCGCACCTCGAAAACGCCCACCAGCGTCTATCTCGCGCACCGCGGCGTCAAAGCGGCCAATGTCCCGTTCGTGCCGGGCGTGCCCCTGCCGCCAGAGCTCTTCGCGGAACAGCGCCCGCTCGTCGTCGGCCTGCTCATCTCGGCCGACCGCTTGATTCATATCCGCCGCAACCGCCTCGTGGCGATGAAGGAAACGCGGGCTGGATCCTATACCGATGAAGACGCCGTGCGCCGCGAAGTCATGGAAGCGCAGCGGCTATTCGAGCGGGAAGGCTGGCCCACCATCGACGTGACGCGCCGATCGATCGAGGAGACGGCGGCGTCTGTTCTCAATCTCCTGGCGGAGCATCGCGGCCCGTGAGCCTGATTCTCGCGTCCGGAAGCGCAGCCCGCCGGCAGATGCTGCAGGCTGCGGGGCTAACCTTCGAGGTCGTGTCGCCACGCGTCGATGAAGAAGCGGCGAAAGCGAGCTATCGCGCCGCCGGCCTCAAACCGCGTGATCAGGCCGATGCTTTGGCCGAGATCAAGGCACTCTCCGTGTCACGTAGCCGGCCCGAGTTTGTGATCGGCGCCGATCAGATGCTCGCGGTCGAGGGCGAGGTGCTGGATAAGCCCAAAGACATCGCCGAAGCGCGCCAGCACCTGGAGCGTCTGCGCGGCCGCACCCACGAACTAATCACCGCCGCGGTCGTCGCGCGCGAAGGCGCCGTGATCTGGCGTCACGTCGATACGCCGCGTCTCAAGATGCGTGCGTTCAGCGACGCCTTCCTGGAAGACTATATGAGCCGCGCCGGGGAGGGGACGTTGCGCTCCGTCGGCGCCTATCAGCTCGAAGGCCTCGGCGCGCAGCTGTTCGAACGCGTGGAAGGCGATTATTTCTCCGTTTTGGGGCTGCCGCTGCTGCCGCTGCTCGCTTTTCTGCGCGAGCATGGAATTGTCCGCGCGTGAACATCACCGCCGCCACCAAGCTCTTGGCCGTCATCGGCGAACCCGTCAGCCATTCGCTGTCGCCTCTAATGCACAATGGCTGGATCGCTGATCATGGGCTGGATGCGGTCTATGTCGCGCTGCCGCTGAAAGCCGAAGGCGCCTTCGCGGCCATCCGCGCCATGAAGGGCCTAGGCTTTGCGGGTATGAACGTCACCGTCCCGCACAAGGAAGCCGCCGCCGCAGCAGCTGACCGCAGCGAAGGCCCGGTCGCCAATGTGCTGCGCTGGGAAGAAGACGGCTCGCTCTCGGCCTTCAACACCGACGGCCCCGGCTTTCTCGACGCGCTGAGCGAGGCCGCGCCGGACTGGCGCACGCGCGTCCGCCGCGTGCTGATCCTCGGCGCGGGCGGGGCGGCCCAGGCAATCGGCCAGGCGCTCAGCCCGTATGTCGGCATCGTGCACTTCGCCAACCGCACGCCGGCCAATGCGGAAACGGCGGCCTCACGCATCGGCAACGGCCGGACGCTGCGCTGGGACGATCTCGAGCGCGGCTTCGGCGCGGCTGATCTCATTGTGCAGACGACGACGCTCGGCATGCGCGGTCAGCCTTCGCGCGAATGGCCAATCGAGTTCTGCCGTCCGCAAGCGATCTGCGCCGACATCGTCTATCGCCCGCTCGAAACCGATTTCCTCGCCGCGGCACGCGCGCGCAATCTCACCACCATGGACGGCCTCGGCATGCTGATCCATCAGGGCGCGCGCTCGTTCGAAATTTGGTTTGCCATCAAGCCGGACGCCAAGAAGGCGCGCGAACGTCTGCTAGCGGCGCTCTCATGATCATCATCGGCCTCACCGGTTCGATCGGGATGGGCAAGTCCACCGTCGCGAAAATGTTCGCCGAGGAGGGCGCGCCCGCGTTCGATTCCGACGCTGCTGTGCATGCGCTTTACGCCCGCGGCGGCGCTGCTGTCGCGCCGGTGGCGGCCGCATTTCCCGGCGTCGAGCGCGACGGCGCTATCGATCGCGCCGCGCTCTCGCCGCTTGTGGTCGACAATCCCGAGGCGATGAAGCGGCTTGAAGCCATCGTCCATCCGCTGGTGCGTCAGGCACAAGCCGACTTCCTGCAGCGCAATCGCGACGCCGGCGCCAAAGCCGTGGTGCTGGATATACCGCTGCTGTTCGAAACCGGCGTCGCTGGCGCGTTCGACAAGATCGTCGTCGTCTCCGCCCCGCCGGAGGTGCAGCGCACGCGCGTGCTGGCCCGGCCGGGTATGACGCCAGAAAAGTTCGAGAGCCTCCTGGCCCGTCAGGTCCCGGACGCGGAAAAGCGCGCCCGGGCCGATTTCGTCATCGACACCGGCGGCGATTTTGACGCCACGCGCGCCCAGGTGAGGGCGGTGCTGGACGCGCTGCGCGAAGCAGATTAGCGCGGTTTTCATGCGCGAAATCGTGTTCGACACGGAAACCACGGGCGTGTTCCCGGACCACCCGGAGCCGCAATTTCGCGACCGCGTCGTGGAAATCGGCTGCGTCGAGATTTTCAATCTCGAGCGTACGGGCCGTGAGTTTCACGTCTACCTCAATCCCGAGCGCAGCGTCCCGGAAGAGGTCGTGCGCGTCCACGGGCTGACGCGCGAGTTCTTGTCCCAGCACAAGACTTTCGCCGACGTCGCGGAGCAGTTTCTCGAATTCATCGGCGATGCGCCGCTGGTCGCGCACAACGCCGCCTTCGACCAAGGCTTCATCAATGCCGAGCTGCGCCGCCTCGGCCGCGCCGAGCATGCAAGCGAACGTTTCGTCGACACGCTGATGATCGCCAAGAAGCGTTTCCCAGGCGCCTCGTGCTCGCTGGATGCGCTGGCCAAGCGCTTCCAGCTCGATCGCTATGGCTTCGATCTCGCGGCGCGCAAAGGAGCAGGCGGCCACGGCGCCTTAATCGACGCGCGCATTCTCGCGGAAGTCTACTTGCAGCTCAAAGGCGGCCGCGAGCAGCGCCTCGCTTTCGGTGCCGACGAGGCCGCAACGTCGGGCGCGGCAATCCTGCGACCAGTACAGTTCGTCCGCCGTCAGCCGCGGCCGGCGCCGCTGCCCGCGCGCGGCACGGCTGAAGAAGCGGCCGCACACGCCGAGTTCATCGGCAAGCTCGGCCCAGACGCGATGTGGCTGAAAACCGGCAGCTAGATCAGAAAGAGGATGCCGCGCTGGGCTGCTGGGCGAGCGGCTGGTCGCCGCGTGCTTGGCGCTCTTGCAGCTCAGCCCAATAGAGCGGCGTGAAATCGATCGGATTGATCATCAGCGGGGGATAGCCCCCTTCGCGGGTGATCTCCGCCAGGATCTGCCGCGCAAACGGAAAGAGCAGCCGCGGGCACTCGATCCAGATCAGCGGCTCCATCTCGTCGGCGCGGACATTCACGAACTGGAAGAGGCCCGCATAAACGAGGCTGACCGAGAACATCACGTCCTCGTTCCGCTTCGCCGTCACGCTGATGCAGAGATCGACTTCGCTGACGTCCTGGCGGTCGCCCACCGGCCGCGACTTCACCTCCACGCCCATATCGATCAGGGGCTGGATTTCGAAGGCCTGCTGCGTGGCTGCCGAGCCATTACGAAATGACAGCTCTTTCACGTACTGGGCGATCACCCTGAGGTGCGGCGAATCTGCCGGAACTTGGGCGCCGCCGGGGGGCGGTTGCGTGTTCATGAGCCAGCTCACATCTCGGAAGGCGGGGAGGGCGCTACCATGGTGCGCTCGACTGTCCGACGCAACCATGGTGGCGGAACGCAGCTGTTGGCATTATCTTTAGCCTTTGGCCGGCAGTGGCTTTTTTGCCGCCGCGGAAGGGCCCGAGGAGTAAGGCGTTGGATCAAGGCACCTTAGAAATCCTAATCCTGGCGTTCATCGCCGGATTTGTGCTGTTCCGGCTCTACACCACGCTCGGCAAGCGCACCGGCGCTGAGCGGCCCGAGCCGCGCCCGGCGCCCGTCCAGGGCGGCCCGATTGGCCCCGATCTCGCTGAGCCTGCGCCACAGAAGACCTTTGCGGCCACGCCGGCGGGCGAGGGGCTTACCGCGATCGTTCGCGCCGACCCCAGCTTCGACGCCGACTTCTTCCTCACCGGCGCTAAGGGCGCCTACGAGTTGATCGTCGGCGCCTTTGCCAAGGGCGATAAGGAAACGCTGCGTGACCTGCTGACGCCGCGGGTGTTCGAGTCGTACGTCGCCGCCATCGATGCGCGCGATGCAAAGGGCGAGGCCGGCCCTGAACTCGTGCGTCTGAAGAGCGCCGAAATTTCCGACGCCTCGCTCCAGGATGCGCGTGCGCTGGTAATCGTCCGCTTCGAAGCGGAACTGGCGGAAGGCGCGCACGGCATCCGTGATGCACGCGAAAAGTGGACGTTCGAGCGCGACGTGCGCTCGCCCGATCCGAACTGGCGCCTCTCCCGCGTCACTGCGGCGTGAGCAGG
>JAEYPY010000002.1 GCA_023410295.1 Pseudomonadota bacterium | reverse complement strand
GAGTTCGGCCGTGCGGCCGCGCGCACGGGCATACCAGCGGGCGGCGGTCGGATCGCCGCGGTTCCCTGCCAGCAGCTGATCCTCGATCTGCATCACGAGTTGGTAGTGCCCCCGCGCCGCCGTGTGGTCGCCGTCCATCCGCGCCATCTCACCGAGCATGAAAGCCGCCCGCGCCCGCGCGGCCTCATCGACCGCCTCGCGCAGGACCGTGGTCGCCTCAGCCTGGGCGGCGGCGACGTTACCTTGTTCCGCGTGGAGCCGGGCTGCGGCGAGGCGGGGGGCCGGATCAAGCGGCTCCAGCCGGGCTACCAGCGCCAGCGCTTTAAGGGCGAGTTCCGGGTTCTCGCGCTCGGCGAGCACCGCCGCCCGCCGTGCCGCCAAAGCTGCGCCCTGGCCGCCCGCCGCAGCTTGTTCCAAGAGCGCTTCGGGCGAGCGTGGTAGCGGACGATCTTCGCCCATATTTCAACCTCTTACGCCACACTTGTTAACGGTCACAAACCGTAACGCAACGTGTGTTGTGGAGGCAGGAACTGGCGCCTTAGAGGAAGGTTCGGGTCGGGGGGCCCAAATCCCTGCGGGGGGACAAGAGGGTGAATTACGTGCGCCGTCAGCAAACTATAGCAGGCCCGGCTGTGTGTGCGGGCATTGGCGTCCATTCCGGGACGCACGTGCGCATGGCGCTGTCGCCGGCGCCGGTGGACACCGGCATCGTATTCGTCCGGAGCGACGTGCGGGGTGTGGATAACGCTGTTCGCGCGCATGCCGATCACGTCTCGCAGACCCGCAACTGCACCGCCATCGCCAACAAGGCGGGCGTCGAGGTCGCCACCATTGAGCACCTGATGTCGGCCTGCGCCGGTCTCGGCATCGATAACCTGATCGTCGAACTGGACGGCCCGGAACTGCCGATCCTTGACGGTTCGTCCGCGCCATTCGTGCAAGTGCTGCAGAACGCTGGTCTCAAGGTCCAGCATGCGCCCCAACGCGTGATCCGTATCCTCGAGCCGATCGAAGTGCGCATGGGCGCCAAGAGCGCCGCGCTGCTGCCCTCAAACGGGTTCGAGGGCCTCGAGCTCGACGTCACCATCCGCTTCGTCGATCCTGCCATCGGCGTGCAGCGCCGCTGCGTGCAGCTGACGCCGGAGAGCTTCCTGGCCGACATCGCCAATGCGCGCACCTTCGGCTTCATGGCCGACGTTGACGCCATGCGCGCCGCCGGCCTTGGCCGCGGCGCTTCGATGGACAACACGCTGGTGGTGGATTCCGGTCGCGTGGTGAACCCGGAAGGACTTCGCTTCGATGACGAATTCGTCCGTCACAAGCTGCTCGACGCGGTGGGCGATCTTTCACTCGCGGGCGGCCCCATTTGTGGCCGCTTTGTGGCTGACCAGCCGGGCCATGCCCTGAACGCTCACCTCGTGCGCGCACTGCTCGAGACGCCGGAAGCATGGCGTTGGGAGTACGAAACGACGGCCGAGGCGGGCCATATGCCCGCGCCCGCCATGGTGGCTGCAGCCAGCTGATTTCCGCTGTTCGTGCGACAGCCGCAGGTGCTTTGCGGCGGCGGCTTCATCCTGTATCAGGCGAGGGCGCTCGAGCTGCGGCGCGCCGCCCTGAGCAAGAAGAGGCCAGGTAAATGAACCTTCGACACAAGCAGATCGCGCAAGCCCTCGCCGCCGTCATGTTGGCCGGCGGGGTCGGCGCATGCGGGACGTTCCGCGACAACCGCGAAGACGTCCAATACGTCGAAGAGCCTGTGGCGCAGCTTTATAACCGCGGCGCTTCGTACATGGACCGTAATCGCTGGAGCGATGCGATCCGCATGTTCGAGGAAGTCGAACGTCAGCACCCGTATTCGTCCTGGGCGCGCCGGGCCATGCTGATGGAGGCGTATTCGCACTATCAGAGCAATGATTACGACGATGCGATCGAAGATGCGCAGCGCTTCGTCGCACTGCACCCGGGCAACGAAAGCGCGCCTTACGCTTATTACTTGATCGCGATCTGCCACTTCGAGCGGATCCTCGACGTCGGCCGCGACCAGGGCACGACTGAGCGTGCGTTGACCGCGCTCAACGACGTGGTGCGCCGCTATCCAGATAGCCCGTATGCGCGCGATGCGCGGCTCAAGCTCGATATGGTCTACGACCAGCTGGCTGGCAAAGAGATGGAGGTTGGCCGCTTCTATCTGCAACGCGACCAGCACCTCGCCGCCATCAACCGTTTCCGTAATGTGATCGAGAACCAGAACTACCAGCGCACCTCGCACGTGCCGGAAGCGCTGCACCGCCTAGTTGAAGCCTATCTCTCGGTCGGCATGACTGAAGAAGCCCAGCGCATGGCGGCGATCTCCGGTCACAACTTCCCGGGCAACGAATGGTACCAGCGCTCCTATACGCTGATGACCGATTCCGGCGTCGCGCCCGTCGCGCAGGAAGAAGCAGAGCGCCGCGGCTGGTTCGGCCGGACGTTCGGGGCGATTTTCTGATCAGGTATCAGGTGTCAGATATCGGGTGTCAGGGTATGACCTGCTGACATCTGACGACTGACGTGCCTGATGACTGATAAGCCAACCGACAAACTCACCGCTAAGGAAGCCGCCGCCGAGCTTGAGCGGCTGGCGCGTGAGATCATGCGTCACGATCAGCTCTATCACGCCAAGGACGCGCCGGAGATTTCCGACGCCGAGTACGATCAGTTGCGCATCCGCAATTCCGCGATCGAAGCGCGTTTTCCTGAACTGGTGCGCGATGACAGCCCGTCGATGCGCGTCGGCGCGGCGCCGGCGGAAAAGTTCGGCAAGGTCCGTCACAGCGCGCCGATGCTGTCGCTGGACAATGCGTTCGATCCCGAGGATGCGCAGGCGTTCGTCCAACGCGTGCAGCGCTTTCTCAATCTGAGTGCGCCGCCTGTCATTACTGCCGAACCCAAGATTGACGGGCTCTCCGCCTCGCTGCGCTACGAAAACGGCACGTTCGTTCAAGGCGCGACGCGTGGCGATGGCCGCGAAGGCGAGGACGTCACCGCCAACCTTCGCACCATCGGAGACATTCCGCACGCCATCAAGGGCGCCCCCGCCGTGCTCGAAGTGCGCGGCGAAGTTTACATGGAAAAGGGCGCGTTCGCGAAAATGAACGCCAAGCTGCAAGCCGAAGGCAAGCAGACCTATGTAAATCCGCGCAATTCCGCCGCTGGAGCGTTGCGCCAGCTTGATCCTAAGATCACCGCGTCGCGTCCGTTACGATTCTTCGTGCACGGCTGGGGCGAACTTTCCGAGCCGCTGGCGGAAACGCAGTACGAAGCCATGCAGCGCCTGGCCAAGCTTGGCTTCCCGCTCGCGGGCATCAAGCGCGCGAAGAGCGCGGACGAATTGCTGGCGATCTACGACGATATTCTCACCGGCCGACAAGATTTGCCGTACGAGATCGATGGCGTCGTTTACAAGGTCGATCAGCTCGCGCTGCAGCAGCGGCTCGGCTTCGTCTCGCGCTCGCCGCGCTGGGCCATCGCGCACAAGTTCGCTGCCGAACAGCAGACCACCACCCTCGACGGCATTGACATCCAGGTCGGCCGCACCGGCGCCATGACGCCCGTGGGGCGCCTGAAGCCGGTGTTCGTCGGCGGCGTCACCGTCACCAACGTGACGCTGCACAATCCGGACTACATCGCCGGCGTCGGCGCCGATGGCGGCCCGATCCGCGGCGGCAAGGATTTGCGCATCGGCGATACCGTGGTCGTGCAGCGCGCCGGCGACGTCATTCCGCAGATCGTCGACGTGCTGCTGGAGAAGCGGCCGAAGAGCGCGCGGCGCTACGCATTTCCCGAAACCTGCCCATGTCCGCTCAAGACGCCCGTCTCGGCGGAAGAGGGCAGTGTGCGCCGCTGCAGCGGCGAGTTTGCGTGTCCCTATCAACGCATCGAACACCTCCGCCACTTCGTGTCGCGCCGCGCTTTCGACATCGAAGGCCTCGGCATCAAGCAGATCGAGGAGTTCTTCGAGCTCGGCTTTATCAAAGAGCCGGCCGATATTTTCACGCTCACCAAGCACAAGGCCGCCATCCTCGAACGCGAAGGTTATGGCGAGCGCAGCGTCGCCAATCTCATCGCCTCGATCGAAGCGCGCCGCGAGGTCGAACTCTCGCGCTTCATCTATGCGCTCGGCATCCGCGACATTGGCGAAACCACGGCCGGCGTGCTGGCGCGGCGCTATGAAAGCTGGAGCGCCTTCCGCGACGCTGTCGATCGCGCCGTCGAGGCGCGCCCGGGCGAGGCGTACGAAGAACTCGAACGCGTGCAAGGCGTCGGCGATGGCGCGCGCGCCAATCTGATCGCGGCGGCCGACGCGCTAAAGGCGCCTCGGGGCGGCGATCTCTTCGAGGCCGGCGGTGAAGCACCCAAGGTCAAAGGTGTGAACGCCAAGGTCTGGGATGCGCTTGTTACGGATTATGGCTCGCTGGCCGAGACCATCGCCGCAATCAAGAAAGCCGCCAAGCAGGCGCCGGGGGAGGATTACTACGATCTCGCCCGCACCGATGGCGTCGGCCCGGTCGCCGCCGGGCATTTGGTGAAATTCTTCGCCGAAAAGCACAACCGCGCCGCGCTCGACCGCCTCTTGAAGCACGTGACGCCGAAGGACGAGCCGCGCGCGGCAACCTCAAGCAAAGTCGCCGGCATGACAATCGTCTTCACCGGCACGCTCGAGCAGATGACGCGCGATGAAGCCAAGGCCCGCGCCATCGCGCTCGGCGCGAAAGTCTCCGGCAGCGTGTCGAGCAAGACCGATCTCGTCGTCGCCGGGCCCGGCGCGGGCTCCAAGCTCGCGGAAGCAGAAAGGCACGGCGTCAAGGTGATCGACGAAGACGCCTGGGTGAAGCTCAGTAGCTAGGCCTGCATCGCCCGCGCCGTGCCCAGCGTATCGGCGTATTGCTGGAATTCACGGATCATGCCGTCACGGATGCGAAACACGTGTGCGAATTGCGCGCGCATCTT